>JANMRY010000142.1:0-33361 GCA_031388695.1 Anaeromyxobacter sp. | reverse complement strand
GACCCCGCCGGCCGCCGACGCCACGCCGAGCGCCGCGGCCAGCGCCGCTGCCAGCGCCGCTGCGGCGGCCGCGCTTGCCGCGCGCGAGGCGGACGACGCGGCCAGGAAGGAGGCGCTCGCCAGGGAGCAGCGCGAGGCCGAGGCCCGCGAGCAGGCCCGCCAGAGCGCCAAGGAGCGCGAGGCGCAGGCCCGGCTCGAGCAGGAGGCCAAGGCCCGGGAGGCCGAGCAGGCCGCCGCGGAGAAGGCGGTGGATGAGGAGGCGGCGCGGGCCGTGGCCGAGGCGCGCAGCGCCGAGATCAGGGCCAAGGCGGCAGCCGAGGCCAGCGAGCCGAAGCAGGCGGCCGCGGCGCAGCCCGCGACGCAACCGGCGGCGCAACCCGCAGCGCAACCCGCAGCGCAACCCGCGGCGCAACCCGCGGCGGCGGCGGCCGAGGTGGCCGTGGCCGCGCCAGTCAAGGCGGTCGAGCCGGAGCGGGCTCCGGTCCGGCCCGTGGCGCCCGAGCCGGCCCCGGCCAGGGCCGTCGAGCCGGAGCCGGCCCCGACCCAGGCCGAGACCCGGGCAGCGGCCGCCTCGGCGGCGCCAGCCCCACCGGCCAGGCTGCAGGCGGTCGGCTTCAAGCAGCTGCCGACCGTGTCGCGCGTCTTCGTGAAGACCAGCGCCACCCCCCGCTTCACCATCACCGACGTCGGTGACGACGTGGTGCGGGTCGAGGTGGAGAACACCAGGAGCACCCGGCGGAACGACACCCGCCCGCTCGACACCTCCTTCTTCCCCTCGGCCATCGCCATGATCACGCCGAGCAAGAAGGGGACCTCCTACGTGGTCGACATCAAGCTCAAGAAGCGGGTCCCCTACCAGCAGAAGGTGGAGGGTGACCTGCTCGCCATCGACTTCGAGCGGCCCCCGGCCGAAGCCGGCGCCGCCGCGGCGGGCGACAGCCCGCCCGCCAGGGGTGCCGCCAACGTCGACCAGGACAACGCCCAGGGGCTGGTGGTGGCTCCCGACGAGAAGCCCGAGGGCGAGGCGCCGGCTGCCGACGCGGAGCAGGCGACGGAGCCGGCGGCGAAGCAGTAGAGTCCCGGGGTGCCCATCCTCGTCGCCCTGGCCACGGCCGGGCTCCTGGCCGCGACGGCGCCACCGCCCGCCGACGGCGGGGACGCCCAGGTCGAGGCCAGCACCGCCTCCTTCGACGTCGCCACCGGCACCTACCGGCTGGAGGGGGCGGTGGTGATCCGGCGCGGCGCCGTGACCCTGCGCGCCGGCCGGGCCAGCTACGACCCGCGCAGCGGCGAGGTGACCGCCAGCGGCGGCGTCCTGCTGGTCGACTCGACCCGGGTGCTCTCAGCCGAGGAGGTCCACGCCTTCATCGACGGCCCGATCGAGGCCCGGCAGGTGGTCGCCTACTACAAGCTCAAGCCGACCGACCTCGGGGGCACCACCACGGTGGAGGAGGCGGCCCGCTGTGGCCCCAACTCGCTGCGCGCCTCGGGGCGCCTGGCCGCCAGCGAGGGCGACGGGCGGCTGGTGCTCGAGGAGGCGCGCCTCTCGCTCTGCGACTGCCCGGACGACGGGGCCCCCTCGTGGGAGCTCCGCGCCCGCACCTCGACGATCCGCCCCGGCCAGGAGGCGAGGCTGGAGTGGCCGGTGCTCTACGTCACGCCGCGCTTCCTCTTCATCGACACGCCCGTCCCGGTGATGACGCTCCCCTGGTTGACGGTGCCGCTGGCGCCCCGCGTCTCCGGCCTGCTGGTCCCCCAGCTCACCTCGACCGGCCCGACCGGCTGGACGATTGGGCAGCCGGTCTTCCTCACCCTCGGACCGACGGCCGACCTGACGTTGACGCCGGTCTACGCCTTCGGGCAGGCGGCCGCCAAGGTGCGCGGCGGCAACGCCTCGGTGCGGGGTCCGGGCCTGGCCACCGAGGCGCGCTGGGCACCGGCCGAGGAGGCCGGGGTGGTGCTCGGGCTCGAGCTGCAGGAGGACCTCGATGACGAGGCGGTCCCCGCGGCCGGGGTGGTGGGGGCCTCCGGGCTGCGCTACGCGGTGCGCGGCGACTGGGCCCAGCGCTTCACCGAGGAGACTGCGCTGCGGCTCCACCTCGACCTGGTGGGCGACCCGCTCTACGTCCGCGACTTCAACTCTGACCTCCGGATCCGCGAGGCGACCTCGCGCCGCTCGGCGCTGCTGCTGGCGCACCGGACCGGGTCGGTGGCGCTGGAGCTGAGCGCCGGCTGGCTCCAGCCGGTGGCGAGCAACGGCTCGCTCAGCAGGATCGACAACGGGCTCTTCGGGGCGGCGCTCCCCGGCTTCCAGCGCTGGCCAGGCCTGGCGGCCACCCTGGCCCCGGTGTCGCTGGGTGGGCCGCTGCTGCTCTCCGGGCGCGCCGGGCTGGCGCGCTACGCCCCGCTCCACGGCGTCACCTCCGACGGCGGGGTCGACGGCGTGGGACCGGCCGATCGCGGCTGGGTCCGCAACCAGGCCGACGGGCTGGAGCTGGACGGGCGCTGGCAGCCTGGCGAGCGGCTCGCGGTCACGCGGCTCGACACCCGGGCCGAGCTGGCCGCGCCGCTGCAGCTCGGCTGGCTCTCACTCACACCCTGGGTGAGGGGCGTGGCGCTCGGCTATGCCTTCGACGCGGCGCGGGCCTCTCGCGCCAACGCCTGGTGGGTGGGCGGGGCCCAGCTCTCGACGCTGGTGGGGCGCCGCTACGGCGCCTGGCGCCACCTGCTGGAGCCGCGCATCGAGTTGCTGACCACCAGCCCGGTGGTGGGCGGGGCCCTGCCGGCCTTCGGCTACGACGACTGGGACCGCGCCGCCGCCACGCCCGCGCTGGCCGACGCCGCCTTCGTGGCGCCGCGCTACGCGGCGGCGGCACCGCCCGGCCGCTCCAACCAGCTCCGGGTGGCGCTCGCCTCCTGGCTCCACTCGCCGGAGGCGCTGCTGCTGCGCGGCGAGGTGGGGCAGGAGTTCGATCTCGGCCGGGGCAAGCTGGCCGAGGGCTACGTGACCGCGGCCGCCTCGCGCGGCTTCGTGACCGGCGAGGCCGACGTGCGCTTCTGGACGGCCGGCCGGATGGACGCGGCCCCGCAGCCGCCCCACGCCTCCTGGCTCGACCGCTTCTCGGCGCTGCGCCTCAGGCTCAGCGTCGAGGACGGCCGCGGCGACGGCCTGCATGGTGGCCTGCTGGCCTTCGGCCCGGGCGGCTCGGGGCGCATGGGGGCCGGCGTCGACACGCTCTTCGACGCCCGGCCCATCTCGATCCGGCCGCTCGACCAGGCGAGCGCCGGCGGCAGCGGCTCCGAGGCGCTGGCCTCGGCCACGCTCGGGGCCAAGTTCAGGATCGGCCCGGCCAGCTTCGGCTACGACGTGCTGGTGCCGGCCCGGACCACCGACGTCGGCTCCTGCCAGGCCGGCGCACCGCCCCGCACCATCAGCCCGTGGCACCTCCAGCAGCAGTCCGGCTGGGCCCAGTGGGACTCACCCTGCCGCTGCTTCAAGCTCCGGGTCGCGGTCGGGATCAACGACTGCGGTGGCATCCCCAGCTTCAAGGTCGATCTCGACATCGGCAAGGTCGGGGGCACCCGCTTCAACTGAGCGAACCGCCTGGCCATGCCGGGTCGCCCGCTTCCGGCTCGGCGGACCTTCTGCTACAAACGGCGCAAGTCCGCCTGGAGCCACCCTGACTTCCCCCCGCTCGACTCGAGCCTCGCCGCGCCGACTCCCGCCCGATGCGCCGGAGCCGGAGAAGCGCCGCGCCATCCTCCACGCCGCGGTCCGGGTCTTCGCCGAGAAGGGCTACCACGGCTGCCGCATCGCCGACGTGGCGCGCGCCGCCGGGGTGGCCTACGGGCTCGTCTACCACTACTTCCAGAACAAGGACGAGCTGCTGGAGAGCGTCTTCGCCGAGCAGTGGGCCATCCTGCTGGCGGCGCTCAAGGCGATCCAGGAGGGGCCGGGCGGCGCCGGGGAGAAGATCTCCGGCGTGATCGGCTTCGTCCTCGATGTCTTCAAGACCGCCCCGACCGCGGTGCGGGTGCTGATCCTCGAGGTGGCGCGCACCCCCCGGGTGCTCCGCTCCGGCTCGACCCCGGAGACCTTCTTCAGCGCCGTCCGGATCATCGCCGACGTCGTCAAGACGGGGCAGGAGGCCGGCGAGCTGCGCCGCGACCTGGAGCCGGTGGTGGCCGCGACCGGCATCCTCGGGGCGCTGGAGATGACCGTCACCGGCCTGGTGGTCGGGCTGGTCCGGCCCGAGCGCCCGGCCGAGGAGCAGATCGACGCGGTCAAGGGCCAGCTGGTCGCCATGGTCCTGGCCGGGCTCCGTGCGCCAGCTCACCCGGCCGGTTAGGGCTGTCGATCCGTCACGCCGCCGTACCCTTGAGGAGAGCGCACCATGACCCGTGTCCTCGTCGCCGACGACCTGTCCCCCGAAGCCGTCACCATCCTCCGCGACGCGGGGCTCGAGGTCGACGTCAAGGTCGGGCTCAAGCCGGACGCGCTGCTGGCCATCATCGGCCAGTACGAGGGGCTGGCGGTGCGCAGCGCCACCAAGGTGACCGCCCAGGTGCTGGAGGCGGCCACCCGGCTGCGCGTGGTCGGTCGGGCCGGCGTCGGCGTCGACAACGTCGACCTGCCGGCCGCCACCCGCAAGGGCGTGGTGGTGATGAACACCCCGGGCGGCTCGGCCACCACGGTGGCGGAGCTGGCGCTGGCCATGATGCTCTCGCTCTCCCGCCATGTGGCCGCGGCCACCGCCAGCGTCAAGGCCGGCAAGTGGGAGAAGAAGAAGTTCCAGGGGCACGAGCTGGCCGGCAAGACCCTCGGCGTGGTCGGCATCGGCAACATCGGCTCGGTCCTGGTCGACCGCTGCCTGGGGCTGAAGATGAAGGTGATCGCCTTCGACCCCTTCATCTCGCCCGAGGCGGCCGCCAAGCTCGGGGTCCGGCTGGTGGCCCTCGAGGCGCTCTGGGGAGAGGCCGACGTCATCTCCCTGCACGTCCCGCTGACCGACAAGACCCGGCACATGGTCAACGCCGCCACCCTGTCGCTCCTGAAGCCCGGGGCGCTCCTCATCAACTGCGCCCGCGGCGGCATCGTCGACGAACAGGCCCTGGCGGCGGCGCTGGCCTCCGGCCGCCTCGGCGGCGCGGCGCTCGACGTCTTCGAGCAGGAGCCGCCCGCGGCCGACCACCCGCTGCTCAAGCTCGACAACGTGGTCTTGACGCCGCACCTGGGCGCCTCGACCGAGGAGGCGCAGGTGGCGGTGGCCATCGCGGTGGCCGAGCAGCTGGCCGCCTACCTGACCGCGGGCGTCGTCAAGAACGCCGTCAACGTGCCGAGCCTCCCGGCCGAGGTGCTGGCCCAGCTCGGCCCCTACCTGCCGCTGGCCGAGAAGCTCGGGGCCCTGGCCGGGCAGCTGGCGCCGGCCGGTCCGACCGAGGTGGTGGTGACGCTGGCTGGCGACCTGGCCGGGGCGCCGGCCCGCCCGCTGGCCAGCCACGTGCTGGTCGGCCTGCTGCGCCACTCCAGCGAGACGCCGGTCAACGAGGTGAGCGCGCCCGAGGTGGCCCGCGAGCGCGGGCTGACGCTGCGCGAGGAGCGGGTGACCTCGCCGCAGGACTACGCCGGGCTGCTCACCGTCACGGTGCGGGGGCAGGGGGGCGAGGCCAGCGTGTCCGGCACCGTCTACGGCAAGGCCGAGGCCCGGCTGGTCCGGCTCGGGGCCTTCCGGCTCGAGGCGGTCCCGGAGGGGACGGTGCTGCTCTGCGAGAACGACGACGCCCCCGGGGTGGTCGGCAACCTCGGCACCACGCTCGGCGCCGCCGGCGTCAACATCGCCCGCATCTCGCTCTCGCGCACCGAGGACCGGTCCAGCGCCTTCGCCTTCCTCAACATCGACTCGACCCCCACCGCCGAGGTGCTGGCCCGGGTCAAGGCCCTGCCGCACGTCCGGACCGTGCAGGTCATCACCCTCTAGCCGCCCCGAAGGGACCCATGCTCGACCTCTCGCTCCCCACCGGCCTGCGCGACCTGCTCCCCGACCACTCGGCCCACCTGGCCGAGCTCTCCGGGCGGCTGCAGCAGGTCTTCGCCAGCTTCGGCTACCGCCGGCTCTTCCTGCCGACGCTGGAGCGGCTCGACGTGGTGGAGCGCGGGCTCTCGGCGGCGGCGCTGGCCGACGTCATGAAGTTCGTCGAGCCGGGCTCGGGCGAGGTGGTGGCCATCCGCCCCGACATCACGCCGCAGATCGCGCGGCTCTACGCGGCCCGCCCCGACGCCCTGCCGTCGCCGGCGCGGCTCTGCTACGACGGGCCGGTGCTGCGGGCGCGCGAGTCGCGGGCCGGTCGGCCTCGCGAGGTCTACCAGGCCGGCGTCGAGCTGCTGGGGGTCGGCGGGCCGAAGCAGGACGCCGAGGCGCTGGTGGTGCTCTCCCGGGCGCTCGGCAAGGTCGGCCTCGGCCACGCCGTCATCGAGGTGGGCCACGCCCGCTTCGCCGCGGCCGCCATCGTGGCGGCCGGCCTTCCGAAGCGGGCGCACGCCGAGGCCTGGGACGCCCTCTCCCGCAAGGACGAGGGGGTGCTGGCGCGCCTGGCCTCGTCGGGGCGCGGCCGACCGGCGGCCCGTGCCGCCCTGCCGGGGCTGGCCGGGCTCTACGGCGACGGGGCGCTGCAGCGGGCGCGGGCCTTCGCCAAGGCGGTGCCGGCCTGCGCGCCGGCGCTGGCCGAGGTCGAGGCGGCACTCAAGCTGGCCACGCGGCAGGGGCTGGGCGAGGTGGCGGTCGACCTCGGCGAGGCGCGCGGGCTCGGCTACTACACCGGCCTCACCTTCGCCGGGTACGCCCCGGGCGCCGGGGCGGCGGTGGCCGCAGGCGGCCGCTACGACGAGCTGCTGGGGCGCTTCGGCCGCCCCGGACCGGCCATCGGCTTCGGCATCGACCTGGAGTTCGCCACCCAGGCGCTGGAGCGGAACGGCCAGGGCGGCGCTCCCCGCAAGAGGGGCGGCAGAGCGGCAAGGCGTCGCTAGCGCCCCCGCGCGGCTGCTGGTAGATTCCGCCCTGTTTGCGCGCCCGAGGCGCGCTCGCCGGGCAGGCCCTGCCGGTGGTTGCCACCCGAAGACAGGAGCTCGCCGCATGCCGAACGTCGTGGTCGTCGGAGCCCAGTGGGGCGACGAGGGCAAGGGGAAGATCGTCGACCTGCTCACCTCCCATGCCGACGTGGTGGTCCGCTTCCAGGGTGGCAACAACGCCGGGCACACGCTGGTGGTCGACGGCGAGAAGACCGTGCTCCACCTCATCCCTGCCGGCATCCTCCACCCGGGCAAGTCCTGCGTCATCGGCAACGGCGTGGTGCTCGATCCGACCGTCTTCGTCATGGAGATCGACCGGCTCAAGCTCAAGGGCTTCCTCAAGGACGACGCCCAGCTGGTGCTCTCGCTCGACGCCCACGTCATCATGCCGTGGCACAAGCAGGTCGACATCGCCCGCGAGGCGGCGGCCGGGGCCGGCAAGATCGGCACCACCGGGCGCGGCATCGGCCCCACCTACGAGGACAAGGTGGCGCGGCGCGGCCTGCGGGTGCGCGACCTGCTCGACGGGGCGCGGCTGGCGCGGCGGATCAAGGAGCGGCTCCCCAGCGCCATCGACGAGCTGAAGCGGCTCGGGGCCACGCCGGACCTCGACGAGGCGACCCTGATCACCACCTACACGGCGCTCGGGCAGCGGCTCGCCCTCTACGCCACCGACGTCTCGCTCTGGCTCCACCGCGCCATCAAGGCCGGCAAGCAGCTCCTCTTCGAGGGGGCGCAGGGGACCATGCTCGACGTCGACCACGGGACCTACCCGTACGTCACCTCGTCCAACACGGTGGCCGGCAACGCCGTGGTCGGCTGCGGCCTCGGGCCGGGCGCCGTCGACTACGTGCTCGGGATCACCAAGGCCTACTCGACCCGCGTCGGCGGCGGCCCGTACCCGACCGAGCTCAAGGACGAGACCGGCGAGCGGCTGCGCAAGATCGGCAACGAGTTCGGCGCCACCACCGGCCGGCCTCGCCGCACCGGCTGGCTCGACATGCTGGCGCTCCGCTACGCGGCGCGCGTCAACGGCCTGGACGGCATCGCCATCACCAAGCTCGACTGCCTGACCGGCTTCGAGACGCTCAAGATCGCGGTGGCCTACCGGGTCGACGGCAAGCGCTACGACGAGATGCCGAGCGACCTCGACCTGCTGGAGCGGGCCGAGGCGATCTACGAGGAGCTGCCCGGCTGGTCCGAGAAGATCGACGGGCTCCGCACCTTCGAGGCCTTCCCGGCCAACGCCAAGGCCTACGTGAAGCGGGTCGAGGCCCTCTCCGGCGTCAAGGTGATGGGGCTCTCGGTCGGCGCCGATCGCGGCGAGACCATCCTGCTCGAGAACCCGTTCAAGGCGTAGTCCGGGGCGGTCTGAAGCCGCCGGTCTCGCGCCAGGGAGCTTCAATGCGTCGCACCGCGCTCGCGCTGCTGCTGCTCCTGGCCGCGGCCGCCCAGGCCGCACCGCCGCCGGCGGCCCGCGCCCTCAAGGAGCAGGGGGACGGGCTGCGCAAGGGCGGCGACGCCGACGGCGCCGCCAAGGCCTACGCGGCCGCGCTCCAGCTCGACGGCGGGTACGCCGAGGCCCACGAGGCCATGGGCGAGCTCCACTTCGCCGCCAAGCGGTCGGACAAGGCGATCGAGTCCTTCGGCTTCGCCGTCGAGATCGATCCCGGGTACGCGACCGCCTGGTACAACCTCGCCTTCGCGGCCCGCCGCGCCGGGGATCACGCCAGGGCCCGGACCGCCTCCGAGCAGTACGTCAAGCTGCGCCCCACCGACGCCGACGGCCACTACGGCCTGGCCGAGTCGCAGCGGGCCCTCGGCGACCGCGAGGCGGCCGCCGCCGAGTACCAGCTCTTCGTCGACCTGGCGCAGGGGGTGCCGGCCCAGGCGGCCTGGGTGGAGAAGGCCAGGGCGGCCATCGCCGAGCTCAAGGCCACCGCGCCGCCGGCGAAGGGCGGCGGTCCGGGCGCGTCGACCGGGGCGGCCGGGGCGGCACTGCTCGGCGGCGCGGCGCTGGCGGCGGGATCGGTGGCCGGTGCACCGGCGATCGCGACCGCGGTGCCGGTCGCGGTCGTGACCGCGACGGCGAACCCGACCGCGACCCCGACCGCGACCCCGACCTCGACCCCGACCCCGACCCCGACCGCGACCCCGACCTCGACCCCGACCGCGACCCCGACCTCGACCCCGACCTCGACCGCGACCGCGACCGCGACCGCGACCGCGACCGCGACCCCGACCGCGACCGCGACCGCGACCTCGACGGCAGCGGCGCCGATCGCGGTGGCTGCCCCGCCGGCCCCCGCGGTTCCCACGCCCCCCACGCCAGCCCCGCCCTCGCAGGCCCTGATCGAGAAGCTCGGCGCAGGTGATCGCGCCTGGCTTGCGGGCGACTTCCGCACCGCGCTCTTCGCCTACCAGGACGCCATCTACCTCGATCCGACCAGCGCGGTGGCCCGCGTCCGGCTGGCCCGCGCCTACCAGTCCCTCAGGCACGAGGACCAGGCGCGCCAGCAGCTCGCCCAGGCCCTCGAGCTCGATCCCGACAACGCCGAGGCCCGCAGGCTGCTCGACGGGCTCAATGCAGGGCCGGCGCCAGGCGCGCCACGGGGCGGCGCGAAGCCGGCCCCGGCCGGTGCGGGCCCGGCGGCGGCACCAGCCGGGGCGCCAGCGACGGCGCCAGCGTCGGCGCCAGCGACCGGGCCGAAGACCTACAAGCTCACCGAGGACGCCGTGACCGCCCCGCCGGCGGGGCGCTGATCAGGGGAGCAGCAGGGTCAGCGCGGCGGCCAGCAGCAGCGCGGCCGCAGCCGCCAACCTCCAGCCGGCCGGCCTGTCGATGGTCCCGCCAGCGACCGGTCCACACTGTCCACCCGGCCCGCCCGGCCCACCCGGTCCATCCGGTTCTCGCGGCTCGCCCGGCTCGAGCGGGTCGACGAAGCGCAGCAGCGTCTCCCCCGCCTCCAGCTCGTCACCGCTGCGGAGCCGCCGAAGGCCGCGGGCCCTGCCGCCGTTGACGCAGAGGCCGTTGCGCGAGCCGAGGTCCTCGGCCGAGGTGCCGGCGGCGTCGACCCGGAGGCGCAGGTGCAGGCGTGAGGCGCTCGGGTCGCTGAGCCGCAGGGCGGCGGCGGCGCCACGCCCCACCGTGCAGTCGGCGGTGAGCGGCACCACCCGCGGCGGCGCGCCCGGCTCCCGCACCAGCAGGTGGGGGCCTGCCTCGGCCTGGCCCGCCTCGGTCCGCCGCAGCAGGGCGCAGGCGCCCTGCCGGGTGGCGCCGGCCTCGGGCCGCGCGTGCGGTGCCTGGCCGGGCGCGGTCACGGCCCTGCCTCCCGCCACTCGCGCCAGAGCGCCAGCGGCTCGACGGACCGCTCGGCCGGGAGCCGCCGCACCGTGGCGCCGTCGGAGACGAAACGGATCGCCCCTTCGTCGGTCCGCAGGACGGCCGCCCCGATCCCTCGCCAGCTGGCCACCGCCTCCTCGTGCGGGAAGCCGAAGCGGTTCCCGGCCCCCAGGCTGATGGCCGCCCAGCGCGGGTGGACCGCCTCGACGAAGGGGGCGGTGGAACTGGTCCGGCTGCCGTGGTGCGGGACCTTGACCACGTCGGCCGCGAGGGGCCGGCCGCCCGCCAGCGCCGCCGCCTCGCCGGCCACCTCGACGTCGCCGGTGAAGAGGAAGGCGGTGGCGCCGTAGGTGACCCGCAGCACCAGCGAGGCGTCGTTCTCGATCATGTCGCCGACCGGGCCGCCCACCGACTCGAAGCGGACGCCGGCCCGCTCCCAGCCCTCGCCCGGGCGAAGCCGCGTCAACGGCGGCAGCGTGGCGATCGCCGCCAACGCCTCGGGGCCGAAGCTGCCCTCGCCGGTCACCACCCGATCCACCGGCACCGCCGCCGCCACGCTGGCCAGCCCGAGGATGTGGTCGGGGTGCGGGTGGGAGATCACCACCACCGCGAGGCGGCGGATGCCGAGGTCGAGCAGCAGCGGCGCCACGTCGCGCTCGCCCGGGTCGGGGCCGCCCGGAAAGGTCCCCCCGCCGTCGATGAGCACCGCCGAGCCGTCGGGGAGCCGCAGCAGCGAGGCATCACCCTGTCCGACCGAGAGGACGATCCACTCGAGCCGGCCCGACCCGGCGGCGGCGGCGCGCACCGGGCCGGGGAGGGCGAGGCAGGCGACGAAGCCGAGCAGCGCCACCCCGCGCCGCCAGCCGGTGAGCGCCGGGGCCAGCAGCACCAGGCCGCAGGCCAGCAGGGCCAGCGCCGGCCCGGGCGAGGCGACGCCGATCACGGCGAAGCGCGGCGCGGCCGCCAGGTCGGAGACGGCCAGGAGGGCGCGGGCCAGCGGCCAGCTGAGCCAGACCAGCGGCTGGGCTGCCAGCGGCGAGGCGGCCGCCACCACCGCCGCCAGCGCCGTGATCCCTGTCAGCGCCGTGCCGATCGGGATGCCGGCCAGGTTGGCGAGCAGGCCGAGGGCCGGGAGCCGGCGGAAGTGGAGCGCCAGCACCGGCGCGGTGGCGAGGCTGGCCGCCAGCGTGGCGCAGAGGCCGGAGAGGAGCCCCTCCTGGAGCCAGGCACTCCAGCCGCCACGCGGCGGCGCCTTGACCGGCAGGGCGCGGCGCAGCGGCCCGGCCAGCCAGACCAGCCCGGCCACCGAGGCGAGCGAGAGCTGCAGGGAGGGGTCGAGGAGCGCCCCCGGCTCGGTGCCGAGGCAGGCCAGCGTGGCCAGCCCGAGCGCGTTGGCCGGGGAGACCTCGCGATCGAGGACGGTCCCGGCGAAGACGGCGCCGGCCGCCACCGCGGCACGGATGACCGAGAACCCTGCGCCGGTGGCGATGGCGTAGAGCAGCGTGGCCGGGATGGCCAGCGCGGCGGCGGCGCGGCGCGGCTCGATCCGCTCCGCCAGCCGATCGCTGCGCAGCAGGAGCCAGCGCAGGGCCCGCTCCAACCCGGCCGCCACCACCACCAGGTGGAGCCCGGAGACCGCCAGCACGTGGGCCAGCCCGCTGCGAACGAACGACTGGCTGGTGGCGGCGTCGAGGGCGCCCCGGTCGCCGGTCCCGATGGCCCGGATCACCGAGGCCTCCCGCGCCGGCAGGCTGGAGGCCGCCTCGGCGAAGCGCTGGCGCCCCCGCTCCAGCCAGGCGAGCGGGCTGGGCGGGGCCACCCGGACCGGGGGGAGCAGCCCCTCGCCGACCAGCGAGACGCCGACCGCCGCCAGCCGGTCGCGCCGGTCGCTGGCGCCCGGGTTGCGCGGGCCGGGCGGCTGACGGAGGCGGACCAGCAGGCGCACCCGGTCGCCCATGGCCAGCGGCCAGCCGGCGGGTGGCGTGACCAGCTCCAGCCGGCGACCACCCGGCTCCTGCAGCGTGTAACGGAGCTGTTCCCCGGTCGGCGCCGGCACCGACCGGACGGTCCCCTCCACCTCAACGGGCCGCTCGGGGGCCGGCTGCGGCTCGGCCCGGGCCGCCTCGGCTGCGAGCCAGCCGGCGGCCGCGAAGGCACCCGGCGCCAGCGGGGGTGAGAACGCCAGGAGGAGGGCACCCCAAAGGGCTGTTGGTGGCGAGAGACCGGAGAGCCCCACCGCCGCGCCGAGCAGGAGGGCGAGTCCGAGCGGGACCAGCGGAGCCCTCGAAGTCATGGCCTCCGACCCCCACCGGGGTGATTTCGGCAGGGTATATAGCCGAAATCACAAGTGATATTGATTTCCGGGGAGCGTTGTGCTATATGACCCGATCTAAGCTCCCGCCTCGGCCCAATCGCTGCAAGCAGCCCATCAAGTTGGCCGGGAACGCATGGCGAGCGGAGGTCTGAATGTCCGGAACACAGTCTGGAAGCATGTCCCCTGCCTTCAAGGTGGGTGACAAGGCCGTCTACCCTGGCCAGGGAGTCGGCGAGGTCCTCGGGATCGAGCACAAGGAGGTCGCCGGCCAGCGGCAGTCCTTCTACGTGCTCCGCATCCTCGAGAACGGGATGAAGATCATGATCCCGATGAACAAGGTCAACTCGGTCGGCCTTCGCGAGATCATCGGCGAGAAGGACGTCAAGAAGGTCTACTCCATCCTCCGCGAGAAGGAGGTCTCGGTCGACTCCACGACCTGGAACCGCCGCTACCGCGAGTACATGGACAAGATCAAGACCGGCTCGGTCTTCGAGATCGCCGAGGTGCTGCGCGACCTCTACCTGCTCCGCTCCGACAAGGACCTCTCCTTCGGCGAGCGCAAGATGCTCGACACGGCCCGGTCGCTCCTCATCAAGGAGCTGGCCATCGCCAAGGACTGCGACGAGCAGGACGTCGAGTCGGACCTGAAGAAGATCTTCAACTGTTGATACGCCGCCCCGGCCGCGCGCCGGGGCGGTATGGTCGTGGCCGCCGCACGGACCTGGGTCCGCGCGGCGGTCGCGTTTCGACGGAAGAAGCCCCGAAAACCCGGCTGCGCGGCACATGCCGGGATCGGATTTGCAGCGGGAGTGCCAGCGGTGGCCGGGGGATCCCCCGGCGGAGTATTCGGGATGATCCTCGGCGTTCGGGTGGGGGCGATCGTGGCGGCCGGCGGGTCCGGGCAGCGCGCCGGGCTGGCCAAGCAGTGGCTCGAGCTGGGCGGGGAGACGGTCCTGCGCCGCTCGGCCCGGCTCCTGGCCGACTGCCCCGGCGTCGACGAGCTGGTGCTGGTGGTCCCGGCCGGAGAGGAGGCCCGGGCGACGGCAGCGCTGGCCGGGCTCGGCAAGCCGGGCCGGGCGGTGGCCGGTGGACCGGCGCGGGCCGACTCGGTGCGCAACGGCCTGGCGGCGCTCACCGACTGCGAGGTGGTGCTGGTCCACGACGCGGCGCGTCCCTTCGCGACCCCGGCGCTGGTGGCCCGGGTCGGCGAGGCGGCGGCCCGTGACGGCGCCGCGCTGGCGGCCCTGGCGGTGACCGACACCGTGAAGCGGGCGGGGCGGGCGGGGCCGGGTGAGCCGGCCCGGGTGGCCGCCACGCTCGACCGGAGGGAGCTCTGGCTGGCGCAGACACCGCAGGGCTTCCGGCGCGAGTTGCTGCTGCGGGCCTACGCGGCGGCCGGCGCCGAGGCCTCGGCCGCCACCGACGAGTGCGGGCTGGTCGAGCGGCTCGGCGCCCCGGTGACGCTGGTGCCGGGCGAGCCGGGCAACTTCAAGATCACCTCCCCCGAGGACGTGGCCCGGGCCCGGGCCCTCACCGAGTCGCCGGTGGCCAGCGGGGTGGCCTACGACTGCCACCGCTTCGAGCCGGGGCGGAAGCTGATCCTCGGCGGCGTCGAGTTCGAGGGGGACGGGCTGCTCGGCCACTCCGACGCCGACGTCTGCGCCCACGCCATCGGCGACGCCATCCTCGGCGCCGCCGGCCTCGGCGACCTGGGGCGCCACTTCCCCGACACCGACCCGCGCTGGAAGGGGGTCTCCTCCCTCCGGCTGCTCTCCGAGATCTCCGCCCTGGCGGCCGCCGCCGGCTGGCGCCTCGGTAACGCCGACGTGACCCTGGCGGCCCGGCGGCCGAAGATCGCGCCGCGCTCCGCCGAGATGCGGAGCCGGCTGGCCGAGGCGCTGGGGGTCTCGCCCTCGCAGGTCAACGTCAAGGCGACCACCGGCGAGGGGATGGGCTTCGTGGGGCGGGGGGAGGGGATCGCCGCCCACGCCGTGGCCCTGCTGGTGAGGCGTGGGGCGTGAGCACCGCTCCGCCAGCCGTCCCCGACGACGGGTTGCCGCCGCCGCCGCGCCGCCCCTCGCCGCTGCTGTCGCGCTCGCCGGTCTTCGCCCTGGTGGTCGCCTCGCTCTGCGGCTGGCTGCTCTGGGAGCTCGGGCCGGACGCCACCTACGCCTTCGCCTCGCGCACCCCCATCGACCTCGGCGGGCCGGGGGCCTACGCCTTCGAGCGGGCCCGCGAGAACCGGCTGGTGCAGGTGCGCGGCGAGCTGGTCGAGGCGGTGCCGGTGACGGTCGACCGGACCGGGCAGGCCCGCTCGGTGGGGCGGCTCGGTGGCACCAACCTGCTGGTCGACCGGCCCGGGCGCGGTGGCCCGCCGGTCTACGAGGGGCGGCTGGTGCCGGCGCGCGGACGGGCCGAGTACGCCCCGGTGGTGGCCGCCCTGCGGTCGCGCGGCACGGCGCTCGGCGACACCTGGCTGGTGCTGCGCGACGGCGACCGCCCCGGCGACCGCTGGCTCTCGGTGGCCGGCGCGGGGCTGCTGCTGGTGCTGCTCGCCATCAACCTGCGGGCGCTCTTGAAGGGGCTTTTCGACTGAAGAGGGGAAGGGGAACGGGGCGCGATGGCCATCCAGCTGCACGACACGCTGACCGGGCAGAAGCACGAGCTGCTCACCCACGAGCCGGGGAAGGTCGGCCTCTACGCCTGCGGCCCGACCGTCTACGACTTCTCCCACCTCGGCCACGCCCGCTGCTACGTGGTCTGGGACGTGGTGGTGCGCCACCTGCGGGCCCGCGGCTACCGGGTCACCTACGTCCGCAACTTCACCGACGTCGACGACAAGATCATCAAGCGCGCCAACGAGCGGGGCGAGGACCCGCTCACGCTGGCCGGCCGCTTCGCCGACGCCTTCCACGAGGACCTCGACGCCCTCGGCTGCCTGCGCCCCGACGTCGAGCCGCGGGTCTCGACCCACATCCCGGAGATCGTGGCGCTCATCGAGCTGCTGGTGCACAAGGGGTTCGCCTACGCCCCCGGCAACGGCGACGTCTACTTCGCGGTCCGCAAGTTCCCCGAGTACGGCAAGCTCTCGCGCCGCAACCTCGACGACCTGCTCTCCGGGGCCCGCGTCGAGCGCGGCGAGGCCAAGCAGGACCCGCTCGACTTCGCGCTCTGGAAGGGGGCCAAGCCGGGCGAGCCGCGCTGGCCCAGCCCCTGGGGCGAGGGGCGGCCCGGCTGGCACATCGAGTGCTCGGCGATGAGCAAGAAGCACCTCGGCGAGCGCTTCGACCTCCACAGCGGCGGCAAGGATCTCGTCTTCCCGCACCACACCAACGAGATCGCCCAGTCGGTCTGCGCCTGCGGCGACGCCCTGCACGCCGACCAGTACGCCCGGCAGTGGATGCACAACGGCTTCGTCGAGATCGACGACGAGAAGATGTCGAAGTCGCTCGGCAACTTCTTCACGGTGCGCCAGGTGCTGGAGAAGTACGACGCCGAGGGGCTGCGGCTCTTCCTGCTCGGCACCCACTACCGGCGCGACTTCAACTTCTCCGACCTGGTGCTCGGCGAGGCCGAGCTTCGGCTCGGCTACCTCTACGAGACGCTGGAGAAGGCCGACCGGCTCGCGGCCGGGGCGGCCCCGGCCGGCGGCGACGATCTGCTGGAGCGCTGCCGGCTGGCGCTCGACGACGACTTCGGCACGCCCGGGGTGCTCGGGCTGCTGGCCGAGGCCTTCACGGCCGCCAACACCCTCTGCGACCTGAAGGGGAAGAAGACGCCCGCGCAGCGGGGGGCGCTGGCCGCCTTCGCCGCCGCGGCGCGGGCGGCGGGGGAGACGCTCGGGCTGCTGCAGCGGCCGCCCCGGGAGGCGCTGCTGGCGCTCCGCGGCAAGGCGGCGGCCCGGCGCGGCATCGACGGGGCGGCGGTGGAGGCGAAGCTGGCGGAGCGGACCGCGGCCCGCAAGGGGAAGGACTTCGCCCGCTCCGACGCCATCCGCGACGAGCTGCTGGCGGCCGGCGTCGTCATCATGGACGGGCCGGAGGGGAGCAGCTGGAAGGTGACGGGGTAGGGCGCCCCGCTGCGACCCGGGCCAGCAAAGGGCCCGGGGCGCGTGGCGCCGCGGAGGGCTACTCCTCCGGCTTCGGCTGCGGGCCGGGGATGATGCCGGCGATGTCGGGATCGATGCCGGTGTCGCCCTCGGGGCGGGCGTCCTTCTCCCGCTTGCGCTCCTCGCGGCGGGCGTCCTTCTCGCGCTGCTTCTCGGCCCGCTTCGCTTCCTTCTGGCGCTTCAGGTGCCCTGGGTTGAAAGCCATCGTGACCTCCAGCGGTGACGCAGCCGAAATGACAAGACCCGGCCGATGGCCGGGCCCACGTGGTGGCTGCGAAGGCGAAGCTCGAATCGCCTTGAAGACCCGCGCAAGATAGTCAAAAGGCCGCGGGAAGTCGAGGCTTTTCGGGCTCGCGGCGAAGCCTCTCTCGCGCCGGGCCGCTGCGGCGCAGGCCGGCCGGACTCAATACCAACTCGGCGACAGCGAGCTGGGTGACAGGCAGACGGCCGAAATGGGGTTGAGCTCGACCCGGCCCGCGAAGTTCTCCGTGTAGCACCAGGTGGCGCAGGTTGAACCGACGGTGCGCGAGAGGCAGTCGCCGCTGAAGAACCGATCGGTGTCGCTGCCGCCGGTCGGGGCCCAGGCCCCCGCGGCCCGGAGCGCGGTCTCGCGCGTGTAGGTCCCGAGGGCTCCGCAGTCGAAGTAGGACTGACCCAGCCCGTTGCTGTGCGCCGTCTGGCAGGCGCCGCTGCAGCAGTCGGTGCCGGCGCAGCAGGTGGCGCTGCAGGCCACCTGGGGGGCGGCGCAGCGGCAGGCGCCGGCGCTGCAGGACTGGGACGGGCCGCAGGGGCGGGCACACCCACCGCAGTTCCCCGCGTCGGTGGCCAGGTCGACGCAGGCGCCGGGCGCCGCGCCCGTAGCGCCGCAGGCGGTCTCGCCCGTCGGGCAGCGGCAGACACCCCCGGTGCAGGTGGCTCCGGCGGCGCAGCGGAACCCACAGGCGCCACAGTCTGCCTCCGCGGTCTGGAGGTCGACGCAGGCGCCGGGTGCGGTGCCACAGGTGACGGGCTGGGCGGCCGGGCAGGCACAGGCGCCGGCCGTGCAGCTGGCCCCGGCAGGGCAGGCGTTGCCGCAGGCGCCGCAGTGGGCCACGTTCGTGAGCCTGTCGACGCAGGCTCCGGCGCAGGTGTCGGGCCTGCTGGCCGGGCAGACGCAGGCCCCGGTCACGCAGCTGGCCCCAACCTGGCAGGCTTGGCGGCAGGCCCCGCAGTTGGCCGGATCGCCGAGGGTGTCGACGCAGCGCGGCCCCGGCGCGGCGCAGCCGGTGGCGCCTGGGTCACAGCTGCAGCTCCCGCCACCGCAGCTCCCGAGGCCGCAGGCGTTGCCGCAAGCGCCGCAGTTGGTCGGGTCGGTGGCGAGCTGGACGCAGGCGCCGGGCGCCGGGCCGCAGGTCGCCTCCCCGGCGGGGCAGCTGCAGGTCCCGCCCAGACAGCTGGCGCCGGTGGCGCACCGGTTGAGGCAGGCGCCGCAGGAGCGGGCGTTGGTCTGCAGGTCGAAGCAGATGCCGTCGCACGAGCTCTGTCCGGCCGGGCAGGTGGCCGGCTTGCTGGAGGGCGAGCAGGCCAGCAGCGAGGCGGCGGCGAGCAGCGACACCCCAAGGGCGGCCAGGGCGCGGAGCGGGGAGGGCATGGATCGAGCGTAGCACCACGGGAGTGGGTGCCGTCGCCGAGTGCTACTTCCAGACCATCGTGCCATGGTTGGCGAAGCTGCGCTCAATCGGCTAGCCTGACGGGCGTCGTGCCCTCTCCCTCTGCCGGGTACCGCATGGCCTCTCCGAAGCGCCCAGCCTGGCTCGCCGTCATGCTGCTGCTGGGAGCCTGCCAGCGGGAGCCCATCAAGGTGGGCGGCGCCTTCGGCCTCTCCGGTCGCCACTATGACCTCGGGATATCCGGCCGGGATGGCGCCACGCTGGCGGTCGAGGAGCTCAACGCCGCCGGTGGGCCAGGAGGGAGGAAGATCGAGCTGCTGGTGGTAGACGACCAGCAGGACCCGGAGGCGGCACGGCGGGCGGTGCGCTCCCTCGTGGACCAGGGCGTGGTGGCCATCGTGGGCCACATGACCAGCGCCATGACCGAGGCCTCCTTGCCGGTCGCCAACCAGGCCCACGTCCTGCTGGTGAGCCCCACCTCGAGTGCCATGAAGTTCCACGGGCTCGACGACTGGCTGGTCACCCTCTTCCCCTCCACCCGGCGAAGCGCCGACCTCCTCATCGATCGGATCACCCGCGTGGACAAGGTGCGCCGGCTGGCCGTGGTCTACGACCTCTCCAACCTCGCCTACACGCAGTCCTGGTACGACCGGGTCCAGGAGGTGCTCACGGCGGCAGGCAGCGCGGTCCATCCCGTCACCTTCACCTCGGGGGCCGAGCCCTCGCTCGGCGAGGTGGCCGGCCGGGCCCTGGCCGGCAGGCCGGACGCCGTGCTGGTCATCGCCAACGCCTTCGACTCGGCCTCGATCTGCCAGCAGCTCCGCAAGCGCGACGCCGCGGTTCGACTCTACGGCACCGACTGGGGGTTCACGCACGACGCCATCGCCCACGGCGGGCGGGCGCTGGAGGGGGCGATCTTCACGCTCAAGGTCGACATGGAGAACCGCACCCCGAAGTTCGTCCGCTTCAAGGAGGCCTACCGGGCGCGCTTCTCCCGGGCCCCGGACTTCGCCGCGGTGTTCTCGTACGAGGCGATCTTGCTCCTGGCCGAAGGGCTCCGCCGGGACGCGACGCGGGAGGGGGTGCGGCGCGCCATCCTGGGCCTGGGGACCTTTCACGGCCTGCAGGAGGACTTTCACGTCGACGCCACCGGCGACGTCGACCGCCCGCAGCTCCTCATGACCATCCGCGACGGCCTGGTGGTGCGCCCGGAATGAGCACCCTGAGACCGCACCGGCTCTCCAGCTGGCTGCTCTTCTCGGCGGCCCTCGTCGCCCTGGTCCCGGCCCTGCTCCTCACCGGCGTGGCGCTGCACGATCTCTCGAGCCGCGAGCGGGAGCGGGCCACCGAGCGGAGCGCGCAGCTCGCCCATGCCCTGGCCGGCGAGCTGCGGCGCTTCATCGACGGTCAGATCGTGGAGTTCACGGCGCTTCGCATCGCGGCCGAAGGACACTCCACGGGGGACCGTGGCCAGCTCGCCGACCACCTCAGGCCGCACAGCCAGGCCAACCCGGCGCTCCTCTCCGTCCAGCTGGTGGACGCCTCCGGGCGGGTGGTGATCGCCGACCCGCCCGACCCCGACGTCGAGGGGACCGACCTGTCGGGCCAGCCCTGGCTCAAGGAGGCCCGGGAGCGCGGGCTGCCGGTCTGGTCGGCCGCCACCATCTCGAGCCG
This sequence comes from Anaeromyxobacter sp., assembly GCA_031388695.1. Taxonomy (GTDB): domain Bacteria; phylum Myxococcota; class Myxococcia; order Myxococcales; family Anaeromyxobacteraceae; genus JADKCZ01. The sequence continues at coordinate 13,207 of JANMRY010000142.1, read as the reverse complement.
GACCAGCAAGCCTTCCGTCACGCTGGTGGTCCCGGGCCAGCGCTGGTCGGTGGTCTGCTACATCGACCTCGGCACCCTGGCGGACGTCATCGGGCGGGTCCGCGGCGGGCAGGCTGCCACCGCCACCGTGCTGGACCACGACGGGACCATCATCGCCGCCCACGAGCCCAGGCTGGTGCGAGAACGCGCCAGCCTTCGGGAGATCCCGCTGGTCCGGCAAGCGCTGCTCGGCCAGGACGGCGGCGCCGTGATCGCCCTGGCCGGGCAGCAGCAGCTGGCCAGCGTGGCCACCGTGCCGCACACCGGCTGGGTGGTGCTGGTGGCGGAGCCGGTCGAGGCCTCGCAGGCCGTGGTGGGACGGTCCCGCCTGATCCTGCTGGCCGTGCTGGTGGGCGGCCTGCTAACCGCCGGGCTGGCGGGGCGACTGCTGGCGAGGCGCATCCTGGGGCCGGTCCGGGCCCTGTCCGAGCGCACCCGGGCGCTCGCCTCCGGCGAGCCGGTCCCTTCCCCGCCCGACGTCGGCACCATCCGGTTCCGCGAGCTGGAGGCCCTCTCCGCCGGCTTCGACTCCATGGCCCAGCGGGTGCGGTCGCGCGAAGCGGCGCTGCAGCGCTCCGAGGCGAGCTACCGGCGGATCGTGTCGACCTCGCTGGTTGGCGTGGCCAGCACCTCACTGGAGGGGGAGATCCACTTCGCCAACGAGACCATGGCCCGCATCCTCGGGGCCCCGTCGGCCGAGGCGCTGCGCGGGAAGAGGCTCACCGACTTCTTCCAGGACGTGGCGCACCAGCGTCAACTGGTGGACGACCTCAAGGCCACCGGGCAGGTCGCCAACCGGGAGGTGGCGCTGCTCACCGTCACGGGGGGGCCACGCACCGGCCTGCTCAACGTGGCCCGCGACGGCGATACGCTCATCGGCCTGGTGGTGGACGTGAGCGACCTGAAGCGGAGCGCCGCGGAGCACCAGCGGCTGGAGCAGCAGCTGGAGCGGGCCCAGCGGGTGGAGGCGGTGGGGCGGCTGGCCGGCGGCGTGGCCCATGACCTCAACAACGTCCTCACCGCGGTCATCGGCTTTGGCCACCTGCTGGCCGAAGCCCTGCCCGCCACCCACCCCGAGCGGGAGAGCGTGGACGGCATCCTCGAGGCGGCCGGCCGGGCCACAGCCTTGACGCGGAGCTTGCTCACCTTCGCCCGCAAGAACCCGCTGCAGCCCCGCCCGGTGGACCTGGGCGCGGTGGTGCGAGGCGTGGCGTCCATGTTGCGCAACCTGCTCGGCGAGGACATCGAGTTCACGGTGGAGCTCCCCGGCGAGCCGTTGGTGACGGTCGCCGATCCGGCCCGCCTCGAGCAGGTGCTGGTCAACCTCGGCACCAACGCCCGCGACGCCATGCCCGGCGGCGGGCGGCTCACCATCGCCGTGGCCCGCGCTGCCCTCGGGCAGGGCGAGGCCGCGGCGCTCGGGCTGGACGGGCCTGGACCGTGGATCACGCTCACCATGAAGGACAGCGGCCTGGGGATGACCCCCGAGGTGCAGCGCCAGGCCTTCGAGCCCTTCTTCACCACCAAGGAGTCGGGGAAGGGGACCGGCCTGGGGCTCTCCATCGTCCACGGCATCGTGCGCCAGCACGGGGGCGTGGTCACGGTGGCCACAGCTCAAGGCGCCGGCACCACCTTCACCATCTACCTGCCGGCCTCGGACGAGCGGGTCGAAGCGCCAGCGCTCCCGGAGGAGGCCCGCGCCGGGCCAGGCGGCAGCGAGACCATCCTGGTGGCGGAGGACGAGGTGCTGGTGCGGCAGGTCGTGACCACCACGCTTCGCAAGGCCGGCTATCGGGTCATCGAGGCGGTGGACGGAGCCGATGCGGTGGCCCGCTTCCGCGAGCAGCGCGACGCGGTCGCCCTCTGCCTGCTCGACGTCATCATGCCCAAGCTCAACGGGCGCGAGGCGCTCGCGGCCATCCGGCTCATCACGCCCGGGGTGCGGGTCCTGCTGGCGAGCGGGTTCACCGGGAGCGTGCTGGAGGAGCGCGGCCTCGACCTGGAGTCGGTCGGCCTGCTGCAGAAGCCCATGGCGCCCGCCGAGCTGCTGCGCCGGGTCCGGTCGGCGCTCGATCGGTCTTGAGCCGCTCGCCGCTCGCCCCGAGGTTCACGAGTCACCGCGCGTCATGTCACACCAGGCGCCCCGCCGGGCCTCTCCTCCCCAACCCAGGAGGAAGCCATGTCGCCCACCCCGATTCGCCTCGCCGCCGTCGCCCTGGCCGCCACCCTCGCCGCCGCCGCCCAGGCCCAGCCCGAGGTCGGGTCCGGCGTGGACCTGGGCGCCGCGCCGCCACCAGATCCGGCGCCATCCAGCGAGGTGGTCGCAGCGCCGGGCGAGGTCCCGCTCCCGAACGGCGTCTTCTCGCTCGAGCTCCTGCTCGGCACCGGCGGCACCGGCGGTGGGGGCGGCCTGCGCGTGTCCCTCGGCTTCGAGAACGAGGAGGGGTGGCGCCTCGAGCTGGCTGGCGGCGGCTGGGCCGAGAACGGCTCACCTGGCGGGACCGGGGGCGAGCTGCAGGTTGGCCGGGTCTTCGGCGAGGTGGCGGTGGCGCGGCGCTTCGGCCGGGTGGAGCCGTGGGTGGCCCTCGGCGTCGCTGCCCTCTCGGCGGACGGCACCATGACCAATGGCGGCGGTTCGATCTGCATCCCCGGGACACCCCTCTGCGGCGACTACCAGAACGTCACCGCCGATGGGACCGGCGAGGCCACCGGCGCGGCGATCGCAGCCGGCGTCCGCTTCGCCCTCACCGACCACCTGCTCATGGGCGTGGTCATGCGGAAGATGCTCGTCGGCCAGGTCGCGCTGCCCGGGTACCGAGGCGGCCTCGGCGAAGTCGACGCCGGCGCGCCCTGGTTCGGCGCCAACCTCGCCTACCGGTTCGGCGGGGGGCGCTGAGGTGCGCTCCCCAATGGCCACACCTGGACGCGCGGCAGGGAACCGGATCTTGGCGGTCGCGATGGCCTGCCTGACAGGCTGCTACACCACCAACGGGATATCGCGGATTCCTCGCGACGTCCCCCAGGGTGTCGAGTCCCGGCCCAACGGCACGCACCTCGTCCTCGCGGCTGTCGAGGCCGAGCAGGGGCGGGTCGTCATCGCGGCCGAGGAGCGCGACATGTGCCGCGAGCATGAGCGCGGCCTGCGCAGCTACGACATCGAGACCCGGCAGACCAAGAAAAGGGACGGCATGGGGGGCTCAGGGGGCCATCCCGCCATCCTCATCCTGGCGCCGCTCCTCATCCTCGCCGCGATCATCTACTTCGCGTCGCCGGATGAGATGGTCACCGTGGAGCCCAGCGGCGAACTGCCGGAGCCGTACGCCTCCTGGCGCGGCGCGCGCGCCCCGTGTGGCGGGCCGCCCCGCCCGGCACCGGGCGTCCCGCTGGCGCTGGTGCTACGCCAGTCGTCGACCGACTGCTCCGGCTGGACCGCCATCACCGGACCGGACGGCACGCTCGCGCTCGCGGATGCGCTCGATCCAGCGGCAGCCGTGTCGGCGCAGTGCGACCGGCTCAGCGAGGACGGCCTGCTCCTCGTCGAGGAGGCGCCGCGTGAGGGGACGAATGGCCTGGGGAGGCGGTCGGGCGAGGAGCGGACCTCCGACCACCTGACACTTCCGCTGCCGCTCAAGTCTGATGGTGAGTGAACGGGTGCGGACCGCGGCGCTGGAATGCAGCCCCCCGGATGTGCCATCGTCCGTGGACGCCCATGCCCATTCGCACTTCCAGGCTCCCGCTCCTCCTCCTCCTCGCCTGCGCCCTGCCCGCCGCCGGCTGCACCGTCCATGGCCAGGGCAAGGCGTCCAAGCCGGGCTGGAAGACCCTGGTGACCAAGCACCCGCTGCTCGGCGCCCCCGTGACGCTCCGGAGCGGGTACGCCGAGGTGCAGGTCCAGGCGGTGGTGCTCGAGGACCGCCACACCGTGGTCGGCTCCAGCTCCTGGGTGGCCGTGATGCGGGGCGTGGTCATCAACCGGGGCCAGGCGCCGCTGCAGCCCGATGCGCTCCAGCAGAGCTTCCGCTTCCAGCACCGGTCGGGCGTGGAGCGGCGCGGCACCTTCTTCGTCCAGGGCACCGGCGGCTGGAACCGGCAGGAGCGGACCAGCCAGCGCACCGAGCTCCCCCCGGGGGCCACCGGAGCGTTCCTGGTGCAGACCGACAGCGGCCCGGACGGCCGCGACGACCCGGTCGCGGTGGTCTTCGAGGGTCAGCGCGTCGAGCTGCGGTGAGGGTGGTCGCGGCGCGGCCATGGCCGGGCGCCGCCCCCGATCGTATGATGCCTGCCCTGCGTGACGCTCCGTTCCAGCTCCTCCCGTTCGCACGCGCGCGGCGGACCGTGGTGGGCGCCCTGGAGGTCGGGTCGCGCCGCCACATGGTGCACGCCCTGGTGGAGCTGGACGTCACCGAGCCCCGGCGGCGGCTCCGGGCGCGCCGGGAGCGCACCGGCCAGGCCCTCTCCTTCACCGCCTTCGTGGTGACCTGCCTGGCCCGCGCCATCGACGCCGACAAGAGGCTGCACGCCTACCGCGACTGGCGCGGCCGGCTCGTCCTGTTCGAGGACGTCGACGTGGTGACGCTGGTGGATCCCGAGGCGGGCGCGACGGCCGGCCCGCCCCTGTAGCGGTCGCCCCAGCCCCACCCCCGCGAGGGGGCAGGCCCGCACGGCGCGACTACTTGGGCATGAGGACGGTGTCGATCACGTGGATGACGCCGTTCGACGCCATCACGTCGGCCTTGGCCACGGTCGCACCGTCCACCATGACCCTCTCACCCTTGACCGCGATGGTGACAGAGCCGCCCTGGACGGTCTTGGCGCTGGTCAGCTTCACCACGTCCTTGGCCGCCACCTTGCCGGCCACCACGTGGTAGAGCAGCACCGACTTGAGCTTCTCCTTGTCGGCGAGCAGCTTGTCGAGGGCGCCGGCCGGGAGCTTGGCGAAGGCCTCGTCGGTCGGGGCGAACACGGTGAAGGGCCCCGGGCCCTTGAGGGAATCGACGAGACCGGCGGCCCCCAGCGCCGTGGCCAGGGTCTTGAAGCTGCCGGCGGCGACTGCGGTGTCGACGATGTCCTTGCCCATGTGGTGGTCTGCACGGGCTGGCGCGGCGAAGGCGAGGAGGGTGGCGAGGGCGGCGGCGGAAGCGATCTTTATCTGCATGGTTTGAATCTCCTTTGCCCCATCCTTCGTGGAGCTTCGCGCCGCGGATGCGCCCGACCCGTCAGGGAGCGCTGTCGAACGCAGGTGACCCGGGGTTGCCACGGCGCGCTAGGCTGCCCGGATGACGAGCCTCCATGCCCCGCTCCTGGCCCTCCTCGCCCTTGCGGCGCCGGCGAAGCCTGCCGAACCTTCGCCGACCGTGGCCTTCGCGCCCTACCTGCCCGCGGAGGCCGTCGCCGACGCGCGCTCGGGGCCGCTCGAAATCGTCGGGGTGGGGGCGTGGCCTGGGCTCCACCGGCGCCTCACCTGCGTCTACCGGAACGAGCGGGTCTTCGTCGTCGACGAGCGGTGCAGCGACCCGCGCGAGCCGTCCGCCCTGACCGTCCTGGTGCTCTCCCCCACCCGCGGGCGCGCCACGATCTTCGCCGACGCCGGCGCGCCCATCGGCAGGGCCCGGCGCCCGGGCTACAAGTCCTTCGGCGCCGCCAGCACGGCGCCGCGCTCGCCGCCCGCCTCGCTGGCCGGCGCCGCGACCTACGAGGCGGTCGTGGCGTACGAGACCACCGCTCCGATCGAGGTGCGTGCGAGCTGCAGCGCCGGGGCAGGGCGGCCAGAGGGGTTCTGCTCCAAGGGCGCTCTCGTCCCGGCCGCGGTCTACGCGGCGTCGGTCGCGCCGTTCCTGGGGGCGCCGCCGGAAGGCTGGTTCGAGCTGGTGGGGGCGCTGGTGAAGCTCCGCGTGCGGGCGCATGCCTCCATCCGCCCGGCCGCGCTCCCGTTGCCGCGTCTCGTCGCCTGGGGCGCGTCGTGGGCCCGCGACCTGGACGTCACCGTGGACGAAGGAAACCTGGAGCGGGTCGGAAATCCGCTGGGCCGGACCGCCGCGATGGCGCTCACCACCGACGGGGGCCTGCTGATCGCCGGGACCACCATCCGCGGCGGGGCGGCCGTGCCCGGGGTGGTGCGCACCGACGCCAGCGGCGCCAGGCGCTGGCTGAAGGCCTTCCCGGAGCGAGGCTTCGTCACGCACGAGATCGCCGGCGTGGCGGCGCTGCCAGACGGCGCGCTGGTCCTGTCACCCGGCTATCCCGACCCGGGCTGGAAGCCGACGGCGCGCCTCCTCCGGCTCGACGCCAACGGCAATGTCCGCTGGCAGTGGCTCGGCCGCGGCAAGGACAAGCACCGGATCCCGCAGGTGGTCACCGCCCAGCCCACGCCCAAGGGGACGATCCTGCTCCGCGGCTACGTCCAGCTGGTGGCCGACGGCGACGTCCACGGCTGGACCGCCGAGCTTGACGGCGCGGGGAAGACCCTCAGCGAGGAGGTCGGCGAGGTGCTCCCTGACCACGCGGCGTCGTTCGAGTAGGGAGCGCGGCGCCGTGGCGCTCGCGCGGGCCTGCCTAGGCCGCCCGCGTATCGAGGTCCGTGATCGATCCGGTGTTCACGATCGCGCCGCCCTCGGGCAGGTGCTCGAGAGCGGCCTTGGCCATGCACGGGACGCCCCTTACGCTGATCGGCATGGAGCACCCCCTTGGAGAATGGACCTCTCGCGCACGAGATGGCGTTCGGCCGCGCGCGGAGTCTTCCTCTTTGGGTCGCTGCCAGAGAGGTCCTCCAGGTCGCCCTTGCCGAGCACGACCGCCTTCGTCTCCTGACGGAGCGCCCTGGCCCCCATCAGGTTGTCATCCAGGGCAGCCTGCACCTCGGCGCCGAGCTCGAGTGGCTGGCCAGCCGCCGTGGCGATCGAGGCGACGCAGAGCACGTTCAGGAGTCCACGCACGTTGAGCGGCCAGGGGTGGGCGAGCAGCGCTGCCTCCAGGTCGGGAGTCAAGGTCCGCACAGGCGCGTCGAGGCGCGCCAGGAGTGTTCGGGTGAGCGCCGGGATGTCCTTGCGACGGTCTCGCAGGGGCGGAAGCTGGATGACCCACTGGGCAAGCCGGGCGCAGAGGTCGGCTCGGAACCTCCCCTCCCGGACCAGGGTCGGGAGGCTGCGGTTGGACGCTGCGACGACGCGAACGTCTACGTCGATGTCCCGGGAGCTTCCCACCGGGCGGACCTGCCGCGTCTCGAGCACCCGGAGAAGGACGACCTGGAGGTTCAGGGGGATGTCGCTCGCCTCGTCCAGGAAGAGCGTTCCGCCGTCGGCAGCGCGGAAGAGCCCCTTCTGGTCCGACACGGCGCCGGTGAAGGCGCCCCGCACGTGACCGAAGAGCTCGCTGGCCAGCAGGCCGTCGGTGAACCCGCCGCAGTTGACCGCGACGAAGGGGCCTGCCCTGCCGCTGCTCCGGTGGAGCATGCTCGCCACGATCTCCTTGCCCGTGCCGGTCTCGCCGGAGATCACCACAGATTGCCTGTGCGGCGCGACTGCCGCGACGCTGCGCCGGACGGCTTCCATCGAGGGGTCCGCGCCCGTCAGCTCCAGCCCTGGGTCGAGCTCCCGCTCGCGCCGCCCGGGCAGGACGCCTTCGGGGACGCAGGTGGGGGCCGAGCTGGCGGCATCGTTGGTGGCATATGATCTGTTTCGCATGGCGGCAGGCAGAGCAGGTCCCGGGCCATCGGTAAGATCGAGTACCTACAATAACCTGCGTCCATCGCGCCCCGGTCCCCCGTCAAATTGAGGGGGGACCTCCTTCATTTCGATGGGGGGACGGCGCCCCGACGCTCCCCGCCGCTCGCCCGGGTCATCGACCGCGACGGGCTTGAGCACGAGCGTTGACTCCCCGGCCCCGGTGCCTGGCGGCCCACAGCCCGAAGCGTCGGGACAGGAGTGGGCGGGCCGGCTCACGGTTTGCTCAAACGAACTGGGCCGAGAGGCGCTCGAGCGGTGGGTGCGTCCGGTCCCAGGCGACACTCCCTGCCAGCCGTGTTGCGTGTGGACTCCGGCAGCGGGAAGGTGCACGCTTCTGGCTCGGCCCAGACCGCGGGAGGCGGCCATGAACGCTGAGCAGAACTCCGTGGACCTCGGCTTCGCCAAGGCCCAGGTCCCGGTCGGGACCCACGTGTGCCAGATCTTCAGCGACGCTGACGAGCGCACCGACGCGCTGCTCCGCTTCCTCACGCGTGGCCTCCAGGCCCTCGAGTCGACCGCGTGCTTCTCGGAGAACGTCACCGAGCAGGAGTTGGAGGCCTGGTTCGCCAAGGAGGGGCTATCGTTGGCGGCCGAGCGTGCCTCCGGGCGGTTCGCCAACTCACCGACCAAACAGGTCTACTTCCAGGACGGGCGGTTCGATCCGGATCGGATGATCGCGCTCCTAACCCAGTTTCACCTGGCCTCGGTCGCTGCGGGCCGACCTGGCGCACGCATCATCGGGGAGATGAGCCCCGAGATCGCCTCCATCCCGGGTGGGACCCGGTTGCTCGAGTACGAGTCGCGGGTCAACCACCTGCTGCAGGCCCACCCTGTCACCGCCGTTTGCCAGTACGACGCCCGCTGCTTCGACGGAGCGACCATCATGGACGTGCTGACGGTCCACCCCATGATGGTGATCCGGGGCGCGGTGGTTCTCAACCCCTTCTACGTGGCCCCCGAGTCGATCGCCCGCCGATGAGCCCAGCCCCGGGAGAGCTGCGCGCCGACATCCTGGCCCGGCTTCTGTTCATCCAGAGCACGGCCGGCCACCTCCCGACCGCGACAGGCGTGATGGAGTTCGTCTGCCGGGGGTTGGCGCAACTGCCGGGCGTCGCCCGTGCCTGGCACAGCGAGGCGCACGGCGACCTGGCCGGGTCGGAGCCGGGGTTGGAGCGTTTCCCGGTCCGGCTCGACGCCCACCACTACGGCGAGATGGTCCTCCAGGTGAGCGACCCGGTCGAGTTCCTCCCCTACTCGCCGCACCTCACCAACCTGGCCTTCATGGTGGCAGTCCTGCTCGAGGAGCGCCGGCGGCGCGCCCTCGAAGCGGTCCACCAGGGTGAACTCGAGCAGCGGGTGGAGGAGCGCACCCGGCAGCTATCCCAGGAGGTTGGCGACCGCCGGGCAGCGGAGGCGCTGGCGGTGGCCGAGCGTCAGCGGGCCGAGGCCTACCTGGAGATCGCCGAGGCGATCATCGTCGAACTCGACGAGGAGGCCCGCGTTGTAGTGCTGAACAAGCGCGGTTGCGACCTCCTGGGCGTTCCGCCCCAGGAGGCGCTTGGGCGGAATTGGTTCGAGCTCGCCATTCCACCTGAAGAGCGCGTCGGCGTCCGGGCAGTCTTCGAACGCGTGTTGGCGGGCCAGAGCGAGTTACCGGACTACTACGACAACTTGATCGTCACGAGGGCCGGTGCTCGCCGAGCGGTGGCGTGGCACAACGTCGCCTTGCGAGAGGGCGGGCGGGTGGTCGGCACGCGGAGCTCGGGGCTGGACATCACGGAGCGCAAACAGGCTGAGCTTGCGCTGGCCGCCGAGAAGGAGCGGTTGGCGGTGACCTTGCGGAGCATCGGCGACGGGGTGATCACCACCGACACGGCCGGGCGGGTGGTGGAGATGAACCAGGTGGCCGAGGAGCTGACCGGCTGGCCGCTCCAGGCTGCAGCGGGGCGCACACTGGAGGAGGTCTTTGCCCTGGTCGACGCGGCGACCAGGGAGCCCATCCGGAGCCTCACCGAGCGAGCCAGTGCTGGCGAGCCTGTCGCTGGGCAGCGGATCCAGGGCTTGCTGCTGACCCGGGGTGGGAAGGAACGGGCGGTGGCGGATAGCGTGGCGCCCATCCGAGATCGCGCAGGCGCCACCATCGGCACGGTGCTGGTGTTCCGTGACATCTCCGAACGGCTTCGGCTTCTGGAGCACCTGACGCGGAGTCAGCGGCTCGACGCCATCGGTCTGTTGGCCGGAGGCATCGCCCACGACTTCAACAACCTGCTGGGCGGCATCTTCGGGTACATCGACGAGGCGCGGAACCTTTGCAAGGAGGGAGAGCCTCTCTCCGAGGCGCTGGATCGGTCGCTGGAGACGCTCGATCGAGCTCGGGATCTCACCAGGCAACTCCTCACCTTCTCGAAGGGCGGCGCGCCGGTGCGCCGGGTGGTCGACACGCGGACGCTGCTGGAACGGGGAGTCCAACTTTCACTGAGTGGTTCGGCCGTGGCCTGCCGGCTCGACCTGGCTCCGGACCTACCCTGGGTTGAGGTGGACCCCAACCAGGTCGGTCAGGTCATCGACAACCTGGTGCGCAATGCGGTGGAGGCCATGCCCGGAGGCGGGAAGGTGGACGTCTCAGCCCGCGGCTTGACGCTGCACGGTGGGGATCATCCGGCGCTGGCGCCAGGGCGCTACGCTTGCGTCGAAGTCCGGGACAGTGGCGTAGGCATCGCCCCCGAAGTCGTGACACGGGTCTTCGACCCATTCTTCACGACCAAGGCCGAAGGCGCGGGGCTGGGCCTGGCCACCAGTTACTCCATCATGCAGCGCCACCAGGGCGCCATCGAGGTCGAGTCGCAGCTGGGGCGCGGGAGCACATTCCGCGTCTTCCTTCCCGCGGCGCCCGAAGGACGGGCCGGGGCGGCTCAGCTGGCACCCGCGGGCCACCGCGGAAGTGGCGAGGCCCTGGTGCTCGACGACGAGCCCTACCTTCGGAAAGCGCTGACCAGGATGCTCTCCAGGCTCGGCTACCACGTGACGGCGGTGGCCACCGGCGAGGAGGCGATCGAAGCGACCCGACGTGCAGTGGCCGAGGGCACTCCCTTCTCGGTGGCGGTGATGGACCTGACCATCGTGGGTGGGATGGGAGGGCGTGAGGCCATCGCGGAGATTCGCCGGCTGGCGCCAGAGATGGTCGCCGTCGCGGCGAGCGGCTACTCCACCGACCCGGTCATCTCGAGCCCCCGGGAGTTCGGCTTCACGGCCGGCATCGCCAAGCCGTTCACGGGGTCGGAGCTGGCTCAGATCCTGGCCCTGCACTCACCGGCTCAGCCAGGGTCTGATGGCGGCGCCACACGTCGATGATGGAGTAGGGCCGGGGCCACCGAGCAGCCGGGCCGTGACTCCACCTACGACCCTGAGCGGCAACAGCACGAACCGATTCAGAATCAACCGGCACCTGCCGTGGGGTTGCAGGCGCCTCGCTTCAGCGCCCGAAGTACCAACCCGCCGCCCCGGCGGCCGACAGCAGCAGGAAGAGCAGGAGCCGCTGCACCCGCCGCCCCGGGATTCCCGCCGCCACCACCTCCTCGGTGGCGGGGGCCTGCCTGCTCACCGCTCCGCTGGATGGCGCCGCGCCGGTGGCCTCCACGAGGTCGACGGTCCCGGTGGAATCGACCGGCTGCTTCGCGCCGAACCCCCGCTCCACCAGGAGCGCCGCGAGCCGCTGGTGGGGCCGGGCGCCGCGAAGCAGGGCGGTGGCGCAGGCCTCCAGCTCCCTGGCCAGCTCGCCGGCGCTCTGCCATCGTGCCCCCGGATTCTTCTCGAGGCAGCGCTCGATGGCCTTGGCGAGCCGGCGCGGCACCTCCGGCGAGAGGTCGCGCACGGGTCGGGCGCGAGACTTGCGCACCTGGGCGAAGAGTGTGTTGAAGTCCTTTCCCTGGAACGGCTGCTCGCCGGTGGCGAGCTCGTAGAGCGAGATCCCGAGCGACCAGACCTCGCTCCGCTCGTCGGCCTCGTCGCCGCAGAGCACCTCCGGCGCCACGTAGGCGGGGGTGCCAACCACCACGCCCGTCGAGGTCAACTGCGCCTCGAGCGGATCGCGGGCGATGCCGAAGTCCATCACCTTGACGTCGCCCTCCCGCGAGATCATGACGTTGGCCGGCTTCACGTCGCGGTGAAACAGGGCGTGGGCATGGATGAACTCCAGGGCGTCGGCCACCCGGGCACCCACCACCGCCACGCCTTCGGGCGGGAGCGCCCCCCCGGCCTGGATCACCTGGCGGAGGTCGGCGCCGTCGACGAACTCGGTGACCAGGTAGAGCGCGTCGTCCTTCTCGATGAGGTCGTAGACCGCCAGCACCGAAGCGTGGTGGAGGTGGGCGTAGGCCCGCCCTTCGCGGAGGAACCGCTCGGTGGCCTCCTTGGAGCGGGCCTGCCCGGCGTCGAGCACCTTGATGGCGACCCGCCGATCCAGCGCCTCCTGGAAGGCCTCGTAGACCACGGCCATCCCGCCCCGGCCGATCTCGCGGACGATCCGGCTCGTCCCAACCTTGCGCACGGCCATTCCCGGAGGTTCCGACGGCCGGGGCGTGGGCGCAAGCAGAACCGGTCGGCCTGGGGGCTGTTGGCGTCGATCGCGGCGCTACTTTGGGTCCGCTTTGGGCGCCCAAAGTGCAAGAGCGGGGCCACGCACGCTCAAGGCGTGATCCAACCCCACTTCTTGAAGATGGCAGCCCCTTCCTTCGACTGGAGGAACCCGACGAACCTGGCGCCGAGCGGGCGCTGCTTCCCGAGGGTGGTCAGCGCCACCCCCGTGTCGCGGTATACGACGTAGTCCCTGGACACGGAGACCAGGTCGGCGAGCTTCGGGTTGGCGACCTGCCAGATGTTGTAGATGATCCAGGCGTCCAGGTCGGGGCGGTCTATCCAGGCCTGCTTCGCGAGGCCGCTGTTGGCGGCGTGAAGGACGATGTTGCGCCGCAGGGCCCGAACCAGGCGGAGGTCTCCCTGCTTTCCGGCCATGTCCTCCCACATCCCCGTCTGGCCGGAGCCCTGAACGACCAGGACCTTGAGGCCGGGGTGAGCCAGGTCCGGGAGGTCCTTGATCCGTTTGGGGTTGCCCGGCCTCACCAGGATGGCCGACGGGCGCATGTAGAGCGGCTGGATGGACTGCTCGTCGAGGCGGCCCTCCATCGCCTTGACGAAGTCGGTCATCATGTACTCGGAGCCGCTGAAGATGACATCGGCGTTCTCGCGCGCCCCCACGATCCAGGTGTCCGTGGGGCCCGCAGTCACCTCGACCCTGGCTCCGCTCGCCTTGCCGAAGGCCTCGGCCGCCTCCTTCATCGCGGGGGCCGGGCCCCCGGGGCCGTAGACTCGGAGGACGTCCAGGGCACTCGCTTGGACTGCCGAGACGAGGAGCACGACCGCCAACGCTGCGCGACCAGATGACATGGTGG
>JANMRY010000070.1:0-75730 GCA_031388695.1 Anaeromyxobacter sp. | reverse complement strand
GTTCGCAGTGCCGAGCCGCCGGTGCCGGTTGGCCAGGCCGAAGCGGACCTCTCCCTGCTCGCCACGCCCATCTCGGCGGCCATCGCGTCGGCGGCCCAGGCCGCCCAGACCGGCCTGCCGCAGGCGGCCGCCGCGCAGAACACGGCGCAGGACACGGCGCAGGACACGGCGCAGGACACGGCGCAGGACACGGCGCAGGACACGGCGCAGAACACGGACCCCGAGTCACTTTGGACGTCCAAACAGGGGGTTACGCCTCCTGCGCGGGTCGACCCGCGCCGGCTGGAGCCGCGCCGGGACGACGTCGATCCCCTGACCGCGGAGCTGAGCCGGCTCAGCACCACCGTCAGCCGCCGCTTTCTCGAGAAGCTCAAGACGGCCCGCTCCGGCCTCTCGCACGCCATCCCCCGCGCCACCACCGAGCAGGTGCTGGAGGCGGCGCTCGACCTGCTGCTGGAGAAGCAGGCCAGGGCGCGTGGGCAGGTGAAGAGGCCGCGGGCGGTGGTGGCGTCCAAGCCGACGGCGACAGCGACAGCGACGGCGGCCGACGCCCCGGCATCGTCCTTGACCGCGACCGCAACACCGGCCCCGACCCAGTCCGCAAAGCCGGGCAAGACCGAGGAACTCGAGCCATCCTCTTCGACCTCCTCGAACTCCTCTGTTGCGCGGCCTGAAGGCCCCGCTCATCGCCGCGACGGCCCCCGCAAGGCCATCCCGGCCGCGGTGAAGCGTGCGGTCTGGGCGCGCGACGCCGGACGTTGCAGCTGGCCGCTCGACGGCGGAGGCTGCTGCGGCTCGAAGCTGCGGCTTCAGCTCGACCACGTGGTGCCTTGGGCGAAGTGGGGAGGGGAGACCGAGGCCGACCTGCGCCTGGTCTGCGCCGCGCACAACAGGCTGGCGGCGCGGCAGGCGTTCGGGGAGCGGGTGATGAGGCGCTACCGCGGGGTGCGGGAGGCTGTCGCGAGTTACCGGACGGCTGGGCGGGAGGCGGCCACAGGTGCGGCTCCCAGGTGACCGTCCGTCAGGGCGCGGGGCAGGTGAGGTCGGCGGGGGGATCGTGGAGGCAATATCCTGTGCCAGTTCCGCCAGCGACTACGGAACCGCCACTCGTCTCCAGGTAGTCGGTTCCGCCCATGGGCTGTTCCAGTGGATTGCCCCAGTAGTTGTTCTGGACATCGATCGTGGACGCACCGACCGCAGCGGCGCCAACCCCTGGCGCGAGGTATCCGGCGAACACATTCCTGTCTGCGACCGCGCACCCCACGGCACCAGAGAGGTTCCACGGTCCACCGGAGAGCACGTACACCTGATCGCCCCCATTTGAGTGGATCCGGTTTCCTCGGAAGGTGAGCGCGGCCGGAGCGCTCCCCACAGCGAAGATTCCACCCACACTGCGTTGCGGGGCGGTAGGCCCACGGCCTGAGCCAGTGTTGCCGCAGATCTGGGTACGCCGCATATCCAGCTTGTCGCTATTGGAAAGGACGAGTCCTGCCGTCCCGTTCCACGAGATCAGGTCGTCGGTCAGCGTCAGGCCGGTCTGGCCCGGCGTCCCAGTGGCGGCCACCACCCCCTCCGCCCCGCTCCTCTTCACGACCGTCCTCGCCAGCGTCAGGTCTCCTCGCAGCAGGTTCACCCCGACCTGGTTCTGGTCGAAGGTCGAGTCGGTCACCCGCAGGACGTGGCTCGCGGCGTACCGGCTCACCTCGAGCCCCGCGACGGTCGCGCCCTCCACGTGGACGTCGCTCACGGCGACGTCGCTGGCGACGGCGTTGCCCCCGGCGACGCTCAGCCCGACTCCGAACGGGACGCTGGTCCCGCCGACGCTGGTCGCGCCCACGTCGACCCGGACCGAGACCAGGGAGTTGCCACCGGCCGGGGACGCCCCGTCCAGGAAGATGCCGACCGCCGGCGCCCCGGCGTCGAAGCGGCGCACGGTGACGCCGCGCAGGCTCGCCCCCGCCTCGACCACCAGCGCCGCCAAGGTGCTCGGCGCCGAGGCGGATGCCCGGACCTCGATGATCCGATTGAGCGGCGCCGCCACTGGCGCCGTCTCGTCCCCGATCAACGTCACCCCCGCCGGGATGATGAGCGGCGCCGCGTCGACCAGCTCGTTGCCGTATACCGCCGACGAGCCGCCACCCAGCGTCACGGTCGGCGCGGAGAACTCGAGCGCCCTGGTGATGGCGCCATTGATGGAGGGCGAGGTGCAGGCCTGGGTGCTCCCCCCCGGCACCACGGTCCAGCGCTCGCAGGCGCAGGCCGGCGCGCCGCCCGCTAGCGGCAGCTGGCAGCGCTGCAGCCCGGCCGCGCAGGCGGTCGCCACGATCCAGCTCCCACAGGCCGGGTCGCTCGCGGCGCTGCAGCTCATCACGTCGCTGGAGCCGGCGCGGCACTCCACGGTCCCCAGCGTGCACGGCCGGCACCCGGCCGCCTTGACGCTGCACTTGAGGTCGGTGCCGCAGGCCTGCCCTGACGGGCAGTTGTCGACGGCGCCGACCACCCGGCAGGTCGCCCCCTCCACTTCGACGGAGCAGCCGATCGGCCCGACGGCCAGCAGGGCGGCCAGCACCGCGGCCAGCACCGCGGCCAGCGCGGTCGACAGGGCGGTCGGCACGGTCGGCGAGGTCGGCACTGCCGGCGCGGCCAGCAGGTCGCGGTCGCGGTCGCGGTCGCGGTCGCGGTCGAGGTCGAGGTCGAGGTCGAGCCGGGACTCCGAGGCGCGGCGCATCAGAACTTCCCTTCCACGAAGAAGAGCGTCACCCCGGCCGCCGCCGCCACGCCCGAGACGGCGTAGAGCACGTTGGCGGTGGTCGCCTTCTTCTCGGCGGCCCTGGCGATCGACGCCGCGTCGGCGTGGTAGCTCCCGTCGCGGAGCGACTCGGCCTGGCGCCCCGAGGAGAGGCCGTAGGCCACCCCGGCGGCCCCGGCGGCCACGGCCACGCCGGCCGCTATCCAGGTGTAGATCCGCGGCCGGGCCGGCGGGGGCAGGCTCGGCGCCGGGTCGAGCGGCGCAGCCGGGAGGGCCGACCGGGCAGCCGGCCTCGCCGCCAGGTCGGGCTGCTTCACGCCTGGTGAAGAGGCGCCGGCCGCGGCCGACGCCGGGTCACCGGGCGGGTCGCCGGGCGGGGCCCTGGACGAGCTCGTGGTCGAAGTCGGGGACCTGGTCGGGCTCCCGGTCCGGGACGCGGCCCCGGTCGGGCCGGTGGTCGACGTCTGGGTCCCTGCCGAGGACGAGGTCGGGCTCGCCGCCGCGCTCCCGGTCGCGGCTGGCGCTCCCGGCGCGGCGCTCCCGGCCGCCGTCACCCGCCCCGCCGCCGCGCGCGTCTGCAGCACCACGTCGACCAGCCGCGTGCCGGCCATGTTCATCTCCACCTCCTGCTCGTCGGGCGCGTAGCCGTCGAGCGAGATCGAAACCCGGTAGATCCCCGGCGCCAGCGTGACGTGGTACGGCGTCCGCCCGCGCGGCTTGCCGTCGATGCGCACCGCGGCGCCGGGCGGGTCGGTGTAGACCAGCAGCGCCTGCACGCCGGCCGCCGCCAGCCGCCGCTCGATGCGCCCCATGGTGGCGCGCACCGCCGCCCGGTCCCGGGCGTCGGCCACCTCGCGCAGGTAGGCCTGGTAGGCCTGCAGCGCCTCGGGCCACTGCTCCAGCCTCTCCCAGCACTGCGCCACGTTGTAGTGGATCGCCCCGTGCGGCTTGATCCGGTAGGCCGCCTCGAACTGGACGATGGCGTCACGGTACTTCCCGGCCCGGTAGAGCTTGCTGCCCTGGTCGAAGCGGGTCCGCGCCTCGGTCACGTCGTCGGCGGCCGGGCAGGGGAGCGCGAGCAGGAGCGCCAGCAGGGCACCGGCGGCGAGGAGCGGTCTGGTCATCGGAAGGGGTCTGCCTTGAGGGTGTCGGAGGGGCCGTAGGGATCGCGCGCCGGCGGCTCGGCGGCGGGCGGACGCGCCGGCCTGCCGGGCGAGCCCTTGGCCGCCGGCTCCTCGTCGATGGGGCGCGGGGCGACCGGCTGGGCCGGCTCCTCGGCGGCCGCCGTCGACGCAGCAACCGGCGCCGGCGCCGGCGCGAGCGAGACCGGCGCCAGCTGGGGGGCCGGCTGCGGCAGGCGCCGGGTCCACTGCCCGACCGCCACCACCGCCGCCAGGAGCGCCACCGTGATGCCGAGCAGCGCCAGCGCCGCCCCCGGCCAGGGCCAGCGGCGCGGCAGCGGCTGCCCGCCGGCGAGGTGCGGCCCCGGCTGGGCCGGCAAGGGGCGCGCAGGCGTCACCGGCAGCGGCAGGGTCGCGACCAGCGGCGCCCGGCCCGAGCCCATCGGCGAGGGTTCGTCCAGGCCGAGGAGCAGCCGCACCCGCATCACCTCGGCCGCCATCGCCTGCATGGTGGCGAAGCGGTCGCCGGGGCGCTTCTCCAGCGCCCGCAGCACCAGCCGGTCGATGGCCGGGCCCAGGCCGGAGCGGCGCCGGCCCGGCGGCTCGGGCGCCGTGGTCTGGTGCGCCACCAGCGTGGCGATGGCGGTCGGACCGACCAGCGGCAGGCAGCCGGTCAGCAGCTCGAAGGCCAGCACGCCGGTGGCGTAGACGTCGGTCCGCTCGTCGACCGTCTCGCCGGCCGCCTGCTCCGGCGACATGTACTCGGGCGTACCGATGATCTCGCCCTCGCGGGTGAGGCGTCCCACGCCCACGCCGGGGAGCCGGGAGATGCCGAAGTCGATCAGCTTGGCCTGCTCGCGGCCGTCCGGCAGCCGCTGCACCAGCACGTTGTCCGGCTTGACGTCGCAGTGGATCACGCCGCGGCCATGCGCGGCGGCCAGCGCCTGGCAGACCTGCTCGAGCAGGAGCAGGGCCCTGCCGACCGGGATGGGGCCGTCCTCGCGCAGCACCTGGCCGAGGCTGCGGCCGTCGAGCACCTCCATGACGTAGAAGTGCTCCCCGCCGGCATCCTCGCCGGCGTCGACGACGTCGACGACGTTCTCCTGGACGATGCCGCTGGCGGCGCGGGCCTCCTGGCGGAAGCGCGCCAGCAGCGCCGGATTGGCGGCGCGTTCGGCGCTCAGCACCTTGAGGGCGTAGCGCCGGCCCAGCCCGACGTGCTCGCAGAGCCAGACCGTGCCCATGCCGCCGGTGCCGAGCTTGCGCATCAGCCGATATCGGCCGCCCAGCACCCGCCCTTCCACCTCGAGGGGCGCCGGCTCGACGCGAATCCCCTCTCGCCCAGCCTGATCTGGCGAGTTTGGATGGTCCATGGGCTCGATTGGGTACCATGCTAGCATGCCTTTCGAACCTTCCGAGAGGATGCCGTGCTCGATCTCGTGGTCCTGACCGGACCCTGTGCGGGGGCCCGCTTCCCCATCCCGGACGTCCCCATCGCGGTCGGCCGATCGCTGGAGGCGAACGTCCAGATCGACGATCCGTGGATCTCGAACATCCACGCCCTGCTCGAGCGGCGCGGCGGCGAGCTCTGGGTGGTCGACCTGGAGAGCCGCAACGGCACCTTCGTCGACGGCCAGCCGGTCACCGAGGCGCGGCTGGGGCCCGGCGTGTCGCTGGCCTTCGGCCAGACCCGCCTCGAGCTGCGGGTGCGAGACGCCGCCTCGCCGGTCGACACCAAGGCGATGAAGACGCCCTTCCGGCGGCCCCACCTCAGCGTCACCGCCCCGCACGCGGCCAGCCCGAGGCGGGGGGCCGCGCCCGCCAAGGATGGGGACAAGGACAAGGAATAAGGTCGGGGTCGGGGCGGGGCGGGGCGGGGCGGAGTCGGTTACCTGAACGGCCCGGTCATGGCGAAGAAGCCCTGGATCTTCTCGTTCATCTCGCGCAGCCGGACCGAGAGCGTCCGCACGAAGGTCCAGAGCAGGACGTAGGCCATGTCCTTGTCGACGAACATCAGCTGCTCGAGCTCCTCGCGCTTGATCACCGCGACGGCGCAGCCGGTGTGGGCCAGGGCGTCGGCGCTGCGCGGCGAGTCGTCGACCATCGCCATCTCGCCAAAGTAGGCGCCCGGCTCGAGGATGGCCAGGGCCTCCTCGCCGACGCCGGGCAGCCGCCTGGAGATGCGAACCTTGCCGGCCAGCAGCACGTACATCTCGTCACAGCTCGAGCCCTCCACGAAGAGCGCGGTCCCGCCCGGGACCTCGCGGCGGGTGGCGATGGCGGCGATCCGCCTCACCTGCTCGGAGGAGAGCGTCTGGAAGAGCGGACAGGCGCGCAGGCTGGCGGCATCCATGCGCCCTCGACGATACCAGACCGGGGCGTGCGGCGAACCCTCCGGTGACAGCCGGGCTCTCTCAAGGCTACAACCTCACGCACCAACGCCGCCGGAGGACCACATGGCCCAACACGAGAAGGTCGTCATCATCGGCTCCGGCCCGGCCGGCTACACCGCCGCCATCTACGCGGCGCGCGCCACGCTCCAGCCGCTGCTCATCGAGGGGTTCCAGCCCGGCGGCCAGCTCACCATCACCAGCGAGGTGGAGAACTTCCCCGGCTTCCCCGACGGCGTGA
Organism: Anaeromyxobacter sp.; assembly: GCA_031388695.1. Lineage (GTDB taxonomy): Bacteria > Myxococcota > Myxococcia > Myxococcales > Anaeromyxobacteraceae > JADKCZ01. Next base: position 69,229 of record JANMRY010000070.1, on the reverse strand, counting down.
TGGGGCCGGCGCTGATGGAGGAGATGAAGAAGCAGGCGACCCGCTTCGGCACCCGCTTCGTCGCCGCCGAGGTGACCCGCGTCGACCTCTCGAAGCGCCCCTTCCGGCTCTGGGTCGAGGCCGAGGAGTACACCGCCGACGCGATCATCGTCGCCACCGGGGCCACCGCCAAGTGGCTCGACATCCCCTCGGAGAAGCTCTACCAGGGGCGCGGCGTCTCGGCCTGCGCCACCTGCGACGGCTTCTTCTTCCGCAACGTCGAGGTGGCGGTGGTGGGCGGCGGCGACACCGCCGTCGAGGAGGCGACCTTCCTCACCAAGTTCGCCACCAAGGTCCACCTCATCCACCGGCGCGGCGAGCTGCGCGCCTCCAAGATCATGCAGCAGAAGGCCAGGGCGAACCCCAAGATCGCCTTCGTCTGGAACACCGCGGTCGACGAGGTGCTGGGCGACGGCAAGGCGGTCACCGGCCTCCGGCTCAAGAGCACCGTCGACGGCAGCACCCGCGAGCTCAAGGTGCAGGGGCTCTTCATGGGGATCGGCCACGAGCCGAACACCTCGCTCTTCAAGGGGCAGCTCGACATGAACGAGGTCGGCTACCTCCACGTCAAGGCCCCCTCGACCACCACCAGCGTGGCAGGCGTCTTCGCCTGCGGCGACGTGGCCGACCCGAACTACCGGCAGGCCATCTCGGCGGCCGGGACCGGCTGCATGTCGGCCATCGACGCCGAGCGGTTCCTCGCCGGACACTGAAGGAGCGGCCCGGTGAAGATGATCGACGTCGGGGGCAAGGCCCCCACCGAGCGGGTGGCGGTGGCGCGGGCCCTGCTGGTCATTTCGAAGGCGACCCGGGCCCGGGTCGAGGCCGGCGAGGTCGAGAAGGGCGACGTGCTGGCGGCGGCGCGGCTGGCCGGGGTGATGGCGGCCAAGCGGACGCCGGATCTCATCCCGCTCTGCCACCCGCTCTCCCTCTCGGCGGTCGAGGTGGCGGTGCGGCTCACCCCGCGCGGCCTCGAGGCGGTGGCCACGGTGAAGACCGTCGACCGGACCGGCGTCGAGATGGAGGCGCTCACCGCCGCGGCGGCCGCCTGCCTGACCGCCTACGACATGCTGAAGCGCTACGAGCAGGGGATGGTGCTGGAGCGGGTCGAGCTGCTGGAGAAGCGGGGCGGCCGCACCGGCACCTGGCGCGCCGCCCCGGCCCGTCGCGCCGGCCGCTAGGGCTTCTTCCCCTTGGCCTGTCGGGCCAGGATCTGCTCGATCTGGTCCATGGCGCCGTTCATCTCCTTCATGGCGGCGTCGAAGGGGGCCGGGCTGGTCATGTCGACCCCGGCCGACTTGAGCAGGTCCATGGGGAACCTCGAGCCGCCGGCCGAGAGCATGGCCAGGTAGGCGTCGCGCGCCGCGGTCTTCCCCGCCTTGCCCTCGGCGAGGATGCGCGCGGCGATCGAGGAGGAGGCGACCATGCTGGTGGCGTACTGGTAGACGTAGAAGTCGTAATAGAAGTGCGGGATGAAGGCCCACTCGCTGCCGATCAGCTCGTCGACCGTGCAGACGCCGAGGTCGTGCCCGTAGTACTCCCGGACGATCTTCAGGTAGAGCGCGGTCAGCGCCTCGCCGGTGACCGGGTCGCCGCGCTCGGCCGCCTGGTGCCCCTCGAGCTCGAACTCGGCGAACTGGGTCTGGCGGAAGAGCGTGGTGCGCATGGTGTCGAGCCGGTTGCCGAGCAGCGCCAGCCGGGTGGCGTCATCCCTGGACTTGCCCATCATGAAGTCGAAGAGCAGCGCCTCGTTGAGCGTCGAGGCGACCTCGGCGACGAAGATGGGGTAGTCGGCGGTCGGGAAGGGCTGGGCCTTGAAGGCCAGCCAGGTGTGCATCGAGTGGCCGGCCTCGTGGGCCAGGGTCGAGAGGTCGTCGTACTGGCCGTTGAAGTTGAGCAGCTGGTACGGGTGGACGCCGTAGACGCCGGTCGAGTAGGCGCCGGAGCGCTTGCCGGTCGAGGGCAGGTAGTCGGTCCAGCGCGACTGGTACCCCTGGCGCAGCCCGGCCACGTACTCCTTGCCGAGCGGCGCGAAGGCCTCCAGCGTCAGCGCCTGGGCCTGCGCCGGCGTGAAGGTGAGCCCGACCTTGTCGACCAGCGGCACGTAGAGGTCCTGGTAGCGCAGCTGGGCCAGCCCCATCATCCGCTGCCGCAGCTTGAGGTAGCGGTGGAGCGTCGGCAGCGAGCGGCGCACGTCGGCCAGCAGCTGGGTGTAGACGGTGGTCGGCACGTTGGAGCGGAAGAGCGAGCTCTCGAGCGCGCTGCCGAACTTGCGGGCCTTGGCGGTGAAGAGGTGGCCCTTGAGCTGCGAGTCGAGGGTGGTCCCGAAGGTCCGCTCGTAGGTCTTGAGCGCGCCGAAGAACTTCTCGAAGGCGAGCTCGCGGTCGGCCTTGACCGGCGAGGCGCGGTGGAGCGTGAAGGCCGAGGCGTCGACGCGCACCTTCTGGCCGCTGGAGAGCTGGATGGTCGGCCAGGGCAGGTCGGCCTCGCGCAGGATCGAGGCGATGGCCTCTCCGGCGCCGGTCAGGTTGCCGGCCTCTGCCAGCAGCTGCTCCTCGCCGGCCGCCAGCGTGTGGGGCTGCCAGCGCAGGGTCTCCTCGATGAAGACCCTCCAGGGGGCGAGCCGCGGCTCGGCGGCCAGGAAGCCACGCAGCTTCGCGGCGTCGAGGGCCAGCAGCTCGGGGCGCATCCAGCTGACCGCCGCCTCCAGCTCGACCGCCAGCCGCTGGGCCGCCTGCTTCAGCTCGCGCGGCCGGGCGGCGCGGGTGTCCTAGTCGGCGCGGGCCATGGCGTAGGTATAGAGCCGAGAGAAGGCCAGCTCGGCGGCCGACTTGGCGTCGAGCGCCTTGTAGAGGGCCGCGGCCGAGTCGCCGAGTTGGCCGCGGTGGGCCGGGAGCGCCGCCACCTGCGCCGCCAGCGCCTCGCGGGCCTTGACCCAGTCGGCCTCGGTCTTGAAGAGGTCGTCGAGGTTCCAGGTGAGCGCCTGCGGGACCTCCGACCGCTCGAGGGCGACGGCCGGAAGCGCGGGCGCCAGGGCGAGCGCGAGGGCGGTGAGGCGGGCGGGCAGGTGGTGGAGCGGCACGGTGGACCTTTCGGGGCGCCGGGATGGCCGGGCCTGCCGTGCATGAGGCTCCGTGCCGGGAGTTGTGACAACCTCAAAAGGCGGCGCTCCCCGCCCCCGGCGCAAATGGGTAGGCTGGAACGGCGCCGCGGTTCGTGCTCTCTTCGCCCTCGTGACCTCCACCACCTCCAAGGCCCTGGTCTCCCTCCTGCTCGCGGTGCTCCTCGGGGCCGGCGCGCTGGCCGCCTACACCTGGGGGGCGCTCTCCTGGAGCTACTCCGATGGCGAGCGGGTCGGCTACGTGCAGAAGCTCTCGAGGAAGGGCTGGGTCTGCAAGACGTGGGAGGGGGAGCTGGCCATGGTGACCATGCCCGGCGCCATCCCCGAGAAGTTCTACTTCTCGGTCCGCTCCGACGCGGTGGCGGCCCAGCTCAACAAGGCGCTCGGGAAGCGGGTCGGGCTCAAGTACACCCAGCACCTCGGCCTGCCGACCTCCTGCTTCGGCGAGACCGAGTACTTCGTCAGCGAGGCGGTCATCGTCGAGTAGTGGCGCGCTCGCCGCGCCGGACCGGTGTCGTCGCCGCGCCCACCCCGCCCCACACCGCCGGTCGATTCTTCGGAGCGCCCATCCGGTTGGCGTATCATCTCCATTCGCGCCGGCTCCCGCCGGCCCACCACCCGCCGGAGGTCACATGCGCCGCCTCTCCCTCGCCCTGCTCACCCTCGCCCTGCTCGCCTCGCCGCTGGCGGCCCGCGCCGGCGGGTTCCACCTGGAGGGCTCGATCGGCTCCGGCCTCCGCACCGGCGTCGGCGACGCCACCCGCATCCCCACCAACCTGATGGCGACGCTCGGCTACGGGTTCACCGACATGCTCAAGCTCCAGGTCGGCGCGGTGGCCAACCTCGGCGACGTCAGCGCCAGCTACTCGGCCGGCGGCTCCAAGTTCGACGTCGACCTGCGCGGCATGGTGGTGGTCTCCCCGCCGCTCTTCCCGCTCTACCTGCGGGGCATCGCCGGGGTCAGCTCGCTCAAGTCGAAGCCGGCCAAGTTCACCTGGGGCGGGGCGCTCGGCATGAGCTTCGGCCTGGCCGGCGTCGGCATCTTCGGCGAGATCGGGGCGATGCAGCGCGCCCACCAGGTGGTCAACCCGGTCACCGCGGTGGAGACGGAGAAGATGGGGCTGCAGATCGAGGGGCGCCTCGGCGTCACCATCGGCTAGGCCGGTCTCTTCAACAGCGTCGCCCCGCCCCGCTCCACCCACTCGAAGCGCAGCCCGCCGGCCAGCGGCAGCTCGACCGGCCCGAGCAGCAGCCAGCCGCCCGGGGCCACCGCGCCGGCCAGGCGCTGCAGCGCCGAGGCGGCCACCTCGGGCGCGAAGTAGATGAGGACGTTGCGGCAGACCACGGCGTCGAAGTGGTCGCCGGGCGCGCCGTCGAGCAGGTTGTGGCGCTCGAAGCGGCAGCAGCGCGCCAGCCGCTCGTCGACCTGGGCGCCGTGCCCGGTCGGCCGCAGCCAGCGCCGCGCCAGCGGCTCGGGCAGCTTGCGCACCGCCCGCGTCCCGTAGACGCCGGCCCAGGCCCGCCCCAGCGCCCGCGCCGAGACGTCGGTGCCGAGGATGCGGTCCTCCTCGCGGTCGCGCCCGGCGTCGAGCAGCGCCAGCGCCAGGCTGTAGGGCTCCTCGCCGGTGGCGCAGCCGGCGCTCCAGAGCCGCAGCGGCCGCTCGCTGCCGGCCAGCTCGGCCGCCAGCGCCACCAGCCCCTCGGCGTGGCGCCAGAAGAAGGTCTCGCCGATGACGGCGTGCTCGGCCAGCAGCTCGAGCGCCCCCGGCTCGCCGGCCGCGGCCGCCGCCGCCAGCGCCGCCGGGCGCTGCCCCAGCTCCTGCGCCGCCACCTTGATCGCCAGCGCCAGCGAGCCCGGCAGGCCGGCGCCGAGCGAGAGCCCGACCGCTCCCGCCAGCGCCTCGCCGGCCGCCGCCACCAGCCCGGGAGGCGGGTCGTCCGGGTCGCCGGGCCCGTTCACCGCGGCTCCAGGCCGACCAGCTTGCGCAGCAGCGCCACCAGCTCGTCGCGCGCCACCTCGCGCTTCACGAGGTAGTGGTCGGCCCCGGCCGCCAGCCCGGCGGCGCGGGCCGCCGGCGACTCGAGCGAGGTGACCATCACCAGCGGCACGGCCCGCAGCGCCGGGTCGGCCTTGAGCCGGCGCGCCAGCTCCAGCCCGCCCACCGGCCGCATCTCCACGTCGGTCATCACCAGCGCCGGCGTCAGCTCCGCCGCCAACCGCAGCGCCTGGGCCCCGTCCTCGGCCACCACCACCTCGAAGCCGGCCTCCTCGAGCAGCCCCTTCATGGCCGAGCGGGTGGTCTGGGCGTCGTCGGCCACCAGCACCCTCGGTCCGCGCGGCTCGGCGGCGCGCCCGGCCGCCGGGACCCGCCGCAGCAGCTCGGCCGGGTTGAGCAGGCCGACCAGCCGCCCGTCGTCGAGCACGGCGGCGCCGACCAGGTGCGGGAGGCTCCCGGCGGCTGGCCCGAGCGAGCCGACCAGCAGCTCCTGCTGCCCCAGCACCTCGTCGGGCGTCACCAGGGCCCGGCGCGGCCCGACCGAGAGGAGCAGGGCCGGCTGCAGCTTGCCCCGGGGTGGGGCGGCCGCCAGCCCGAGCAGCCCGGCCAGGGAGGCCAGCGGCAGCGAGGCGCCGCCGACACGCGCCGCGGCCCCGTCGGCCGACACCGCCACGTCGTGCGGCCCGAGCAGCACCACCCGCTCCACCGCGTCGGCCGGCAGCGCGGCCAGGTCGCCGCCGACGCGCACCAGGATGGCGGCGGTGGCCGAGAGCGTCAGCGGCAGGTCGAGGTCGAAGCGGGTGAAGCGGCCCGGCTCGGAGCGCACGTCGACGGCGCCGCCGAGGCGGGTCACCGCCTCCAGCACCACGTCGAGCCCGACGCCGCGGCCCGAGACCCGGGTCACCTCGGCGGCGGTGGAGAAGCCGGGCGTGAAGATGAGCCGGGCCAGCGCGGCGTCGCTGGGCGCGCCGCCGGGCGCGTCGCCGAGCAGCCCCTGCTCCGCCGCGCGGACGCGGATGGCGGCGTGGTCGAGCCCGCCGCCGTCGTCCTCCACCACCACGCCGACGCGGCTGCCGCGCGGCTCGACGCGGACCGTGAGCCGCCCCGTGGGCGGCTTGCCGGCGGCCCGCCGCTCCTCGGCCGCCTCGATGCCGTGGTCGACGGCGTTGCGCACCAGGTGGAGCAGCGGGTCGCGCAGCTCGTCGACGAGCCGCCGGTCGATGCGCACCTCGACCCCGTGCAGGAACAGCTCGACCGGGCGGCCGAGCCGGCCGCTCAGCTCTCGCACCGCCACGCGCAGCGGCTCGAGCATCACCGCCGCCGGCACCATGCGCAGCGCCCGGAGGTCGTCCCGCAGCAGCGTCCCGGTGAGCCGCTGCTGCTCCGACTCGCTCAGCCCCTCGCGGGCCATGAGCCGCAGCCCGGTCGAGAGCCCGCGCAGCTCGCCGAGCGCCGCCTCGATGGCGGCCCGCTCCTGGTCGGCGCCGGTGGCGCGCAGCACCTGGAGGGCCTGGTCGAGCCGGCGCATCGCCTCGCGCGCCGAGCCCTCGAGGGCCCCGGCCTCCCGGGCCCGCCGGGCCTGGCGGGCCTCGCCGAGCAGGAGCTGCTCGACGCGGTGGGCGAGGCCGTCGAGGGTGGAGGCCAGCACCCGGAGCGAGCGGTCACCCTGCCCCGGGCCGGTGCGCGCCACCGCGGCCGGCGGCGGCGCCTCGCCACCCTCGAGCCGCTCGCGCAGCTCCACCAGGTCGCCGGCCAGGGCGGCGGCGGCGCGCGCCCCGTCGGCGCCGTCCTGGCCGAGCCGCTCCACCGCCTCGACGACGCGGGCAGCCAGCGGCCGGGCGTCGGCCGGGATGGCCGCCAGCAGGCGCCGGGCCTGGACCGCGACGTCGGCGGCGACCGCCGAGCGCCCCGCAGCGTCTCCGGGCACCAGCAGGCGGGCGAGATCGCGCTCCATCGCCTCGAGCGGCTCCAGCAGCGAGGGGGTGGTCGCGCCGCCCGCCGGACCACCCGTCGCCGGACCGCCCGCCGTCGGCGCCGGGCCGCCCCCGGGCGAGGCCGGCCGCGCGCCGCCCGAGACGGCCGCCAGCGACGCCAGCAGCGGCTCCAGCCCGGCCACCCCGGGATCGCGCCCGGCGTCGCCGGCGGCCAGGGCCTCCTCGATCGCCTCGAGCGCGTCGAGCGACGCCTGGACCACCTCGGCGCGCAGCCCCAGCGCCGGATCGTAGCCGGCCAGCGCCCCCTCCAGGCCATGGGCGAGCCGCTCCACGCCGGTGAGCCCGAGGCTGGCGGCCGCCCCCTTGAGGCTGTGCGCGGTGCGCCGCACCGGGTCGAGCAGCGCCACCCGCGCCGGCGAGGTCTCGAGCTGCAGCAGGCCGCCGCCGATGACGGCCAGCTGCTCGCGCGCCTCCACCGAGAAGATGGGCCAGACCTGGCGCAGCAGCCCGGGGTCCAATCAGTGCCCCTCCGGCGGCGCCAGCAGCGCCGCCAGCTCGAGCACCGCCAGCCCGTCGGGGCCGGTCCAGCGCCGCGGCGAGGGGCCCGGCACCAGCGCCCGGCGCGGCACGTCGCGCCGTCCCTCCAGCTCCTCCACGGCGATCCCGACCAGCTCCCCCTCGTGCTCCACCACCAGCACCTTGCCGAGGTCGGAGAGGCCGCGGGCCAGCCCGAGCCGGCGCCGGAGGTCGAGCACCGGGACCACCCGGCCGCGCGCCACCAGCGCCCCCAGCAGCCAGGGCGGCGTGGCCACCAGCCGCTGCAGCCCGCGCGCCTCCAGCACCTGGACCACCGCCCCGACCTCGAAGGCCTGCTGGACGCCACCGAGCGTGAAGACCAGGAGCGGCACCGCGTCCTCGGGGGCCGCCTCCCGCGGCGTGGCCAGGGCGCGGGCCCGCTCCGCCATCAGCTCGCGGCGCCGGTCGTTGACCCGCGAGCTCTCGCCGAGCCGGGCCTCGACCTCGTCGAGGCGGCGCTGGAGCTCGTCGAAGTCGACCGGCGGGACGGGCACCTCGGCCACGGCTCAGCTCCTCGGCGGCAGCTTGAGCAGCGTGCCGACGGTCTGGCGCAGCTCGTCGACGGAGACCGGCTTGGTGAGGAAGGCGCTGGCCCCCACCAGCCGCCCCTTCTTGCGGCTGGTCTCGTCGTTGAGCGAGGTGAGCAGCACCACCGGCAGGTCGTGGAGCTCGGCGTCGGCGCGGATGGCGGCGCAGAGCTCGAAGCCGTCCATGCCGGGCATGCGCACGTCGGTCACCACCAGCGCCGGCTTCAGCTCCTTGGCCTTGGAGAGCCCCTCCAGGCCATCCTTGGCCTCGTGGAACTCCAGGTGCCAGCCCATCAGGTAGACTTGGATGAGCGAGAGCAGCGTCCGGGTGTCGTCGACGAGGAGGACCTTCATGGCCTGGTCCCCAGCCGGCGCGGCGGACCGGCCGCCGCGTGGCGCCGCAGCAGCCCGCTCCCCGGCTCTCCGACCCGCTCGAAGGGCAGGCCGGCGGCCATCGGCTCCTCGACCGGGCCGACCAGCAGCAGCCCGCCCGGGGCGAGCGCGCCGTGGAGCCGCTCCAGCAGGGCCCGGGCCGGGGCCGGCCTGAAGTAGAGGAGCACGTTGCGACAGACCACCAGGTCGAAGGGGGCGGACGGCGGCGGCGGCCCGAGCAGGTTGTGGCGCTCGAAGCGGACCAGGTCCCGCAGCGGCGCCTTGACGGCGACCCCGCCGGCCACCTCGTCGAGGTGGCGGTCGCGCAGCCCGGCCGGCAGCTCGCGCAGCGACCAGGCGCCGTACCGCCCCTCCCGAGCCCGCGCCAGGGCCCGCGCCGAGACGTCGGTGCCGAGGACGCGGTCGAGCCCGGGCGGGCGCCCCAGGTCGCGCAGCACCATGGCGACCGTCCAGGCCTCCTCGCCGGTGGCGCAGCCGGCCGACCAGGCCGAGAGCGCCCGGCCGGGGGGGAGCCGGAGCGCCGTGAGGGCGCTGGCCAGCGCCGCCAGCTGCTCGGAGTGGCGGTAGAAGTAGGTCTCCTGTACCACCGCCTGCTCCACCAGCGCGCTCACCGCGGCCGGCTCGCCCTCGAAGAGGCGCGCCAGGAACGGCTCGCGGGCCAGGCCGAGCTCGCGTGCGGCGCGGCGGGCGGCGTCGACCAGCGCCGGGCGCACCCCGGCAGAGAGGGCGAGCCCGCAGGCCCGCTCCAGCGCAGCCTCGATGGCCGGCAGCTGCGGCTCCTCGGCCAGCATGGCGGCCAGCGCGCTCACCGCCGCACCCGGCACGGGGCACGGCCACGCCTCGGCGGCCCCCGCTCGTCGCTCACCCTCGCTCCAGACATGCCGGTGAGGTTATCAGGAACGGCGCCCGGCGCGGGCCCCTCGACGGTTTCGCCCCCGGGCTTGCCCGCGCCGCCCGGCTGGTCGACACTCCCTGTCATGAAGACCCGGACCTCCCGTGCCCCGCTCGCCGCCGTGATCCTCGCCGCTGGCAAGGGGACCCGCATGAAGTCGAGCACCGCCAAGGTGCTCCACCCGCTCTCGGGCCGGCCGCTGGCCTGGTTCCCCGTCCGCGCCGCGCTCGAGGCCGGCGCCTCGCCGGTGGTGGTGGTGGTCGGGCACCAGGCCGAGGCGGTCGAGGCGGCCCTGCGCGCCGCCCTCCCCGGCGCGCCGCTGCGCTTCGCGCTCCAGGCCGAGCAGCGCGGCACCGCCCACGCCGTGCTGGCGGCCAAGGCGGCGCTGCGCGGCGTCACCGGCCCCATCGCCATCCTCTCCGGCGACACGCCGCTGCTCTCCACCACGACGCTGAAGCGGGTGGTGCAGGCGAGGAGCCGCCGCAAGGCCCCGCTCGCCTTCGCCACCATGAACCTGGCCGAGCCGCGCGGCTACGGCCGCGTGCTGCGGGGCGAGGACGGCACGCCGGCCGGGATCGTCGAGGAGAAGGACGCCACCGAGGCCCAGCGGGTCATCGGCGAGGTCAACGCCGGCCTCTACTGCGCCGACGCCGAGTTCCTCTGGCGGGCCCTCTCCCGGGTCGGCTCGAAGAACGCCCAGGGGGAGTTCTACCTGACCGACCTGGTGGCCCTGGCGGCCAGGCGGGTCCCGGCGGTGGCCGTCGAGGTCGATCCGCTCGAGGCCTCGGGCGTCAACGACCTCGAGGAGCTGGCCCGCTCCGGCAAGGTGCTGCAGCAGCGGCGCGCCTCGGCGCTGATGAAGGCCGGCGTGACGCTGGAGGACCCGGCCCGCTTCCTCTGCGACGAGGGGGTGGAGATCGCCGCCGACGTGATCATCGAGCCGGACGTGCGGCTGCGGGGCGCCACCCGCATCGGGGCCGGCTGCCGGCTCGGCCAGGGCTCGGTGCTGACCGACGCGGTGCTCGCCGAGGGGGTGACGGTCAAGCCCTACACCGTCATCGAGGGACCGGCCACCGTCGGCGCCCGCTCCATCCTCGGCCCCTTCTCGCGGATCCGGCCCGGCTCGGAGCTGGCCGAGGGGGTCCACCTCGGCAACTTCGTCGAGACCAAGAAGACCCGGCTCGGCAAGGGCTCCAAGGCCAACCACCTCGCCTACCTCGGCGACGCCGTCATCGGCGCCGGCGTCAACGTCGGCTGCGGGACCATCACCTGCAACTACGACGGCGAGAAGAAGCACGAGACCCGGATCGGCGACGGGGCCTTCATCGGCTCCGACTCGATCCTGGTGGCGCCGATCGAGATCGGCGCCGGGGCCTACACCGCCGCCGGCTCGACCATCACCGAGTCGGTGCCGGCCGGGGCGCTGGCGCTGGGGCGGGCCAAGCAGGTCAACAAGGAGGGCTGGGCGGTGCGGCTCCAGGTGGAGCGGGCCGCCCGCCGCGCCGCCGAGAAGGAGTAGCCCGGCGACGGGCTCCTGGTGCCGCGTACGCGGCGCCACCGGCTCAGTTGTAGGTGGCGCTGAGGGCGAGGGCGAAGGCGGTCGACTTGAAGGTGACCGGGGAGGGCCCGGTGTCCTTCATGCTGCCGGCCTCGAAGTTGACGGAGGCCCCGACGCCCCAGTTGGTCGAGACCCACCACTCCTTGCCGAGGCTGACCCGGACCATCGGTCCGTTCTGGGTGGTGAGCTTCCGGACCGCGCCGGTGTTGTCGGTGAAGTCGACCTCGACCTGGCCGACGCCGCCGCTGGCGCTCAGGTAGGCGTTGAGCGAGTTGACGTACCAGGCCAGGCCGGCGCCGTAGCCGACCAGGGAGTGGGTGACGGTGCCGCTGGTGGAGATGGAGACGTTGTTGAGCTTCACGGTCGGGCTGGCGTTGACGTCGCTGTAGATCTCGCCGAAGAGCACCAGGTTGTCGGTGAGCGAGTAGCCGAGCCCGAAGGCGAAGCTGCCGGCCGAGCCGGAGAGCCCGAGGCCGGGGGCGGAGCTGCGGAGCGCGCCGAAGCCGAGCTGGAAGCGCAGGAAGAGGCCATCGTGCTGGTGGTGGCCGGGGAGCTGCTGGGCGCCGCCCGGCGGCGGCACCGAGAGATCGGCGCGGGCCACCTCGGCCGAGCGGGGCGCCGCGGTCCCGGCCCCGGGGAGCGCGCCGAGGAGCTCGTCGACGGCGTTGGAGCTCTCGTCGACCAGCTGGTCGTCGGAGTAGGCCTTGCGCGTCAGCCGCCCCTGGGCCATCGCCCTGTTGGCGTCGAGCAGCGTCAGGCTGAGCAGCCAGGTCGAGCCGACCTTGGAGACCTCGCTGGAGACCAGGTAGGCGACGCCGAGGGCGCCGGCCAGCTCGGCGATGCAGGAGCTCTCGGTGCAGCCGAGCAGCGCCTTCTGCCGCTCGAACCCGACCAGGGCCCGCAGGTCGGAGCCGGCGATCACGACCAGGTTGGGGCGGCGGGCCACCTCGGAGGCAAGCAGCGCCGAGAGCCCCTCCACGGTCTTGCGGTCCCCGGCCCCGGCGTACTGCACGTCGAGCACGGCGATCCGCACCTTGCGGGGGGGCTCGGCCCTGGCCGGTCCGGCGGCCGGTCCTGCCGCGTCCTTCTGCTGGGCGCCGGCGCTGGTCGCCGCGAGCAGCGTCATCACCACCATCAACCTGAGCATGTGCCTCTCCTGGCGGGGTTCCGGTGGGCATCCTAGACGGGTGCCGGTCGATTGGGAACCAAGTAGGCTCGCCGCCAGCCCAGGGAGGGCCCCCATGCCGCACACCAGGTTCGAGCCGTTCCGCATCAAGGTGGTCGAGCCGATCCGGATGACGACGCGGCCAGAGCGGGCCCGGCTGCTGGAGGCGGCCCGGCTCAACGTCTTCGCGCTCCACGCCGCCGACGTGCTCATCGACTTCCTCACCGACTCCGGCACCGGGGCGATGTCGGCGCGGCAGTGGGCCGGGATCATGGAGGGCGACGAGAGCTACGCCGGGGCCAGGAGCTTCTACCGGCTCGAGGCGGTGGTGCGCGACCTGACCGGCTACCGCCACGTCATCCCCACCCACCAGGGACGGGCCGCCGAGCGCATCCTCTTCCAGGTGGCCACCCACCCCGGCGACGTGGTCCCCAACAACACCCACTTCGACACCACCCGCGCCAACCTGGAGTACGACGGCGTCGAGGCGCTCGACCTGGTGATCCCCGAGGGGCGCCAGCCCCGCACCCGCCACCCCTTCAAGGGGAACATCGACCTCGCGCGGGTCGAGGCGCTGCTGCGCGAGCGGGGCGGCCGGGTCCCCTTCGGCATGATCACGCTCACCAACAACTCGGGCGGCGGCCAGCCGGTCTCGCTCGAGAACCTGCGGGCCTACCGCGACCTGCTGCGCCGCCACGGCAAGCCGCTGGTGCTCGACGCCTGCCGCTTCGCCGAGAACGCCATGTTCATCAAGCTGCGCGAGCCGGGCCAGCAGCAGCGGACCGTCAAGGCGATCGCCCAGGAGCTCTTCTCGCTGGCCGACGGCTGCACCATGAGCGGCAAGAAGGACGGGCTCGTCAACATCGGCGGCTTCATCGCCCTGCGCGACGACCGCTGGCTGGAGCCGGCCCGCAACCTGCTGATCCTCACCGAGGGCTTCCCCACCTACGGCGGCCTGGCCGGGCGCGACCTCGAGGCGATGGCGGCCGGGCTCGAGGAGGTGCTGGAGGAGGACTACCTGCGCTACCGGCTGCGCACCGCCGAGTACCTGGGCGAGAAGCTGTTGGCCGGCGGCGTGCAGATCGTCGAGCCGACCGGCGGCCACGCCGTCTACCTCGACGCCCGGGCCTTCCTCCCCCACCTGCCGCCGGAGCAGTACCCGGGCCAGGCGCTCTGCGCCGCGCTCTACCTGGAGGGCGGGCTGCGCGGCGTCGAGATCGGGTCGGTGATGTTCGGCAAGCGGCTCGACGACGGCACCGAGACCTTCCACCACGTCGACCTGGTGCGGCTGGCCTTCCCGCGCCGCGTCTACACCCAGAGCCACTTCGACTACGCCGCCGAGGTGATCTGCGAGCTCAAGGCCGGCGCCGCCGCGGTGCGCGGCGTGCGCATCGCCACGCAGGGCAAGTACCTGCGCCACTTCACGGCCGAGTTCGACTGGGTGTGAACGCGGTGGTCCCAGGCCCTAAACGACCGCTGGTGATTCGGAAACAGAGGCCCTGCGGCCCGTCGGTTCGGCGCGCCTTTCCGCCCGTCGGCGCCGCCGCGGCCCGGCGGTTCGGGTCCGCTTCGGCCGCTGTGCTGCGCCGCGCCACGAGGTCCTGATCGGCCTGCGTCGCGCGGCCAGGTTACGAAGGTGGGCGGCTTGGCTGCGCCGCCAGGGGATCGACGGCGCGCCGGGCGGTCAGTTGCTCCATGGCGCTGCTCGCAGGCGGCCTCGCGGCCCGACCGCCGGGCCCATGCGGCAGCGGCGCCTGCGCTCTCCACCGCCGAACCGCCGGGCCCTCACGGCACGGCGCGCCGTCGGTTCGGCGTCCGATGGCCCAGGCGCCGGCAGGGCGGGGCTGGCGCGCGAAGGCACGCTCGCCGGGCGGAAAGGCGCGCCGAACCGATGGCCCTCGGCAATCGCAGCCGGACCTACGACGCTGGTCCCGTCCGCTCCCGCAAGTCGCGCCGGCGATCGCGGATCACGAACTCTCGTTTAGAGCCGGCCCGGTGACGACATCAGCCTGCGGCCCAGCAGCCGATCCTTGATCGCCACGAGCCCGAGCCCGGCCAGCACGGTGAGCGGGGGGCGGGCCAACAGCGTGTACTGCGGCCACTTGGTCGGCCAGGCCAGCAGGAAGAGCAGGGCGACGACCGCCCAGGCCAGCCAGACCGGACGGTGGCGCGCCGCGAAGGGGACCCCGAGCGCCGCGGCCGGCAGCAGCAGCATGTCGAGCCAGCCGACGGGGAAGACCTCGGGGTGCCAGCGCATCGGCGCCGAGCGGGTCAGGTAGTAGAGCTGGTACCACCAGGGGTGAGCGGCCCGCTTGACGTGCTCGGTCTGCGTGTAGCTGAAGTGGTAGGCGGCCGAGTTCCAGACCCGGTCGATGGTGTCGGTCCAGAGGTAGGGGTTGGCCGCCAGGAAGGCCAGCGCCGCCAGCGCCGCCACCCCGGCCAGGAGCCAGGGCCGGTCGTGCCCGCGCAGCACCAGGAACGGCAGGAAGGTGAGCACCAGCACCACGCCGTACGGGTACTTGCCGGCGGCGGCCAGCCCCAGCATGACGGCCGCCCCGAGCAGCGGCAGCGGCGAGAGCGTCGGGGCCGTGGGGACCAGCCCCTGCGGCTCGCGCCGGCGCAGCGCCCGCTCGAAGAGCAGCACCGCCAGCATGGCGAAGAGCCCGGGGATCCCCTCCACGTAGGCCTGCGCCGTGTACTTGGCGTGGTAGGTGTCGAAGGCCAGCCAGAGCGCCCCCAGCGGCGAGACCAGCGCCTCGAGCAGCACCTGCAACACGCCGGTCACGGCTGAGAGGGTGCGGGTGGCCAGGAAGGCCGGCCGGGCGTCGGGCTGGAGCGGCTTCCCCTGCGGGACACGATCCCAGTCCGGCTCCTTGGCCCCGCTCTCCTTGAGCGCCAGGCCGTAGGCCAGCTTCACCAGCGCCGGGTGCTCGGGGTTGTCGGTGACCTCGGAGATCTCCGACCAGCGCCCCGGGACCATCCGCTCGGCGTAGCGGAAGCCGGCCGGGATGTAGGCGTACTCGTCGTAGTCGGGGGTCAGCCGATCGACGGCCCGCTCACGCACCCAGGCGGCGGCGACCACGGCGAGGACGGCGATGAGGACGGCGGCGATGGGGCTGGGGGGCTTGCGCACGGGACGGCCGCAGGAAAGCACGATCCGGGGCCGAGGTCACCTAACGGGCCCGGCGCGGTGACCACGGCCCGGTCTCGGGCTATAAACGGCCCATGTGCGGAATCGTCGGCTACGTAGGCCCGAGGCAGTGCGTCGAGCTCATCGTCGGTGGGCTGCGGCGGCTGGAGTACCGCGGCTACGACTCGGCCGGGGTGGCCGCCATCGGCCCGGCCGGCCTGAAGGTGGTGCGGGCCAAGGGCAAGCTGCAGAAGCTGGTCGACAAGCTGGCCGGCGAGCCGCTCGGCGGCACCACCGGCATCGGCCACACCCGCTGGGCCACCCACGGCCGTCCCTCCGACGAGAACGCCCACCCGCACACCTACCGGGGCGTGGCGGTGGTCCACAACGGCATCGTCGAGAACCACCTGCAGCTGCGCGCCGAGCTGGGCGGCGCCGGGCACGTCTTCTCCTCGGAGACCGACACCGAGATCATCGCCCACCTGGTGGCGGCGGCGCTGGCCGGCGGCGCGCCCGACCTGCTCTCGGCGGTGCGCACGGCGCTGGCGCGGGTGCGCGGCACCTACGCCGTCGCCGTGGTCTCGGAGGATCGGCCCGGCGAGGTGGTGGCGGCCAAGAACGCCTCGCCGCTGGTGATCGGCTACGGCGTCGGAGAGAACTTCCTCGCCTCCGACGTGCCGGCCATCCTCGAGCACACCCGCCGGGTGGTCTACCTGGAGGAGGGCGAGGTGGCGCGGCTGACCGCCGGGAGCGTCGAGCTCTACACCTTGGCCGGCGCGCCGGTGGAGCGGGCCCCGCGCACCATCGACTGGAGCGCGGTGGCCGCCGAGAAGGACGGCCACAAGCACTTCATGCACAAGGAGATCCACGAGCAGCCGCGGGCCGTCTCGGACACGCTGCGCGGCCGCATCTCGCTGGAGCAGGGCGACGTGCTGCTCGACGGCATGTCCCTCGACGAGGGCTGGGTGCGCGGGCTCGACCGGCTCACCATCGTGGCCTGCGGCACCTCCTGGCACGCCGGCCTGGCCGGGCGGCTGATGATCGAGGGGCTGGCCCGCCTGCCGGTCGAGGTGGAGCTGGCCAGCGAGTTCCGCAACCGCGACCCGCTGGTGGGGCCGAAGGTGCTGACGCTGGCCATCTCGCAGTCGGGCGAGACCGCCGACACCCTGGCGGCGGTCAAGGTGGCGCGGGCCCGCGGCTCGCGCGCCTTCGCCATCTGCAACGTGGTGGGGGCGGCCATCCCGCGCGAGTGCGACGGGGGCACGCTCTTCACCCGGGCCGGCCCGGAGATCGGCGTGGCCTCCACCAAGGCCTTCACCACCCAGCTGGCGGCCCTCTTCCTGCTGGCGGTCAAGCTGGGGCGGCTGCGCGGCACGCTCTCGCTGGCGCAGGCCCGGGAGCAGCTCGAGGCACTGCGCCACCTGCCCAAGCTGATGGAGCAGGTGGTGAAGGCCGAGGCGGCGGTGCTGCCCATGGCGCGGCGCTGCGCCACCGCCCGCGACGTGCTCTTCCTCGGCCGCGGCGCCCAGCACCCGGTGGCGCTCGAGGGGGCGCTCAAGCTCAAGGAGATCTCCTACATCCACGCCGAGGGGTACGCCGCCGGCGAGATGAAGCACGGCCCCATCGCCCTCATCGACGAGCACCTGCCGGTGGTGGTGCTGGCCACCCGCGAGCCGGCCTACGAGAAGACGCTCGGCAACATGGAGGAGGTGCGGGCCCGCGGCGGACAGGTCTTCGCCGTGGTCAGCGAGGGTGACGTCCACGCCGCCTCGCTGGCGCTGCTCTCCATCACCGTGCCGGAGACCACGCCGCTGCTGGCGCCGCTGCTCACCAGCATCCCGCTGCAGTTCCTCGCCTACCACGTCGCCGATCTCAAGGGGACCGACGTGGACCAGCCGCGCAACCTGGCCAAGAGCGTCACCGTCGAGTAGCGGGCGGCGGGGGGCTCGGCGGCGCGCCCCCGCGGCCGGTCAGCGGCGCGTCACCCGCGCCAGCTCGAAGCCGGTGCCGGTGGCGCGGTGGAAGTAGAGCGCCCGGCCGTCGGCGCTCGGCGCCGCCGCCTCGATGACGCCGCCGATGAGCGGCGCGATCGGCTCGGCCGGACCCCAGGGCGAGGCGGTGTTGGGGCGGCGCGAGGCGTAGATGGCGGTGGTGGTCCCGGTCCCGGTGAGGCGGGTGAAGTAGAGCTCCAGCCCGTCGGCCGAGACGGCCGGGGCGTACTGGGCGGCCCCGAAGAGGTTGACCGCCTTGAAGAGGGCGGCGTCGCTGGAGCGGGCGAAGCTGCCGTCGACCTGGCGTAGCGCCAGCCCCAGGTAGGCGGCGCCGAGCGACAGGGTGCTGTAGTCCCCCTCGGCGAACCAGAGCTGCGACCCGTCGCGAGAGATGAAGGCGTCGAGGATGACCCAGCCGAGCCCCTGCGACTGGAGCCCCGGCACCTCCTCGACGCCGGTCACCAGCCCGGCCGAGAAGCTCCCGCGGAAGACGGTGTAGCGGTGGGTCGAGCTGTAGGCCCGCAGCGAGACGAAGTAGAGGTTCCCGGCCTGGTCGAGCGAGGGGACGCCGTCGAGGACGTTGGAGCTGGCGGTGGAGATCGGCCCGCGCCAGGTGAAGGTGAGGTCGTCGACGCGGGTGGCCCAGTGGAGCTCGGTGTTGACGCCGGGGGCGTTGGAGTCGTTGAAGAGCAGCGTGTCGCCGTCGGGCGAGAGGGCCGGCTCCATGGCGACGCCGGTGTAGCCGAGCAGCGCCACCGGGCGCGGGTCGGCGAAGGGGTTGGGCTCGACCGGGAGACCGCTCCCGCCACAGGCGGCCAGGCCGAGCGCCAGCAGCCCAGGCGCCGCCAGCCGACCGAGCCGCGCCGTCATCCTGCTCATCCTGCTCATCCTGCTCAGCCTGCTCATCCGATCCTTCCGGTCTCCGGCCCGGCCGCCACCCGCAGCTCGCCGGCGGCGATGGCGTCGACCAGCACCTCGCCCTCGCGCAGCCGCGTCCCCGCCCAGAGCACCGCCCGGTCGACCCGGGCGCCGTCCGGCACCAGGCACCCCTCGCCGACCACCACCGCCTCGCCGACCCGCGCCCCGGGCGCGACGCGGGCGCTCTCGGCGATGCGGCGCGGCGCCGGCAGGCCGAAGCGGGCCAGCTCGATGCCGCCGGCCGCCACCTCGAGGTTGGCGGCCAGGTAGCTCGCCGGCGTGCCGAGGTCGCGCCAGGCGCCGCGGGTGACGAGGCCGCGCACCAGCCCGCGCGCCATCAGCGGCGGGTAGAGGTCGCGGTGGACGTCGCACTCGAAAGGCGAGGCCGGGATCCGGGCCAGCAGCTCTGGCGCGACGACGTACAGCCCGGGGAAGTGCCAGGGGGTCAGCCTGTCGCCGCCGGGCCCGAAGCGGCCGGCGATGCGGCGGACCCGCCCGCCCTCGTCGAGCTCGACGGCGGCGTAGCCGGCGCCTTCCGGCATGGGGAGCAGCGCCATGGTGGCGAGCGCGCCGGTGGCCTGGTGGGCGGCGAGCAGAGGCCGCAGGTCGACGTCGAAGAGGACGTCGCCGTTGAGCACCACCACCGCCTCGGCGCCGCCGAGCAGCGGCGCCGCCTCGCGCAGCGCCCCGCCGGTCCCGGCGATGACCGGCTCGCGGGAGATGGCGAGGTCGAGCCCCAGCTCGGCCGCCGCCGCGCCGGCCGCCGCCGCCATCGCCTCGGGCCGGTGGTGGACGTTGACGACCACGCGCCGGATGCCGGCGCCGGCCAGCAGCCCCAAGGCGTGACGGATGAGCGGGACCCCGCAGAGCGGCACGGCCGGCTTGGGCACCTGCTCGGTGAGCGGGCGGAGCCGGGTGCCGAACCCGGCGCAGAGGACCAAGCCTGCGAGCGCCATGGTATGGGCCAGCCTACCAGATGGCTCCCGCGTGGCGGCTGCGCCTCATCTACTTCCTCTATTACGGCGCGGTCGGGACCACCCTCCCCTACTTCGCACCCTACCTGCGCGACCTCGGCTTCTCGGGGAGCGCCATCGGCACCGTGCAGATGCTCGCCCCGCTGGTGGCCCCGGCGGCGGCGCTCGGCTGGGCGGCGCTGGCCGACCGGACCGGCGCGCCGGAGCGGGTGCTGCGGCTGGCCACGCTGCTCTCGCTCGGCGCCGCGCTCTTCCTCCCCTGGGCGGCGACGCCGCTGGCGGTCGGGGCTGTGGTGCTGGTCCAGTCGCTGGGCGATCGGGCGGTGGTGCCGCTGCTCGACACCATCACCATGGAGCACGTGCGCCGCAACCCCGGCCAGGCCTACGCCCGGATCCGGCTCGGCGGCTCCCTCGGCTTCGCGGCGCTGGCGCTGCTGGCCGGCGGCCTGCTGGCCTGGCGCGGCGACCGGCCGGCCGACCCGCTCGTCCCCTGGCTGATCCTCGCCCTGGTGGCCGGCTACGCCCTGGCGGTCCGCGGCCTGCCCCACGCCGAGCCGCAGGGCGGCGAGCGGCCGGGCTGGCTGGCGGTGCGGACCCTGCTCTGCGACCGGCGGCTGCTGCTGCTGCTGGCCGGGGGCGCGGTCCACTGGATGGCCTGCGCCCCGTTCCACCTCTTCTTCGGCCTGCTGGTGCGCGATCGGGCGCTCCCCTCGGTGGTGACCGGGCTGGGGATGGGGGCCGGGGTGCTGGCCGAGATGGCGGTGCTGCTCGCCTTCCCGCGGCTCCACGGCCGCTGGTCGCTGCGCGGTCTCTTCGCCACCGCCTTCGCCGGCTCGGCGCTCCGCTGGCTGCTCCTCTCCCGGGCCGAGAGCGCCGGCGCCGTGATCGGGCTGCAGCTGCTCCACGGCCTCACCTTCGGGCTCTTCTGGAGCTGCTCGGTCGAGGCGCTGTCACGGATGGTCCCAGCCCCCTTGCGGGCCACCGGGCAGGCGCTCTACACGGCGGTGGTCTTCGGCGTCGGCAACGCGGTCGGCTACCAGCTGGCCGGCGTGGCGCTCGATCGCTACGGATCGACGCCTCCCCTCTTCGCGTGGGCCGCCCTGGTCGAATTGTTCCCGCTTCTGGGTGTGCTGCTTTTGATGGGGAATCGGCGATTTGGCGGAATGCGTCAAAATTGCTGAAGCGGGAAATCCCGAGTCGGCTCAGGTGGGTCAGTTTAAGCGACCTATCCGGCCGATTTCACTGGGAGACCCTGTCTCACCGCACTTTCTGCATTGAGCGCGTTCTTTCTGCGCGCTGGCTTTGCGCAGAACCTTGTATCCCCGGATGAGGCCGTGGTAGTGGAATTGGACTTACCCGCGGCCCCCCCCGTCTTGTCCCCTACTCCCATCCGGAGGAATTACGAATGGCTGAAGCGAACGTGGCACCCGTCATCAACAAGGGTTCCGGGATCACCAAGGAAGAGAGGATGGTCATCTTCGCCTCCTCCCTCGGCACCGTCTTCGAGTGGTACGACTTCTACCTGTACGGCTCGCTGGCCGCGATCATCTCCAAGCAGTTCTTCGTGGCGGTCAACGAGACCACCTCGTTCATCTTCGCGCTGCTCGCCTTCGCCGCCGGCTTCTTCGTCCGCCCCTTCGGCGCCATCGTCTTCGGCCGGATCGGCGACCTGATCGGCCGCAAGTACACCTTCCTCGTCACCATCCTCCTGATGGGCGGCGCCACCGTGATCGTGGGCGTCCTCCCCAACTACAACTCGATCGGCATCGCGGCGCCGATCATCCTCATCACCATGCGCATCCTCCAGGGGCTCGCGCTCGGTGGTGAGTACGGCGGCGCGGCCACCTACGTGGCCGAGCACGCCCCCAACGGCAAGCGCGGCTTCTTCACGGCCTTCATCCAGACCACCGCGACGCTCGGCCTCTTCATGTCGCTGATCGTCATCCTCTCCTGCCGGCTCGCGCTCGGCACGGCGGCCTTCGAGGACTGGGGCTGGCGCATTCCCTTCCTGCTCTCCGCCATCCTGGTCGGCATCTCGGTCTGGATCCGGCTGCAGCTGAACGAGTCGCCGATCTTCAAGAAGATGAAGGAAGAGGGCAAGGTCTCCCGCGCCCCGCTGACCGAGTCGTTCCTGCGCTGGGGCAACCTCAAGATCGTGCTCCTCGTCCTCTTCGGCGGCGTCGCCGGCCAGGGCGTGGTCTGGTACACGGGCATGTTCTACGAGCTCTTCTTCCTGCTCCAGATCCTCAAGCTCGAGTCGCAGGCGGCCAACCTGATCGTGGCCTTCTCGCTCATCATCGGCACGCCCTTCTTCATCCTCTTCGGCGCGCTCTCCGACAAGGTCGGCCGCAAGTGGATCATCATGGCCGGCTGCCTCATCGCCGCCCTGACCTACTTCCCCATCTTCAAGGCCCTGACCCACTACGCCAACCCGGGGCTCGAGGAGGCGCAGATCTCCAGCCCGGTCACCGTGGTGGCCGACCCGGCCGACTGCGCCTTCCAGTTCGACCCCATCGGCAAGAAGACCTTCAAGTCTTCCTGTGACCAGGTGAAGTCGATCCTCGCCAAGAAGGCGATCCCGTACCTCAACGAGGTGGCCCCGGCCGGCACCCTGGCCTCCATGAAGGTCGGCTCGGTGGTGGTCCAGAGCTTCGACGGCAACGCCGCCGGCGCCGACTTCAAGGCCAAGAACGCCGAGCTGGCCAAGGCGATCACCGACGCGACCAAGATGTACCCGGCCAAGGCCGACATGAGCCGCGTCAACACCCCCATGGTGGTGCTGCTGCTCGTCATCCTCGTCATCTACGTGACGATGGTGTACGCCCCCATCGGCGCCTGGCTGGTCGAGCTCTTCCCGGCCAAGATCCGGTACACCTCGATGTCGCTCCCGTACCACATCGGCAACGGCTGGTTCGGCGGCTTCCTGCCGACCATCGCCTTCGCCCTGGTGGCCGCCACCGGCGACATCTACTACGGCCTCTGGTACCCCATCACCATCGCCCTGATGACCTTCGTGGTCGGCTCCCTCTTCATGAAGGACACCGACACCCAGGGTTCGATCTCTCACCAGGACTAGCGCTGGACCCTGTTTGATCAGCGGCTCCCGGTGCCCTCGGCGCCGGGAGCCGCGCTCTTTTGTGATAGGTTGCCGCACCCCACCCGGCCGCACCGCTCGCGCGATGAGGCCCGCATCCGCGAGGAGCCTCAACATGAAGTCGTCCGTGCGTAACGCCGTCGCCGCCGTCCTCACCACCGTCGCCTCCGCGGCCCTCGCCTCCAGCGACGCCATCGAGGGACAGGGCGAGATCCACGGCATCATGCCGCTGCTCTATCTCGTCGGCGGCGTCGCGGCGATGGGCGTGGTCATCTGGCTCATGCTCAAGGTGATGAACCGCGAGAAGAAGTAGCGCGACCGTGGCGGTGGCGCTCTCCTGCTTCGCGGGCGTCAGCTCCCGCCGGCGCGGGAGCGGACCACCGTCACCGAGCAGGTCGCCTCCGCGGCCACCCGCGTCGAGACGAAGGTCCCCTTCATGGGCACGTCGGCCGGGGGCGCCCCGATCACCAGGTGGTCGACCTGGTTGAAGCGGGCGTACTCCAGCAGCGCCCCGGCCGGATCCCCCGACTCGATGACGTGGTAGCTGAGCCGCTCCGGCGGCAGGCCGAGCGGCTCGGCCCAGTTGCGCAGCCGCACCAGGTGGCGGATGCGCCGCGCCGTCCCGGCCTCCTCCTCGCTGCCGCCGGCCAGCTCGGAGGGCGGGGGGATGACGGTGACGCAGGTGAGGCGGCGGTCGGGGTCGCTGGCCAGCAGCGGCTTCACGACCTCGCGCAGCACCTGGAAGCGCTGCTCGTTCTTGTGCCGGGTGGCGACCGCGACCAGCACGATCGACGCGGTGGCCAGCTGCTGGCTGGGCCGGTCGAGCGGCGAGGGCTCGTAGCCGGTCGCCATGATCCAGCGCTTGAGGAGCGTCCCCAGCCCGGGGCGACGCAGCCGGCGTCCCCGCTCGGTCACGGTCACCTGCTCGCCGTGGGTCAGGTCGACCGCCACCTGCGCCGCCGAGGCGTAGCGATCGGCCGCCTGGGCCTCGAGGCAGCGCAGGATCACCTCCTGCAACCACTCGGGACAGGCGGGGACGAGGCGGCGCGGCGAGACGGGCAGGTGCCAGAGCCGGTGGCGCAGGCCGCGCTGGCTGGTCGGGGCGCCGAACGGGTAGCTGCCGGTGACCAGCTCGTAGAGGATGACGCCGAGCGCGAAGACGTCGCTGCGCGAGTCGTGGCGCACCCCCAGCACCTGCTCCGGGGAGATGTACGGCCCCGAGCCCATGGGGTGGCGGAACTCCTCGGCCAGCAGGTCGGGGAAGTGGGCGTGGTGGGCCAGGCCGAAGTCGATCAGCACCGCCTCGCCGTCGTCGCGGATGATGACGTTGGCCGGCTTCAGGTCGAGGTGCACCACCTCCTGCAGGTGGAGCGCATGGACCGCCCGGGCCAGCGCCGCCCCCAGCCGCGTCACCTCCTCGATGGCGACCGGCCCATTCCCCGTCCAGTCGCGCAGCGAGCGCCCCTCGAGGTACTCCATGACCAGGTAGGGGCGGACCGCCAGGTCGCCGGCCGCCACGAAGCGCGGCACGTGCGGGCCGGTGAGCGCCCCGTGGACCGTCACCTCGACCTCGTAGGTGACCACCGTCTCCGACGGCTCGCCCGGGCCGAGCCGCGGCACCTTGATGATGAGCGGGAAGTCGAGGTCGGCGCGGCCGGGGGGCGGGCTGGCGCGGAAGATGATGCCCATGCCGCCGCCGTGGAGCCGCTCGCCCAGCGTGAAGCCGTCGATGACGTCGCCCGCCTGGAGGTTGGTCCCCACCGCCTACTCTCCCCGCTCCAGCCGCTTGGCCAGGTACTCGGGCAGCCCGGCCGCCCTGATCTTGCCCACCGCCACCGACCAGTCGTAGGGCACCCGGTGGAAGGCCAGCGTGGACCGTGCGGTATCGAAGAGGGCGTAGCACGCGGCGGTGTTGCCGTCGCGCGGTTGGCCGACCGCCCCGACCACCGCCAGCCAGTGGCGGCGCGCCGGCACCGGGATGACCACGCCGGCCACCGGCTTGAAGGGCAGGGCCTGGCCGGCCGGGGCGAGGTGGTAGAGCGCCTGCTCGTGGACGTGGCCGGAGAAGACCCAGCTGGAGCGGGCCGCGTCGATGCTCCGGGCCGCCTCGGGCGCGCCGTGGACGTAGGTCCAGTCGGCGGGACGATCGGCGCTGGCGTGGACGAAGCAGACCCCGTCGCGCTTCACCAAGAGCGGCAGGCCGGCCAGGAAGGCCAGCTGCCCCTCGTCGAGCTGGCCGCGGGTCCAGTCGACCACCGCCTCGGCGCTCTTGTTCATGGTGTCGGCGTTAGTGCTCACCACCGCGGCGTCGTGGTTGCCGCGCACCACCACCGCACCGGCCGCGGCCCGGGCCCGCACCAGCTCCAGCACCGCCGCCGGATCGGCGCCGTAGCCGACCAGGTCGCCGAGGAAGGCCACCTCGTCGGCCCCCTGCTGGGCGGCGTGTTCGAGGCAGGCCTCGAGGGCCTCGAGGTTGGCGTGGACGTCGGCGAGCAGGGCGAGCTTCAAGGCGTGGTCCTCGATCAGAGCTGGCGCAGCGTCTTGGCCCGGAGCGCGCCGCGCAGGAAGAGGAAGAGCTCGGCGGTGGCGATGGCGTCGGTGAGGGCGTCGTGGGCCTGGTAGTCGGGGAGGCCGAGGCGGCGCCGCGCCGCCCCCAGGTTGACGCTGTGCCCGTCGCCGCCGGCCTCGGGTTGGCTGAAGCGCTGCCGCCGCTCCAGCTTGAGGAGCAGCTCGACGGTGTCGACCACCGGCGGGGCGGGCCAGCGCCGCCCGTGGCGGGCGAAGGCGCGCTTCAGGAAGGCGACGTCGACACCCTGGTGGTGGACCAGCAGCGCCCCCTGGCGGATGCGCCGGTCGACCTCGCCCAGCACCTCCGGCAGCGGCGGCGCCTCGCGCACCTCCTCGAGCACCAGCTGGTGGGCCCGCACCGACTCCGGCCTGATCTCGCGCCCGGCCTCGGGGCGCACCAGGGTGCGGTAGGCCTCGCCGAGCCGGATGACCCCCTCGCGAACGGGGACCATGCCGAGCGCGATGATGGGATCGCGCTTCGGATCGAGCCCGCCGGTCTCGATGTCGAGCGACCAGTAGGTGACCGTGTCCCAGGCGGGCGAGGAGAAGAACACGGGCCATTCTAGCCCGGCCGTCGCCGCCGGGGTCAGAACGAGGCCTGGTAGTGGTAGGCGGCCTTCTCCTGCCAGCCCTTGATGGCCCGGAAGGCGTCCTTGAGGCGGCTGCGCTCGATGGCGGAGAGGTCACCGAAGGCCAGCTTGTTGATGGCCGGCTTCCCCTCCGAGGCCAGCCTGAGCTGCAGGCGCAGGCGCAGGCCGAGCAGGAACTTGTAGGCCTCGCCGACCACGTTGAAGAGCTCCTGGCTCATCAGCCCGGCCTTCACGGCCGCCTCGAGCCGGGCGTGGGTGTTGCGCTCGGCGCTGCCGATCTCCAGGCCGTAGCAGCGGGCCAGCAGCACGATGGGGGCCAGCCCCTGCATCTTCAGGTCGAGCTCGGTCGACTCGCGCAGCCGCAGCAGCAGGGAGTTGGGGGGGTGCAGGTCGAGGGCGGCGCGAGCCAGGTAGCGGAGGAAGACCGGGTGGCGAGCCGTGCTGGAGAGGGCCGCCTCGAGCGGCTCGAGGTCGAGCGTCCCGCCCACCTTGCGGAAGTCGAAGAAGGTGGAGGCCTCGAGCAGCTCCTGCGGCTGGCGGGCCTCGAACCACCCGGCGAAGCGTTGCACCCAGTCGGAGACGCTGCCGAGCCACTTGCGGGCCATGTAGCCGCCATGGCAGGGCGGGAAGCCGGCCGCCTCGAGGTCGGCGTTGACCCGCTCGGCCAGGGCCTGGAACCAGTCGCGCCGCCCCTCGCCGGCGTCGCCGAAGACCAGCGCGTTGTCCTGGTCGGTGAGGAGGGTCTGCTCCATGCGCCCCTCCGAGCCCATCGCCACCCAGGCGTAGGGGGCCGGGGGCGGGCCGAGATCGGCCTCGGCGAAGGTGAGCAGCCGGCGCAGCAGGGCGTCGTTGAGGCGGGCCACGTAGCCGGCGATCAGGTCGGCCTCGAGGCCGCCGGCCAGCAGCGCCGCCACCATCTCGGTCACCTTGGCGGCGTATCCCGGCAGCCCGCTCCGGTCGGACATGCGCTCGACCCGCCGCAGCACCGCCACCGGCCCCGGATCATGGACCTTGAGCAGGTCGGTCGAGGAGAGCACGCCGACGATCTCCTCGCCGCGCCGGATGGGGAGGTGGTGGCTGCCGCTGTCGAGCAGCGCGGTCCAGGCGGCCGAGATGGGGGTGGTGGCGTCGACGGCCCGCAGCGGGCGGGAGACGATGGTGAGCACCGGGGTCTCCGGCCCCAGCCCCTCGGCCAGCACCCGGTTGCGGAAGTCGCGGTCGGTGACGATCCCGGGTGGATCGCCGCGCACCAGCACCGAGGAGACCTTCTGCTCGCGCATGACCCGGGCCGCCTCGCCGACGGTGGCCCCGGCCTCGACCCAGATGGCCGGGCGCCGCAGCAGCTGCTCCACCTCGAGCTGCAGGTCGGCCTTGAAGGTGGTGACCGGGGAGTGCTCCAGGCTGCTCTTGAGCCGCTGCGAGAGGCCGACCGCGAAGTGGCCCGCGAAGTTGGCGTCGGAGAGGAGCTGCTGGAACTGCGCCGCAGGCAGCCGGTAGGCGAGCAGGTCGTCCTCGACCTGGACGTCGAGCGTGGCCTTGTGGGTGAGCAGCGAGGTGTAGCCGAAGGTCTCGCCCTCCTCCAGCACCTGCAGGGTCTGCCCCTCGCGCTCCAGCCTCACCGAGCCCTTGCGGATGACGTAGAGGTGCTGGAGCGGCTCGGCGCCGACGCGGACCCGCGCCGCGCCGGCCGGGTAGTAGCCGATCTCCAGCGAGCCGGCCGCCGCCTCGAAGAGCGCCGCCGGCAGCGCGTGGAATGGCGGGGTCGCGCGGAGGAAGGCGACGGGATCGAGAGAGGCCATCGAGGCGCCACTGTACGACAGGCGATGGAGCGCGCCCAGCCGACCGAGGCGGCGGGGCGGCGGGGCGGCGGCCTCGCTTTGGGGCTGCGCCCTCGCGCGCACCGCTCGCGGTGCGTTCGCCGCGCGGTCGCCGCAGCTCCTGCGCGCAGTCCCTGCGTCGCGCGCCGCATCGTCGACCTGCCCGATCTGCCTTGCTTGATGCTGGTCAGCGGTGTGACCAATTGTCCGGCTGCAATCTCTTTGCGCAGCAGGCTCTTTCTGCTATCCCGGTCCGCCTCTCTCTACAGATCGTGCACCCCGCCAGGAGACGACGATGAGCGCATCGCCTCGCCCCGCCGACACCGCCAAGAACGCCACCGAGCTGATCGAGTCGCCGGACTTCCGCGCCCTGGTGCGGACCCGCTGGACCGTCAGCTTCACGCTGCTCGGCCTGCTCTTCGTCGGCTACTACGGCTACATCCTGCTGGTGGCCACCGCCCCGGCGTTGGTGGCCCGCCGCATCTCCGACGCGCCCGGCGCCATCACCAACGTCGGCCTGGTGCTCGGCATCGGCACGCTGGTCTTCGCCTGGATCCTCACCGCCATCTACGTGGTCTGGGCCAACCGCTCCTACGACCCCGAGGTCGAGCGGCTCAAGCAGCAGCTCAAGCGGTAGCCCCCGCCCTTCCCTCCGACGGAGACCACCCCCATGCCTCCCGCCACCGCCGCCGCCCCCGCCTTCGAGTCCTCGCTCGGCAAGCCGACCCTGGCCTCGATCGGCTTCTTCTTCCTCATCATCCTGGTGACGCTGATCATCACCTGGTGGGCGGCCCGCAAGACCAAGACCTCGTCGGAGTACTACGCCGCCGGCCGCAGCGTCTCGGCGGTGCAGAACGGCTTCGCCCTGGCCGGCGACTACATGTCGGCCGCCTCGTTCCTCGGCATCTCCGGCATGGTGGCCTTGAAGGGCTACGACGGGATGATCTACGCCACCGGCTGGCTGATGGGCTGGCCGGCGCTGATGTTCCTGGTGGCCGAGCCGCTGCGCAACCTCGGCAAGTTCACCTTCGCCGACGTGGTCGCCTACCGGCTGCAGCAGGGGCCGGTGCGCATCGCCGCCGCCGTCGGCGGCATCCTCACCACCATCTTCTACACCATCGCCCAGATGGTCGGCTCCGGGTCGCTCATCGCCCTGATGTTCGGCATGCCCTTCGTGGTGGCCGAGGTGCTGGTGGGCGCGGTCATGCTCCTCTACGTGCTCTTCGGCGGCATGCTCGCCACCACCTGGGTGCAGATCATCAAGGCGGTGCTGCTGCTCTGCGGCGTCACCGTGCTGACCGTGCTGGTGCTGTCGAAGTTCGGCTTCAGCCTGCCGACCCTCTACCAGGCCGCCAGCGACCTCTACCCGGCCAAGAACCTGCTGGTCCCCGGCGAGCTGACCAAGTCCCCGCTCGACGCCATCTCGCTCGGCCTGGCGCTGATGTTCGGCCTGCTCGGCCTGCCGCACATCCTGATGCGCTTCTACACCGTGCCCGACGCCAAGGCGGCCCGGGTCTCGGTGCTCTACGCCACCGGCCTGATCGGCTACTTCTACGTGATCATCCCCATCGTCGGCTTCGGCGCCTCGGTGCTGCTCTCCATGAAGGACGCCTCCGGGGCCGTCACCACGCTGGGCGACAAGGTCATCACCGCCTTCGACCGCGGCGGCAACATGGCGGCCCCGCTGCTGGCGGAGTCGCTCTGGGGCTCGGCCTTCCTCGGCTTCATCGCCGCGGTGGCCTTCGCCACCATCCTCGCGGTGGTGGCCGGCCTGACCCTGGCCGGCGCCTCGGCCTACTCGCACGACATCTACGTCAGCGTCATCAAGAAGGGGCGCGCCACCGAGGAGGAGCAGGTCAAGGCGGCCAAGATCGCCACCGTGATCTTTGGCGTCGTGGCCGTGGCCCTCGGCATCGCCTTCCAGGGGCAGAACGTCGCCTTCATGGTCGGCCTGGCCTTCGCCATCGCCGCCAGCGCCAACTTCCCGGCGCTGCTCATGGCCATCGTCTGGAAGCGCTTCACCACCTGGGGCGCGGTCTGGTCGATCCTGGTGGGCGGGCTCTCCTCGGTCACCATGATCGTCCTCTCCAAGACGGTCTGGGTCGACCTCTTCCACTTCGAGCAGGCCATCTTCCCCATGAAGAACCCGGCCATCTTCTCGATGACCGCCGCCTTCGCGGCCGGCATCGTGGTCTCGCTGCTCACCCCCGAGCCGGAGGCGCAGGCCAAGTTCGAGTCGGAGAAGCTGCGCACCTACCTGGGCGTCGGGGCGGAGTAGGACGCGGCCAGCTCGGGGACGTGCCTGGCCAGCAGCCGCTGCAGCGGCCCGAGGTCGGGGCGGCGCGCCAGCGCCTCGCGGACGTACTGGAGCGAGGACGGGATCGAGACCAGGAAGCCGGGGTTGCCGCGGACCCGGTCGATGAAGACGAAGCGGCCGGCGTCCTTGAGCTTGCGCTGCACGGTGAGCAGGTCGAAGGTGGCGCGGAAGGGGGCGTACTCCAGCCGCGGCCCGCCCTCGGCCTCGAGCCGCGCCAGGTAGCGGCGCAGCATGGCCTCGATGAAGTCGGCCGGCAGCTCGACGTAGCTGTCGCGCAGCAGGGCCACCAGGTCGTACTGCCTCGGCCCGAGCAGCGCGTCCTGGAAGTCGATGACCGCCTGCTGCCCGCCCGGCAGGACCATGAGGTTGCGCGACTGGTAGTCGCGGTGGGTGAAGCCGCGCGGCTCGGCCGCCAGCGCCGCGGCCATGGCGTCGAAGCGGCCGTCGAGCTCGGCCCGCTCGTCCGGCGAGAGGGTCGCCCCCCTCCAGGCCTCCAGCAGCCACTCGCGGAAGTGGTCGAGCTCCCAGCGGTAGAGCGAGGCCTCGAAGGCCCGGGTGAAGGCGACGCAGCCGGCCGGCCGGGCCTCGGCGCATGCCCGCAGCCGCGCCAGCTGGTCGATGGCCGCGGCGTAGAGGGCGCCCCGGTCGTCGCCGGCCAGCAGGCGGGTCTCCAGCATGTCGTCGCCGAGGTCCTCCAGCACCATCAGCCGGGAGGCCTCCTCGAAGGCGAGGATGGCCGGGACCCGCACCCCCAGCCCGGCCAGGTAGCGCTGCACGTCGACGAAGGGGTCGACCAGGGAGCGGCCGCCCGAGGTCACCTCCTCGGGGCCGGCCTGCGGCGGCATCACCATCACCACCTGGGAGGCCGGCGTCTCCCCGACCCGCCAGTAGCTGCGCATCGAGGCGTGGCCGGCCAGCCGCTTCACCGGCAGTGCGCTGGCGTCGCGCCCGGTGGCGCGGCCGACCGCCTCGCGGACGCGCTGCGCGGTGGCGGGATCCTGGCTCATGCGGCACTCCCCGGGCTGGTGCGGCGCGCGTTTGACGCCCCTCGGCCCCACGCCTATAAGGGCTCGACCTTCCTGCCTCGGAGCACCCATGGCCTACCACGAGAACGTCCTCTCCGCGATCGGCCGCACCCCGCTGGTCAAGCTCGGCAAGGTGGTGGGGCCACGCTCGGCGACCGTGCTGGTCAAGCTCGAGTACCTGAACCCCGGCGGCTCCATCAAGGACCGCATGGCGCTCCACATCATCGAGAAGGCGGAGCGGGCCGGGCTGCTCAAGCCGGGCGGCACCATCGTCGAGAACACCAGCGGCAACACCGGGGTGGGGGTGGCGCTGGCCGCCGCCATCAAGGGCTACCGCTGCATCTTCACGATGCCGGACAAGATGTCGAAGGAGAAGCAGGACACCCTGAAGGCCTTCGGGGCCCAGGTGATCGTCACGCCCACCAACGTGCCGGCCGAGTCGCCGGAGAGCTACTACTCGGTGGCCCGGCGCATCGCCGCCGAGACCCCCAACAGCTTCTACCTGAACCAGTACCACAACCCCGACAACGTCGAGGCCCACCAGCAGATCACCGCCCCGGAGATCTGGGAGCAGACCGGCGGCAGGCTCGACGCCTTCGTGGCCGGCATCGGCACCGGCGGGACCATGAGCGGCTGCGGCCGCTTCTTCAAGGCCCGGAACGCCGCCATCCAGTGCATCGGCGCCGACCCGGTCGGCTCGGTCTACCACTCGATGTTCAAGACCGGGAAGCTCTCCACCCCGCACGTCTACAAGGTCGAGGGGATCGGCGAGGACATGATGTGCGGCGCCATGGACCTCTCGGTGCTCGACGACGTGCGGCAGGTCAACGACGCCCAGGCCTTCGCCATGGCCCGGCGCCTGGCCCGCGAGGAGGGGATCTTCGCCGGCGGCTCCTCGGGCGCCGCGGTCCACGTGGCGGTGCAGGTGGCGGCCGAGCTGGGCGCCGGCAAGACCGTGGTGGTGCCGCTCCCCGACGGCGGCCGCAGCTACATCTCCAAGTTCTTCTCCGACGAGTGGATGCGCGACAACGGCTTCCCGCTCTCCGACGGCGGCCCCTCGGTCGCCGCCGCCACCGTGAAGGACGTGCTGGGCGGCCGCCGCGGCGCCGTCATCACCGCCCGCAAGTCCGACAAGGTCGAGGTGGTGGTCAAGAAGCTCAAGGAGCACGACATCTCCCAGATGCCGGTGCTCGACGACGGCGGGCGCGTCATCGGCATGATCCACGAGTACGACCTGCTCAACTTCCTCATCGAGGGCAAGCACCGGCTCTCCGAGGTGGTGGAGCCGCTGGTGCAGCCGCTGCAGGGCACGGTCGGCCCCGAGACGCCGGTCAGCAAGCTGCGCGAGATCTTCAACGACGACAACGTCGCGGTGGTCCGCGAGGGCGAGGCGGTGACCGGCATCCTCACCAAGATCGACCTCATCGACTTCCTCGGCCAGCGGATGAAGTAGCCGCGGCCACGCGCCGCTTGGGGGACACCATGGCCGACCAGAAGAGCCGCTTCGACACCCTGGCGATCCACGCCGGGCAGCGCCCCGACCCGACCACCGGGGCGGTGATGACGCCGGTCTACCTGACCTCGACCTACGTGCAGGACGGGCCGGGGAACCACCAGGGCTACGAGTACAGCCGCACCCAGAACCCGACCCGCCACGCGCTGCAGGACTGCCTGGCGGCGCTGGAGGGGGCCGGCCACGGCCTGGCCTTCGCCTCCGGGCTGGCCGCCACCGACGCCATCCTCCACCTGCTCTCCGCCGGCGACCACGTGCTGGCCTGCGACGACGTCTACGGCGGCACCTTCCGGCTCTTCGACAAGGTCTTCCGGCGCCACGGGCTCGAGTTCACCTATGTCGACATGACCGACCCGGCCAACGTGTCGCGGGGCCTGAGGCCCAACACCCGGCTGGTCTGGATCGAGAGCCCCACCAACCCCATGCTCAAGGTCGTCGACCTGGCGGCGGTGGCCGGGCTGGCCCGCGCCGCCGGCGCGCTCAGCGTGGTCGACAACACCTTCGCCACGCCCTACTTCCAGCGGCCGCTGGCGCTGGGCGTCGACCTGGTCACCCACTCGACCACCAAGTACCTCAACGGCCACTCCGACGTCATCGGCGGTGCGGTGATGTTGAACGACGCGGCGCTCTTCGACCGGCTCAAGTTCCTGCAGAACGCCGTGGGCGGCGTCCCCTCCCCCATGGACTCGTTCCTGGTGCTGCGGGGCCTGAAGACCCTCCACGTCCGCATGGCCCGCCACGCCGAGAACGCCGGGGCGCTGGCCCGCTTCCTCGAGGGGCACGCCCAGGTCGAGCGGGTCCTCTACCCCGGCCTCCCCAGCCACCCGCAGCACGCCCTGGCGGCGCGGCAGATGACCGGCTTCGGCGGCATGCTCGCCTTCACCATCCGCGGCGGCCTGCCGGCCGCGACCGCCTTCTTGAAGGCGGTCCGGGTCTTCGCCTGCGCCGAGTCGCTGGGCGGCGTCGAGAGCCTCATCGAGCACCCGGCCATCATGACCCACGCCAGCGTCCCGGCCGCCACCCGCGCCGCGCTCGGCATCGCCGACGGCTTCATCCGCGTCTCGGTCGGCATCGAGCACCTCGAGGACCTGCGCGAGGACCTGGCGCGGGGCTTCGCCGCGGCCCGGGCCGCCGCGCCCCGGGGCACCCCTTGAACGAGCCCATGGTCGAGGTGACCCGCCGCGGGTCCGAGCGGCTGCAGAAGGGCCACCTCTGGATCTACCGCGGCGACGTCGCCAAGGCCCCGGGCGCCAAGGCCGGCGACGTGGTGGCGGTGGTCGACGGGCGGCGGCGTTTCCTCGCCAAGGCCTGGTACTCGGAGAAGTCGCAGATCGCCCTGCGCATCGTGACCCGCGACGAGGAGCAGGTCGACGAGCCGTTCCTGGCCGGGCGCATCGCCTCGGCGCTGGAGCTGCGGCAGCGGGCCTTCCCCGGGGAGACGGCCTACCGGCTGGTGCACGGCGAGGCCGACCTGCTCCCCGGGCTGGTGGCCGACCGCTACGGCGACGTGGCGGTGCTGCAGACGCTGGTCCCGGCCACCGAGCTGCGCAAGGGGCTGCTGGCCGAGCTGGTGGCGGCGGCCACCGGGGTCAGCACGGTGGTGGAGCGCAACGACGTGCGGGTGCGCGAGCTGGAGGGGCTGGCCCAGGTCAAGGGGGTGCTGCGCGGCCCCGAGCCGGCGCCGCTCGAGTACCGCGAGGGCGAGGTGCGGCTGCGCATCGACGTGCTGACCGGCCAGAAGACCGGCGCCTTCCTCGACCAGCGCGAGAACCACGTGCGCGCCGGCGAGTATGCCCGCGGCCTCTGCCTCGACTGCTTCAGCTACGCCGGCGGCTTCGCCCTGCAGCTGGCGCGGCGCGGCCAGCAGGTCACCGCGGTGGAGATGCAGCCGACCGCCATGGGGCTGCTGCGCGCCAACGCCGAGCTCAACGGCACCACCAACCTCGAGCTGGTGGAGCAGAACGCCTTCGACTACCTGCGCGACCGGGCCGAGGAGGCGCCGGCCTTCGACACCGTGGTGCTCGACCCGCCCGCCTTCGCCAAGAACAAGGAGGCGCTCCCGGCGGCGCGGCGCGGCTACAAGGAGATCAACCTGCGCGCCTTCCAGGTGCTCAAGCCGGGCGGCCTGCTGGTGACCGGCTCCTGCAGCTACCACCTCTCCGAGGCGATGCTCGAGGAGCTGGTGCTGGAGGCGGCCCGCGACGCCGGGCGCGAGGTCCAGCTGCTGGAGCGGCGCGGCGCCGGGCGCGACCACCCGGTGCTGCTCGGCGTGCCGGAGACCCGCTACTTGAAGGTGCTCTTCCTCCGCGTCCCCTGAGGTGCACCCGCG
Organism: Anaeromyxobacter sp.; assembly: GCA_031388695.1. Lineage (GTDB taxonomy): Bacteria > Myxococcota > Myxococcia > Myxococcales > Anaeromyxobacteraceae > JADKCZ01. Next base: position 34,761 of record JANMRY010000070.1, on the reverse strand, counting down.
TGGGGTGCCCCGCGCCGTGCCCCCCTCGTCCCCGGCCGGGCCTGCTTCCGCGCGCCGAGCACGGGGAGTACGATACCGCCTCTTCTCCAGCGAGGGGCGCCAGGCCACATGTCGATCCGGTGGGGCGAGCTCGATGCCAGGCAGCGGACGGCGCTCGAGGCGGCGCCGCTGCTGGCGCGCCTGTCGCCGGAGCAGCGGGGGCTGCTGCTGGCCCGGCTCGACTACCTGCGGCTCCCGGCCGGGGTGCCGGTCCACGGCCAGGCCGAGGCCGGGCGCCACCTCGACCTGCTGGCCGAGGGGCGGGCCACCAGCCGCCGCGAGCAGCAGCCGGTGCGCCGCCTCGGCCCCGGCGATCACTACGGCGAGCTGGCGGCGCTGGGCGAGCGCCATCTCGGCGAGCAGGTGACCAGCGAGACGGCGCTGCTGGTGGCGCGGCTCTCCCCCGGGCTGTTCGAGGCGCTGGGGCGTGAGGCGCCGGGGCTGGCGCTGCAGCTGGCGCTGGCCCGGGCCGATGGCCTGGGGCGTGAGCTGGCCCGCGTCAGCGACGACCTGGCCAGCGGGATGCGCGGCCGCTCGACGCCGCGCGCCCGGACCGTCCGGCTCACCGGCCCGGGCGGATCGGCCGAGGTGCCGACCGGCACCCGGCTGCGCCAGGTCCTGCCGGCGCGCGCCGGGGAGTCGCTGGTGGTGGCCGGGCTCCTCAACGCCCGGCCGGTCTCGCTCAACACGCCGGTCTACGTCGACAGCGTGGTGGCGCCGCTCACCCTGGCGCAGTGGGAGGGGCGACGGATCTACGCCGCCTCGGTGGGGCTGCTGCTGCTGGAGGCGGCGCAGGCCGAAGCGCCCCGGCTGCGGGTTCGCATGGGCCCCTCCCGCGGGCTGGTGCAGGTGGTGCAGGTGGAGGGCGACCCGGCCGAGGCGGCCGGGCTGGCCCCGCGGCTCGAGGCGGCGATGCGCGCGCTGGCCGCCGCCGACGCCCCCTTCCGCGTCGAGCACTGGGCCACCGACGAGGCCCGGGCCTGGTTCAGCGAGCGGGGCTGGGACGACGCCGCCGGGCTGCTGCGGCTGCGCCGCCAGTCGACGATCCGGCTGGTCTCCTGCGGCCAGTGCTATGCCCTCTTCATGGGGCCGCTGGTCCCCTCCACCGGCCTGCTCACCGGCTTCAGCCTGGCGCCTCACCCCGAGGGGCTGGCGCTGAAGCTCGGCCCTGAAGATCCGCGCGGGCAGGGCCGTGCACCCCCGCCGGCCTCGACCCCGGCGCGCGATCTCGACGGCGGGATGGTGCGGGAGCACCAGCGCTGGCTGCGGGCGCTCGACCTGCAGAGCGTCGGGGCCTTCTCGGAGCGCTGCATCGACGGCCGGGTCTCGCAGATCATCCGGGTGGCCGAGGGGTTCCACGAGAAGCAGATCGGCCGCATCGCCGACCTGGTCGCCGCGGCCCGCGACCGGGTCCGCGTCATCTCCATCGCCGGCCCCTCCTCCTCGGGGAAGACCACCTTCATCAAGCGGCTCACCGTCCAGCTGCAGATCGACGGGGTCAACCCGCTGGCCCTCTCGCTCGACGACTACTACGTCGACCGGGAGCGGAACCCGCGGGACGCCTCCGGCGAGTGGGACTTCGAGGCCCTCGAGGCCCTCGATCTCCCGCTGCTGCAGGACCACGTGCGCCGCCTGCTCCACGGCGAGACCATCCGCACCGCCCGCTACGACTTCAAGACCGGCCTCTCCCACCCCGAGGGCGGCCCCGAGCTGCAGCTGACCGGCCAGGACGTGCTGATGCTGGAGGGGATCCACGGGCTCAACCCCCGGCTCCTCGACGGCATCCCGCGCCAGGGCGAGCACTTCCGCGTCTTCATCCACCCCGCCACCACCCTGCCCTTCGACCGGCTCACCCGGTTCAGCGCCACCGACCTGAGGCTGCTGCGGCGCATCGTGCGCGACCGCCACCAGCGCGGCTACCGGGCCGCCGACAACATCCTGCGCTGGCCCTCGGTGCAGGCCGGCGAGCGGGAGCACATCTACCCCTACCAGGGCGAGGCCGACGTGGCCTTCGACTCGGCCCTGGTCTACGAGCCGGCGGTGCTCAAGATCTACGCGGAGCGCTACCTGCTGGAGGTCCCGACCGACCACCCGGCCTACGCCACCGCCCACCGGCTCCGCCACCTGGTGGAGCGCTTCGTCTCCATCCACCCCGACCACGTCCCGCCCACCTCGCTGCTGCGCGAGTTCATCGGCGGCAGCGGCTTCGAGTACCAGGCATGAGGCTCTTCCGAAAGCGCGCCGGGGAGGGGGCCACCGAGCGGCGGCTGCGCGCCCTGGTGGGCCAGGCCCCCAGCATCTTCTTCGTCCTCGACCTGCAGGGACGCGTGGTGATGGCCGAGGGGCGGCTGCTGCGGGCGCTGGGGCGGCGCGCGGCGCCGGGGGTGGGGCGCACGGTGGCCGAGCTCTTCCCCGACGCCCCCTGGGTGCAGGAGGCGGTGCAGCGGGCCCTGACCGGCCGCACCGGGACCGCCCGCGGCCAGCTCGGCGACCGCTTCTACGAGGCCCGCTTCGCGGCGGTGCGCGACGACAAGGGGCTGCTGCTCGAGGTGGTGGGGCTCGCCACCGACACCTCGGAGCTGCACGAGGCCGAGGAGCGGCTGCGGCGGCAGGCCGTCCGGCTCGAGGCCCAGGCCGAGGCCTCCCGCGCCTTCTCCAGCGGGCTCGACGAGCAGGCCACCCTGGAGACGGTGGCCCGCCGGCTCTGCGAGCTGATCGGCGACGGCGCGCTGATCCGGCTGGTCTCGGCCGACGGCCGCTGGCTGGTCCCGGCGGCGCAGCACCACCCCGACCCGGCGCGCCAGGCGCTGCGGCGGGAGGTGATCCAGGGGGCGCCGCAGCGGATCGACGAGGGGATCACGGCGCGGGTGCTGGCCACCGGCGAGACCCTGCGCTTCCCCTCGCTGACGCGCGAGTTCGTCCACGCCAACATGAAGCCGGAGTACTGGCCCTACCTCGACGGCTCGTGCTCGATGCTGATCGCCCCGCTGGCGCGGCGCGGCCAGGTGTTCGGCCACATCACCCTGACCCGCGACCTGGGGGGCCCCGGCTACACGCGCGAGGACGAGACCCTGCTCGACGACCTGGCCCACCGCGCCGCGCAGGCCATCGAGAACGCCCGGCTCTACGGCCAGGCCCAGGCGGCGGTGCTGGCGCGCGACGAGTTCCTCTCCATCGCCTCGCACGAGCTGCGCACCCCGCTCACCTCGCTGCGCCTCGCCCTCGAGAACCTGCGGCGGGTGGTGGTGCGCGCCGGGGTGGCCGGCGGGCCGGGCACCCCCATCGACAGGGTGCTGACCGCCTCGGAGCGGGCCGGGCAGCGGCTGGAGAAGCTGGTCGAGGCACTCCTCGACGTGTCGCGGATCCACATGGGCCGGCTGGAGCTCGACCTGGCCGAGGTGGAGCTGGGGGCCCTGGTGGCCGAGGCGGCCGCGGCGGTGACCGACGAGCTGGCCCAGGCCGGCTCGGCGCTGCGGATCGAGGGCGAGCCGGTGACGGGGCGCTGGGATCCGCTGCGGCTCGGGCAGGTGGTCGTCAACCTGCTCGGCAACGCCGCCAAGTACGGGGCCGGCAAGCCGGTGGTGGTCAGCTACGGCACGAGGGACGGCAAGGCCTTCCTGCAGGTGCGCGACCAGGGCATCGGCGTGGCCGAGGTGGACCAGCTCCACATCTTCGAGCGCTTCGAGCGGGCGGTCTCCAGCCAGAACTACGGCGGCCTCGGGCTGGGGCTCTACATCGTCAAGCGGATCGTCGAGGCCCACGGCGGGAGCATCGGCGTCGAGAGCGTGCCGGGCGAGGGGGCCTGCTTCAGCGTCGACCTCCCGACCCGGCCGGCGGTGGCCCTGCCGTCGCGCTGAGGAGCTCGCCGCTCGGGGGCTCGAGGAACTCGACTGCCGGGAAGAGCAGCACCTCGGAGAGCGAGGCGGCGCCGGTGAGCAGCATGAGCAGCCGGTCGAAGCCGACCGCCACCCCGCCGGCGCCGGGCATGCGCGGCAGCGCCGCCAGGAACGGCTCGTCGAGCGGCAGCACCGGCCGGCCGAGGCGACGGCGCAGCGCCTGCTCCTCGAGGAGCCGGGCCCGCTGCTCGGCGGCGTCGGTCAACTCCGTGAAGCCGTTGGCCAGCTCGAGCCCGCCGGCGTAGAGCTCGAACCGCTCCGCCCAGCGCCGGTCCTCGGCCTTGAGGCGGGAGAGCGCCGCCATCGAGGCCGGCCAGTCGACCAGGAAGGTGGGGCGCTCGAGGCCGATGCGCGGCTCGACCTCGGAGAGCATGAGCCGGAAGAAGGCGTCGTCGAACGGCTCGCCGTCCGGACCGGCGTCGTGGCCGGCGGCGCGGGCCGCGGCGCGGAGCCGGTCGCCCTCCCCGCAGCAGGCGGCCAGGTCGACGCCGGCGTGGCGCAGGAAGGCCTCCTGCACGGTGAGCCGCTCGAAGGGGCCGGCCAGCGCGAGCCGCCGCCCGCCGCGCTCCACCGCCGGGTCGCCGCGGGGCGAGAGGGCGCGAGCCGCCGCCTCGATGAGCCGCTCCAGGTCGGACATGATCCCCCGGTAGTCGGTCCCGGCCCGGTAGAACTCGAGCATGGTGAACTCGGGGTTGTGGGTCGCCGAGAGCTCGCCGTTGCGGAAGACGCGGGAGAGCTGGAAGACCCGCTCGAAGCCGTCGGCCAGCAGCCGCTTCATGGCGTACTCGGGGCTGGTGATGAGCCAGAGCGGCCGGGCCACGCCGCCGCCCTCGGGGCGCCAGGGGGTCTCGAAGGGGGAGAGGTGCGGCTCCATCCCGGGGGCCGGGACCAGCGTCGGGGTCTCGACCTCCTCGTAGCCGAGCGTGCCGAGCAGGCGGCGCGTCTCGGCCGCGAGCCGGGCGCGGGCGCGGGCCTGCTGGCGGCGGTCGGGCGCGGTCACCCGGCGAGTCTAGCCGAAGGGGCGACCCCAAGTGCGGGGGCGGCCGGTCAGTGGCCTGGCGGTGTTAGCATGCGCACCCCGTGAGACCCCTCCTCGCCTCGCTCCTGCTCCTCGCCGCCTGTGCCCACGCGCCTCCCACCGGCGAGCCCACCGCGTCGCCCGCCGCCGCGGCCGGCGCCGCCCTGACCGTCCCCGCCCCGCCCGCCCCCGTCGCCGATCGGTTCACGCCGCTGCGCGAGGCGGCCGCGGCGTTCCTCGGGGCGCAGGGCGAGGCGGCCTGGCGCGGCTGGACCAGCGGCGGACCGGCCGACCTGGCCGCGACCTGGTCCGGGCGCGAGGCGCTGCTCGATCCGGCCGCCCTGCCCCCGCTCGGCGAGGCGATCGCCACCGCCAGCGCCGGGCCGGAGCGCGCCCGGCTGGAGCGGCTCCGGGCCTTCCTGGTCGGCGAGCAGCTGGCTCGCGCCGCCGCCGAGCCGACGCAGGCGCTGGCCGCCTCGCGCGCCGCAGCCCGCTTCACCTGGGAGAAGCGGAGCCTGCCGCTCCGGGCGCTCCCGGCCCTGCTGGCCGGCGAGCCGGAGGCCCCGCGGCGCAAGGCCGCCGCCGAGGCGGCCGCCGCCGCCGAGCTCAAGCTGGAGAAGCAGGCCGCGGCCCGCGACGCCGCCCTCCTCAAGGCGGCCGGTGAGCGCGGCCTCGACGGCTCGCTCGCCCTGGCCGGCGCGCTGCGGCTCGAGGAGCCGGGAGAGCTGGCGGCGCTGGCGGAGGCGACGCTGGCCGCCGGCGATCCGGCCTGGCCCGGCACGCTCGACGCCCTGGCCCGCCAGGAGCTCGGGATCCCGGCGGCGCGGCTGCGCGAGTGGGACCTGCCCCGCCTCTTTCGCACCACCGCGGCCCCGGGCGGCTTCCCGGCCGGCCGGCTGCTGACCGATCTCGGCGCCCTCCTCGCCGGGGTCGGGCTCGACCTCCAGGCCGGCGGCCGGCTCACCGTCGACGCGGCGGCACGTGCCGGCAAGGTGCCGCGACCGCTGGCCGTGGCGGTCGAGGTGCCGGGGGACGTCCGGCTGGCGCTCGCGCCGCTGGCTGGACTCGACGCCGTCCGGGCCTCGCTCCACGAGCTGGGCGTCGCCCTGGCGATGGCCCACGTCGCCCCGGCCGCTCCCTTCGAGGATCGCTGGCTGCCGCCGGCCTGGCAGACGCTCGCCTGGGGGCTGCTCTTCGAGGAGATCGCCGCCGACCGGGACTGGCTGCTGGCCCACGGCGTCGCCCCCGAGGCGGCCCTGCGCGAGGCCCGGGTGGCGGCGGCGCGCCGGACCCACGCGGCGCGGGCCGCGGCCGCCACGGTGCTGGGCGAGGTGGCGCGAGCGCGCGATCCGGCCGGCGCTCCGGCGCGCTGGGCCGGGCTGGCGCCGCGCGCCCACGGCCACCCGCTGGAGCGCGGGGCCCCGCTCCCCTGGCGGCTCGACCCCGATCCGCTGCTGCGGGCCGCCGACACGCTGCGGGCCCACCTGCTGGCCGGGCGGCTCGCCGCCGAGCTCTCGGCCCGGTCGGGCGGCGTCCCCTGGTGGCGCTCCGCCGCGGCCGGGGCCTGGCTGCGCGAGCGCTGGTCGGCCGGCGGCGGGGCCGCTCCGCTCGCACCCCAGGTCTCGTCAACCACGGCACCCAAGGGAGGTTGACGAGCGGCCGGGCAGGCTGCGATCTTGCCCGCCACCGTGGCCACCCTCCGCACCGACGGCGCGCCGGCGCTCCACTACGAAGACCAGGGCTCCGGGCCGCCGATGCTGCTGCTGCACGGCTGGTCGCGCTCCGGCGCCGACTTCACGGCGCTGGCGGCGCGCCTCTCGCCAGGCCACCGCCTGGTGCGGCTCGACCTGCGCGGCCACGGCGCCTCGGCCCCCGGCCCCTTCACCCTTCCCGACCTGGCAGGCGACCTGGCTGCCCTGGCCGAGACCCTCGACCTTGGCGGCGCCCTGCTGGTCGGCTGGTCGCTCGGCGCCCAGGTGGCGCTGGCCGCCCTGCCTCGCCTCGGCGACCGGGTGAGCCGCCTCGCCCTCTTCGGGGCCACGCCACGTTTCACCGAGGGTGATGGGTGGCCACACGGCCTGCCGGCCCGCGCCCTGGCCGCGCTGGCGGCCCGGCTGGAGCGCCAGCCGGCGCGGACCGTGGCCCGCTTCCTCGACGACTGCTTCGCGCCCGGCGAGCTCGACCTGGCGGCGCGGGCGGGGCTGGGGGGGCTGGCGGCCCCGGGCGAGCCGGGCGGCCACCCCTCGCCGGACCTGGCCTGCGCGCTGGCCGGCCTCGACCTGCTGACCGGCACCGACCTGCGCGCCGCCCTCCCGGCCGTGACCCGGCCGACCCTGCTGCTCCACGGCGAGGCCGACGCCATCGTCCCGGTCGGCGCGGCCCGGGCCATGGCGGCGCTGCTGCCGGCGGCCCGCCTCGTCACCTTCCCGGCCACCGGCCACGCCCCCTTCCTCTCCCGCGAGGCCGAGGTGGCCGGCCTGCTCGAGGGCTTCGCCGGGGCTGCGGCGTGAACCGCGTCGTCAAGGCGCGGGTCCGTGCCGCCTTCTCGCGCGGCGCCGCCGGCTACGACGGCGCCACCGCCGTGCAGGCCCTGGTGCGCGACCGGGTGGCCGAGCTGGCGGCCGAGGCCGCCCCGGACGCCGGCCGGCTCCTCGACGTGGGGGCCGGCACCGGCCGGCTGCTGGCCGACCTGCTGGCGACCCGCCCCGGGCTGCGCGCCGCCGCCATCGACCTCGCCCCCGGCATGTGCGCCGCCACCCGCCGCGCCGCCCCGGCCGCCGCGGTGGCGGCCGCCGACGCCGAGGCCCTCCCCTTCGGCGCCGCCCGCTTCGACCTGGCCGTCTCCACCTCCACCTTCCAGTGGCTGCCCCGGCTCGAGCCGGCGCTGGCCGAGTGCGCCCGGGTGCTGCGCCCCGGCGGCACGCTGGTGCTGGCGCTCTTCGCCGAGCAGACGCTCCGCGAGCTGCGCGCCGCCTGGCGGGAGGCGGCCGGCCCGGCCGCCGGGGAGCGGCTCCACCGCTTCTTCACCGCCGGCGAGGTGACGGCGGCCCTCTCCGCGGCCGGCTTCGGCGCCATCCGGCTCGAGGAGGCTCACCACGTCGAGCACCACCCCGACCCGGCCGCGCTGCTCCGCTCGCTCAAGCGGATCGGCGCCCAGGGGGCCACGCCAGGTCCCGGGGGGCTGGGAGGGCGGCGGACCCTGCTGGCGGCGCTGGAGCGATACCGCCTGGCCGGGGGCCCGAACGGAGTCCCGGCCAGCTGGCACGTGGTCTACGCGGTCGCTTCACGGTAGCATCCCCAGATCGTGGCAGACGCCCCGGCCAGCGCCGAGTTCAAGCCCCACGCCTTCGGCAAGTTCTTCCTGCTCCAGCGGCTCGCCGTGGGGGGCATGGCGGAGATCTTCCGCGCACGCGTGGTCGGGGCGGCCGGCTTCGAGAAGGAGCTGGTGGTCAAGCGCATCCTGCCCAACCGCTCCAAGGACCAGGGCTTCATCTCGATGCTGGTCAACGAGGCCAAGCTCACCGTCCAGCTCACCCACTCCAACATCGCCCAGATCTACGAGTGCGGCATCATCGACGGGACCTACTTCATCTCCATGGAGCTGGTGAACGGCGTCTCCATGAAGGAGGTGATGCAGGCCTTCGCGCGGGCCGGCGCCACCCTCTCCCCGGAGCAGGCCATCTACATGGTGCTGCAGCTGCTCCACGGCCTCGACTACGCCCACCGCAAGACCGACGGCCAGGGCAACGACCTGCAGATCGTCCACTGCGACGTCTCTCCGGACAACTGCCTGATCTCCTTCGAGGGCGAGCTCAAGCTGCTCGACTTCGGCATCGCCCGCGCCGCCACCAGCCTCTCCTACTACAAGGAGGGGATGCTGATGGGGAAGCTCGGCTACGTGGCGCCCGAGCAGGCCTCGCTGGAGACGCGCTGGGATCACCGCGTCGACATCTTCGCCGCCGGCATCATCCTCTACGAGCTGCTCACCAAGCAGAAGCCCTTCCCCAAGTCGACCGACGTCGACTCGCTGGTGGTCTCGCGCAAGGCCAGGGTGGTCCCGGTCACCACCGTCGACCCGCGCCTCCCCAAGGAGCTCGACACCATCCTCGGCCGGGCGCTGGCCTACGACCCGGCCAGGCGCTACCCCGACGCCCGCGCCTTCGCCGAGGCGCTGGTCGACGTGCTCTTCCCCACGCCGCACTCGGCCATCTCGGATCACCTCGAGAAGCAGCTCCACCAGGTCTTCGCCGAACGCATCGCCCGCCAGCGGCAGGCCCGGGCCCACGACGCCCTGATCATGAAGGTGCTGGGGAACCTGGCCGACCGGAGCCAGGCCGCCCAGCGCGCCGCCGCCGCGGCCGGCACCGCGCCGCCCGGCGCCGAGGCGACCCAGGAGCTCGAGCCGCTGGCCATGGTGGACCCCTCGCCCGAGTCGCGCAGCCCCTCCGGCTCCCGCCCGGTGCGCCGGCCGGTGGTGGTCCGGCACGGGGTGGGCTGGCCGCTGGTGGTCCTGCTGACGTTGGCGGCGCTGCTGGGCGGCGCCGCCGCCGCCTGGTTCGGCGCCCCCTACCTGCGCCGCGGCGCCCTGGTGGTGACCAGCGAGCCGAGCGGCGCAGAGATCGCGCTCGACGGCACCCCGACCGGCCAGCGCACCCCTGCGGTGATCGAGGGGGTGGCGGTCGACCAGCCTCACGAGGTGCGGCTCACCGGCCCGACGCTGCGCCCCACCACGCTCCCCGTGAAGCCGGCGCCAGGGCGCCTCTCGCTGCGCGTCCACGCCCAGCTCGTCTCGGCCTTCGGCGCCATCGAGGTGCTCAGCGTTCCGCCCGGCGCCCAGGTCCGGCTCGACGACCGACTGGTCGGCGTCACGCCGATCACCATCGGCGAGGTGCGGCTCGACCAGCGCCACCGCATCGACCTGAAGCTCGACGGCTACGAGATCGACCAGGTGGTGGTGCTGCCCGAGAAGAGCGGCACCCGCTTCCAGCGCACCCTCACGCCCGCCGCCCCGAAGGGCAAGTAGGGTCCAGGGATGCGCCTGATCATCGAGGACGAGGCTGGCACGCGCACGGTGGTGCCGTTCACCGCCGACGAGCTCGTGGTGGGGCGCGCCACCGAGGGCGTCGGCTGGCGCCTCCCCGACCGGAACGTCTCCCGGCGCCACGCCCGCTTCACCCGCTCCAGCGGCCAGATCTTCGTCGAGGATCTCGGCAGCCTGACCGGCACCCGGCTCAACGGCGAGCGGGTCGGTTCGCGCCGGCGCATCCGGCCCGGCGACCTGGTCGAGATCGGGGCCTACGACCTGGTGGTGCTCCCCGAGGAGCTGGCCTCCAGCGGGCCGGGCACCCCGCCCCCGCTGCCGGCGCCCACCCGCCCCGACCCCATGCCGGTGGTGGTGGTCCCTGCCGCCGCCGCGCCCGCGCCCGCCGCCGGCGCGGCCAGCGTCGCCGAACGACCGGCGCCGCCGACCACCCGCGGCGCCGCCCTGCTCCGGCTCGGGGCCGCCGCCCTGGCCGGGGGGCTGCTGCTCGGCCTGCTGCTGCGGCGGTGCGGCTCTTGAGCGCCGGCGCCTTCCCGATCCCACTCGACGGCTACGCGGGCGTGGAGGGGCTGGGGCTCTGGCAGCTGCTCACCGCCCGCGCCGCGGCCGATCCGCTCAACCTGGTGGCCACCGCCATCTTCGCGCTGGCCATCCTCCACACCTTCGTGGCCCCCAGCCTGATGGCCGCCTCGCACCGGCTCAGGCACCGGCTCGACGCCGAGCGCGGCGGCGAGGGGCACAGCGCCCGGGTCGAGCTGCTCCACTTCCTCGGCGAGATCGAGGCGATCTTCGGCATCTGGGTCATCCCGCTGCTGGTGGTGCTGGTCGTCAGCCGCGGCGCCCGCGGCGCCGAGCAGTTCCTCGGCGGGGTGCACTTCACCGAGCCGCTCTTCGTGGTGGTGATCATGGCCATCGCCTCGACGCGCCCGGTGCTGGCCTTCGCCGAGCAGGTGCTGGGGGTGGTTGCGCGGCTCGGCGGTGGCACACCGCTGGCCTGGTGGCTCTCGGTCCTCACCGTCGGCCCCCTGCTCGGCTCCTTCATCACCGAGCCGGCCGCCATGATCATCTGCGCCATGCTGCTGGGGCGGCGAGTCCTCGACCTCGACCCGGGGCCGGCCTTCCGCTACGCCACGCTCGGCCTGCTCTTCGTCGACATCTCGGTGGGCGGGACCCTCACCCACTTCGCCGCCCCGCCGGTGCTGATGGTTGCCGGCAAGTTCGGCTGGGGCAGCGGCTTCATGATGTCGAACTTCGGGTGGAAGGCGATGGTCGGCATCGGCATCGCCAACGCCGCCTACGCGGTCGCCTTCCGCAAGACCTTCGCCGAGCTGGCCGGGCGGGGCCTGGCCCGGGCCGAGGGGTCCCAGGCCGTCCCCGAGCAGCCCGTGCCCGGCTGGATCGTGGCGGTCCACCTGCTCTTCCTCGCCCTCACCGTCTACGCCGCCCACACCCCGGCGGTCTTCATCGGCGGCTTCCTCTTCTTCCTCGCCTTCCAGCAGGCGACCGCGCCCCACCAGCAGGCGCTCGACCTGCGCCCGCCCATGCTGGTCGGCTTCTTCCTCGCCGGGCTGGTGATCCACGGCGCCGGCCAGGGCTGGTGGATCGAGCCGGTGCTCTCCCGCCTCGACGAGCGGCCGCTCTTCTTCGGGGCCATCGGCCTGACGGCCTTCAACGACAACGCCGCCATCACCTACCTCGCCTCGCTGGTGCCGAAGCTCGGGCCGTCGCTGCAGTACGCGGTGGTGGCCGGCGCGGTGGTGGGCGGCGGCCTGACGGTGATCGCCAACGCCCCCAACCCGGCCGGCCAGTCGGCGCTGGCACGCTACTTCCCGCACGGGGTGGCGCCCGGCTACCTGCTGGCCGGGGCGCTCTTCCCGACGCTGGTGATGGCCGCCTGCTTCCTGCTGCTCCCCTAGGAGCGCGCCCGCTACCGCCCGCGCTTGCGCTGCAGGTCGCGGATCGCCCGCTCCATGATCCGGCCGGTGCGCCGCTCGGCCTGGCGGGCGGCCGCGTCGTGGCGCGCCGCCAGCGCCGCCGCCTCGCGCGCCAGCTTCAGGTAGCTGGCCAGCCGCCCGGCCTCGAGCGTCCCGTCGGCCACCGCCCGCAGCACCGCGCAGCCCGGCTCCTCGCCGTGGGTGCAGTCGTTGAAGCGGCAGCCGGCCGCCAGCCCGGCCACGTCGGCGAAGGCGGCCGCCACCCCCTCGCCGGCCCAGAGCTGCAGCTCGCGCAGGCCCGGGCCGTCGACCAGCAGGCCGCCGGAGGGGAGCGTCCAGAGCCGCCGCCAGGTGGTGGTGTGGCGCCCCCGGCCATCGGCGTCGAGCCCCCCGGTGGCCTCCGACTCGCCGCCGCGCAGCGCGTTGAGCAGCGTCGACTTGCCGACGCCCGACTGGCCCATGAGCGCGGCGGTGGTGCCGGGGCCGATCAGCTGGTGGACCGCCTCCAGCCCCAGGCCGGCCTTGGCCGCGATCACCAGCACCGCCGCGCCTTCGGCCACCGCGCCGACCTGGCGCGCCGCCTCGTCGGCGTCGGCGCAGAGGTCGGCCTTGGTGAGCAGCACGGCCGGCGCCGCCCCGGAGGCGCGCACCGCGGCCAGCATCCGCTCCAGCCGGCGCAGGTTGGGGCCGGCGTCGAGCGGCTCGACCAGCAGCACCAGGTCGACGTTGGCGGCCAGCACCTGCTCCCCGGTCGGCGTCCCGGCCGCCTGCCGGGAGAGGGTCGAGCGGCGCGACAGCACGCGGCGCAGCACCGCGGCGCCGTCCTCGAGCCGCTCGCAGAGCACCCAGTCGCCCACCGCCGCCGCGCCGTGCAGCGAGGTCGGCAGCAGGGCGGTCCGCTCCTCGCCGCCGAGGTCGAGCAGCAGCCGCACCCCGAGGTCGACCAGCACCCGCGCCGGCGCCAGCCCGGCCTCGTCCGGCAGGTCGAGCTGCGAGGAGAAGAAGGGGCCGTAGCCGAGCGCGGCGAGCGAGGGCATCTAGAACCCGAGCGCCGTGGAGCGTTGGTCGGTCACGGTCACTTGCCCTCGAACCTCGGGGGCCGCCGCTCGGCGAAGGCCCGCCGCCCCTCGAGGATGTCCTGGCTCTCGAAGGCGCGGCGGCGCAGCTCGGCGATCTCGTCGCGCTCGGCGCCGGAGAGCCCCCGCTCGTGGGCGCTCTCCAGCAGCCGCAGGATGCGCTTCATCCCCTGCACCGCCAGCGGGGCGTTGCGGGCGATCTCCCCGGCCAGCGCCAGCGCCGCCCCCTCGGCCCCCTCGGCCGGCAGCAGCCGGTTGACCAGCCCCCAGCCGTGCGCGACGTGGGCGTCGATGGGGCGGCCGGAGAAGAAGAGCTCGCGGGTGCGGGCCCCGCCCACCAGCTGCAGGAAGCGGCGCAGGCCACCCTCCGGGTAGACCACGCCGAGCTTGGCGGGCGGCAGGCCGAGCAGGATGCCTTCACGGGCCACGCGCAGGTCGCAGGTGGCCGCCAGCTCGAAGCCGCCGCCGTAGGCCGGGCCGTTCAGGAAGGCCACGGTCGGGCAGGTGACCGCCTCGAGCGCCTCGGCGGCCCGCTCCACCGCCTCGTCGGGCCGCTCGCCGCGCCCGTTGACCTGGCCCAGCTCGGCGAGGTCGAAGCCGGAGGAGAAGGCCTCGTCGCCGGCGCCCCGCAGCAGCAGGCAGCGCACCCGGTCGCCGACCGCGGCGGCGCAGGCCGCCTCGAGCTCGTCGAGGGCGCGGAAGTCGAGGGCGTTGCGCTTGGACGGGTTGTCGAGCAGCAGGACCCGGACCTCGCCGCGGTCCTCGACGCGGATCCGGGGCGGGGCGCTCATCCCAGGATGACGAGGATGTCGCCCTCGTTGACGGCCTGGGCCGGGGCGCAGCGGATCTCCTGCACCACGCCGCCGATCATCGCCTCGACCGGCATCTCCATCTTCATCGACTCGAGGATCACCACCACCTCGCCGGGGGCCACGGTGTCGCCCTTGGCCTTCTCGACGCGAACCACGGTCCCGGTGATGTGGGCTGCCACCTTCTCGGCCATGAGCGGTCTCCTCCAGCGGTGCGGGTCTGATCAGGCTAGCCGCTCCGCGCCCGGCCCGCCACACCCACCTGGCGCCGGATCACTCCCGGTTCAGCCGCCAGGGGTCGGCTTGGGCGCCCCGGGGAGGCCGGCCTGCGGCGGCTCGTTGAGCGCCTTGGGGTTCGGCTCGGTGGCCACCACCAGGGCCGCGCGCGGCGGGCTGGTCACCAGCCCCTGGCGCGCCTTGAGCAGGAAGCGGACGGTGTCGGCCAGGTCGAGGTACTTGATCGGCTTCTGCAGGAAGAGCGTGATGCCGAGCGCGGCCAGCTCGGTGCGCTCCTTCTCGCCGCCCGAGGTGATGACCACCACCGGGATGTGGGCCATCGCCGGCTCGGCCCGGATCCGCTCCACCAGGTCGACCCCGGTGACCAGCGGCATGAAGATGTCGGTCACCAGCAGGTCGATGGCGGGCGTCCGCAGCAGCCGGTCCCACGCGGCCGCGCCGTCGTTGACCACCTCGACGCCGAGCCCCTCGAGCTTGTCGGTCTCGGCCATGCGCCGCAGCGCGGCGGCGTACATGTTGGCCACCAGGCCGTTGTCCTCGCAGAGCAGGATGCGGCAGGTCGGGGTCGGCCCGCGTGAGGTGTTGGCCACGAAGCGGGTCACCTCGGCCAGCTTGGCCCGGTGATCGGGCAGATCGTCCGGGACCCGCACCGCCACGCCGCCGGGCTGGTCTCCCTCGCGGGGGTGCATGCGGACCACCTCGACCGTCAGCTCCACCGGCTCGAGCAGCTGTGGGAAGGAGACCACCAGGCTGGTCCGCTCACCCGCCACGAAGACCCGGTCGGTGCGGACGAAGAGCCCGGTGGCCGACAGGTTCTCGGTGTAGTCGAGCACCGAATCGGCGTCGAGGTACTTGACCGTCAGGACAAGGGGAAATCGGGGACTGGCGCGGCGCTCCCTGGACATCTCTACTCCCGTGAATCCCCCTGCTGACGTGCCCTCAGTAACACGACAGTATCTTAGCCGACAGCCCATCCGGGGCGAATTTTCGCCGCAGGGGGTCACCGCCTTTTTCGCTGGGACCTTCGGGTGATTGATGGCTCCCAGGGGTGCCTGGGGGAGCCGGGGTGTGCGATAGCGTCTTGACGGAGCGCCCGCCGAGCGGCCTAATCGGCGGCTTCCCCGCTTTCGAGGAGCCCCATGCAGACCAAGTTCCTGCTCGGCGAGAACCGCATCCCGACCCACTGGTACAACGTCGTCGCCGACCTGCCGGCTCCCCCCGCGCCGGTGCTCCACCCGGCGACCATGCAGCCGGTCACCCCGGCCGACATGCTGCCGCTCTTCCCCCCGCAGCTGCTCGAGCAGGAGATGTCGGGTGAGCGCTGGATCAAGATCCCCGACGAGGTCCGCGAGATCTACCAGCTCTGGCGCCCCAGCCCGCTGATCCGCGCCCACCGGCTGGAGAAGCTGCTCGGCACCCCGGCCAGGATCTACTTCAAGTACGAGGGGGTCTCGCCGGCCGGCTCGCACAAGCCCAACACCGCCGTGCCGCAGGCCTTCTACAACAAGCAGGCCGGCACCAGGCGGATCGCCTCGGAGACCGGCGCCGGCCAGTGGGGCTCGTCGATCGCGCTGGCCTGCCAGATGTTCGGCCTCGAGTGCACCATCTACATGGTCAAGGTCTCGCACGGCCAGAAGCCCTACCGCCGCTCCATGATGCAGCTCTGGGGGGCCGAGGTGCTGGCCTCGCCCAGCCCGCGGACCAACGCCGGCCGCTCCATCCTGGCCGATGACCCGGAGAACCAGGGCTCGCTCGGCATCGCCATCTCCGAGGCGGTCGAGGACGCCGCCACCCACGACGACACCAAGTACGCGCTCGGCTCGGTGCTCAACCACGTCTGCCTGCACCAGACCGTGATCGGGCTCGAGGCCAAGGAGCAGATGAAGGAGGCCGGCGACTACCCGGACGTGGTGATCGCCTGCCACGGCGGCGGCTCCAACTTCGCCGGCATGGCCTTCCCCTTCGTCGCCGACAAGGCGGCCGGCAAGCAGGTGCGGCTGCTGGCGGTGGAGCCGGCCTCCTGCCCGACGCTGACCAAGGGGGTCTACGACTTCGACTTCGGCGACACCGCCAAGATGGCGCCGGTGGTCAAGATGCACACCCTCGGCCACGACTTCATGCCGCCCGGCATCCACGCCGGCGGCCTGCGCTACCACGGCGCCTCGCCGCTGGTCTCGCAGCTGCTGCACCACGGGATCATCGAGGCCCGCGCCGTCGGCCAGCTCTCCTGCTTCGAGGCGGCGGTCACCTTCGCCCGCACCGAGGCGATCATCCCGGCCCCGGAGTCCTCGCACGCCATCCGCGGCGCCATCGACGAGGCCCTGGCCGCCAAGGCCGAGGGCAAGCCGCGCACCATCCTCTTCAACCTCTCCGGCCACGGCCACGTCGACATGGTCGCCTATGACGACTACCTGGCCGGCAAGCTGACCGACTACGAGTACCCGGCCGAGAAGGTGAAGGAGTCGCTCGCCAAGCTGCCCAAGGTGCCCAGGGTCCCGGCGTAGCGCTGCGCCGAGCCCCGGACGACCGGAGCCCGGGTCGGCGCCGCTTCAGCGCGCTGGCCCAGGCCCCGGGGCGTCCCAGTGCCAGGTGAAGTCGAGCCAGGGGAGCGGCGCCTTCGCGCCGTTGGCGAAGACGAAGCCGGCGTCGACCGCCAGGTGCTCGCCGAGGAAGCGGACCGCCAGGCTCCCGATCCCCTGGAGCCTGCCGCTCACCGGCACGAGCCAGTTCTCGCTCACCAGCGCGATCGAGCGACCCATCCGCCAGTTGCCCGAGACCGAGACGATGGCGGCGCCGAGCGCGCTGTCGCTCTTGTTGAAGGCGAACGGGGGACCGGCCGAGATGCCGAGGTGCAGGTCCTCGGTGCCGAGCGTGAGCGTGCCGAAGAGGAAGCCGACCGCCGGGATCTCGCTGTAGCCGGGGATGGCCAGCAGCTGGAAGCCGCCGGCCAGGTGGAGGTGCGGGCTCGGCGAGCCGCCGGCCTTGACGGCCACGAGGAACGGCGTGCTGCGCGGCTCGACGAAGAGGACCGGCAGGACCGTCCCGGCCTGCAGCGTCAGCCAGTCGGTCAGGCCGACGCCGACCGAGGTGATGAAGATCTCGGTCTGCGAGACGTACCCTTCGCCCTGGCGCAGCATGAAGCCGCTCGGTGAGTAGAGGTAGCGGGTCCGGTTGGCGTCGCGCGGCCAGCGCCCGGCGGCCGCCACGCTGCCGGGCGGGGCCAGCTGATCGATCGAGCCGGCCGGGACCTGCATGCGGGCGCCCGAGACCTCGAGCACGATGCCGTCGGCGTCCCGGCTCAGCAGCGTCCCCTGGAGCTTCTGGCCATCCTTGAGGAGCACCACCACCGGCTGGCCAGGCTGCGGCCAGGCGGGCGACGCCTCCTGGGCCATCGCCCGCGGCGCAGCGGTGGCGATGACGAGGCAGGCCAGGACTGCGAGCGATCGGCGCATGCGATGACCCCCGGTGATGGCAGGAGAGCAGGTCCGGTGGCCGGCGGCAAGAAGGGCCCACGACGGCAGGGCCCACCACGGCAGGGCCCCCCACGGCAAGATCCGCGACGGCAGGATCGACGACAGACCTCGCCGCTTCAGCCTGGCAGCTCGACCCAGACCTCGCCGTCGAGCTCCTCGACCTGGTAGTGGGGCTGGTCCTCGCAGAGTCGCGGACTGGTGACCAGGCGGCCGCTCGAGAGCTCGAAGGCCATCCGGTGGAGCGGGCAGGTGACCGCGCCGCCCTCCAGCCGCCCCTCGGAGAGCTTGCCGCCCGCGTGATTGCACCAGTCGTCGAGAGCCAGCAGCCGCCCACCGACGCGGGCCAGCAGGATCCCGGGCCGTTCGCCGCGCGGGAAGCCGCGCATCGTCCCCTCCGCCAGCTCGACCGGTCCCAGCTTGACGCGCGCCATCGGCCGAGGATGGCGGGCTGGAGGCGGCGACGCAACCGAATGTCGTGGATTGATGAGGTCGATGATTCAAGTTCGACCAGATCAGGGCGATCTCGGCCCTATCCACCCGGATCCCACTGAACATTCTGGCAGCACAGGGATCGGGCCTGCGTGGGGCTCCGTTGACAAGTCGGAGCGGATCAACCTAGATCCGGACCACATCGCGGCAAGAAGTGGCAAAAAGTGGATCTCGAGCGCAGGATCAGACCGCCCGTGTTCTTCGGAACCTACAACCACACGATCGACGCCAAGGGGCGCACCAGCCTGCCGGTCAAGCTGCGCGAAGCGCTGGCCGCCGCGGGCGAGCCGCGGATCGTGCTGCTGCGCAACTCGCACTCGCGCTCGCTGCTGGCGCTGCCGCAGTCGCAGTGGTCCGAGCTGGCCCGGCGCGTCTCCTCCGCCTCGCCCTTCGACGCCGCCATGCAGCGCAACGTCCTCAAGTACGTCGCCTCGGCGCACGAGGTCGACCTCGACGTCCACGGCCGCGTGCTGGTGCCGCCGGCGCTGCGCGAGTGGGCCGGGCTGCAGAAGGAGGTCGTCTGGGTCGGGATGGGTGGGTACATCCAGCTCTACGACCAGGCGGCGTTCGAGGCGGAGATGGCGGCCGAGATCCCGGCCGACCAGCGGGTCGACTTCTTCAAGGTGTAGGGCGTGGAGGGCGTGGCCATGTACGAGATGAGGCAGGCGGACGAGGTGACGGTGATCCGGGGCGTCGGCGAGCTGACCCGCGAGGAGCTGGCCTCCATCGCGCGGGTGGCGTCGCAGGCGCGGGCGCTGGGGCGGACCGTGGTCATCGACCTGAAGCGGGTCACCCACCTCCACTACGCCGGCGCGGCGCTGCTCAAGGCCATCCCCGGGCTGCGCGCCTCCGGGGCCACGCGCTACGTGCGCGACCTGGTGCACGCCGGCGGGGCCGGCGGGTACGTCGAGATGTTCACCGATGTCGAGGCCGCCATCCGGGCCGCGTGAGCGAGGAGTTCGTCCATGAGCCGGTGCTGGCACGTGAAGTCGTGGAGCTGCTCCGCCCCGGGCCGGGGCGGGTCTTCCTCGACGGCACCCTCGGCGGGGGCGGCCACTCGGCCCTCTTCCTCGAGGCGGGGGCGCGCGTGATCGGCATGGACAAGGACCCCCGCGCCCTCGCCGCCGCCAGCGCGCGGCTGGCCCGCTACGGCGAGGCCTTCCGGGCGGTGCGCGGCGACTTCCGCGACGCCCGCGGCGTGCTGGCCGCCCTCAAGCTCGACGGCGTCGACGGGGCGCTGGTCGACCTGGGCGTCTCCTCCCCGCAGCTCGACGACCCCTCGCGCGGCTTCTCCTTCCGCGACGGCGGCCCGCTCGACATGCGCATGGGGCCGGAGGGGCAGACGCTGGCCGACCTGCTCACCCGCGTCGACGAGCACGAGCTGGCCCACCTGATCAAGAGCTACGGCGAGGAGCCGTTCGCCCGCCCCATCGCCCGCGCCATCAAGCGCGCCGTCGAGGCCGGCGAGCCGCTCGACACCGCCCGCCTCGCCGAGCTGGTGGGCGGCGCCATCCCGCGCAAGGCCTGGCCCAAGCGCATCCACCCGGCCACCCGCACCTTCCAGGCGCTGCGCATCGCCGTCAACGACGAGCTGGGGGCGCTGGCCGCCTGGCTCGAGGGGCTGCCGGGGATGATGAGCCCGGGCGGCCGCGCCGGCGCCATCGCCTTCCACAGCCTGGAGGACCGGGCCGTGAAGGAGAAGTTCCGCGCCCTCTGCCAGGCCTGCATCTGCCCGCCCGGCATGCCGGTCTGCGGCTGCGGCGCCACCCCGAGCTTCACGGCGGTGACCCGCAAGCCGGCGGTGGCCGGTGACGCCGAGCTGGCCCGCAACCCGCGCTCGCGCAGCGCCCGCCTGCGCGTGGTGGAGCGGCTCAAGTGATCCGCGCCGCCTCCAAGCGGCCCGCCGTGGTCGGCCCGGTGCTGCGGACCACCCTCTTCGTGACGCTGCTGGCGGCGATGCTGGTGGCCTTCACCTGGTCACGCACCCGCACGCTGAGTGCCGCCTACGAGCTGGGGAAGCTGCAGCGCGAGCACTCCCGCCTCACCGCCGAGCAGGACCGGCTGGTGCTGGAGGTGGAGGCGCTCAAGGCGCCGGCGGCGCTCGAGAAGTTCGCGAGGACGAGGCTCTCGATGGCACCACCGGCACCCGGCGCGGTCTTCGCGGTGCAGGCCGCGCAGACGGCGTCGGCGGTGGAGCCCAGGTCTGGACGGGCGGCGGCGGGTGCCCGCTCGGCGTCGGCGAACGCCGGGCGGGACGCGGAGGTCCCCGGGGCGCAGCAGGTGGCGCTCCGGGGGCCGTCGCGGGTGACCGCCTCGGGGCGGTAGCGAGTGCGCGCCGGGCCTGATCCCAAGGCGACGCGCTGGATCGCCCTCCGCATCGGCCTGGTCGGCCTGGCCTTCCTGGCCGGCTTCGGCGGCCTGGCCTGGCGCGCCGTGCAGCTGCAGGTGGTGCAGCGCGACAAGCTCTCCTCCGAGGCCCGCGACCAGTACCTGCGCCAGTTCGTGATGAAGCCGCGCCGCGGCGCGGTCACCGACCGCTCCGGGGTGCTGCTGGCCGGCAGCGCCGACGCCGAGTCGGTCTTCGTCGATCCCGAGGTGCTGGCCGACCGGACCCCCTCGGTGGCGGCCGCCGTGAAGCAGCTGGCCGGGGCGCTCGGGCTCGAGCCCAAGGCGCTGGGCAAGAAGGTCGACCGCGGGGCCCGCTTCGTCTGGGCCAAGCGGCGCATCTCCCCGGCCGAGGCTGGCGCGGTGCGGCGGCTCGGGCTCCCCGGCGTCGGCCTGGTGGCCGAGACCCGCCGCTACTACCCCAAGGTCACGCTGGCCGGGCAGCTGCTCGGCGTCACCGGCGACGAGGGCTCGGGGCTCGACGGGGTGGAGCTGGCGCTCGACGACCTGCTGCGCGGCGAGTCGACCAAGGTCGCCTCGCAGCGCGACGGCGCGGCGCGGGTCGCCCTGCTCGACGCCCCCGGCTCGGCGCGCGGGCGCGAGGGGGCCCGCGTCGAGCTGACCATCGACCAGGGGCTGCAGCTGGCCACCGAGCGCGCCCTCTCGGCCGCGGTGCGCGGCTCCAGGGCCCTCTCCGGCGTGGCCGTGGCGCTCGACCCGGCCACCGGCGAGGTGCTGGCCATGGCCAGCTTCCCGCCCGTCAACCCCAACGCCGTGCAGGGCGGGCAGGAGCTGCGCAACCGCGCGGTCACCGACGCCTTCGAGCCCGGCTCCACCGTAAAGGCCTTCACGATCGCCGGGGCCCTCGAGCGCGGCGTGCTCAAGGCCGGCGACGCCATCGACTGCGGCGCCGGGTACACGGTGGGTGGACACGTCATCCACGACCACAAGCCGATCGGCTGGGCCGGCCCGGCCAAGGTGCTGGCCGCCTCATCCAACGTCGGCGCCGCCCGCATCGGCGCCAGGCTCGGCAAGCAGGGGCTCTCCGAGGTGCTGGCCTCCTTCGGCTTCGGCGAGCGGGCCGGCATCGACCTGCCGGGCGAGCGGCGCGGCCAGCTCCCCTTCCCCAGGGCCGACATCACCCTGGCCACCCAGAGCTTCGGGCAGGGGATGACCGCCACGCCCCTGCAGGTGGTGGCGGCCATGGGGGCCATCGCCAACGGCGGCACGCTGATGCGCCCCCTGCTGGTGAGGCGCGTGCTCGACCCTGCCGACGGCTCGGTGCTCGACCAGTCGACGCCCACGCCGGTGCGCCGGGTGGTCTCGGCCGGCACGGCCGCCACCCTGGCGCGCTGGCTGACCGGGGTGGTGGAGGACCCCGACGGCACCGGCAAGCGGGCCCGCCCCGAGGGGTGGCGCGTGGCCGGCAAGACCGGCACGGCCCAGAAGGCCGACCCGGTCTCGGGGGGCTACTCGGCCGACCGCAACTTCAGCTCCTTCGTCGGCTTCGCGCCGGCCGAGTCGCCGCGGGTGGTGATCGGGGTCTTCATCGACGAGCCGAAGGGGGAGACCTACGGCGGCGAGGTGGCGGCGCCGCCCTTCCGCGAGATCGCCGACTACGCCCTGAAGATGCTGGGCGTCCCGCCCGACGGCCCACCCCCCGGGACCATTGCGCCGGCCCCCGCCGCGGCGCTGGCGCTGGCGACTCGCCCCGCGCCGGCCGCCCGGTCGGCGATGGCCCTGGCTACCCGGGCTACCCACGCCCCCCGTGCGGCCAAGGCCGCCCCGGTCGCCCCGGCCACGCCCGCCGACGCCGAGGATGAGGCCGCCGGCCCACCCCCGGTCGAGGTGGCGGCGCGCCGCCGCGCCGGCAGCACCGGCGGGGTGGCGGTCCCGGCCCTGGCCGGCCTGCCGGCTCGCGCCGCCATCCGAACCCTCGAGGCCCTCGACCTCGGCGCCGAGCTGGACGGCTCGGGCCGGGTGGTCTCGCAGACCCCACCGCCCGGCCGGGTCGTCGACCGCGGCGCCCGCGTCAAGATTACCCTCGCCCCCCCGGGCTGACGTACCATGGCCCGGCCCCGGGGCTGACCGGGTCGAGGTCACGCAACCTGCCGCACGGACGCCGGAAATTGGCCGGACCACCCCGTGCGTGAGATCCTCTCGAAGATGCTGCTATCGGACGTCATCGCAGGCACCGGCGCGCGCGGCGCGCTCCCCGACGACCCCGAGGTCGTCCTGGTCACCGGCGATTCACGCGAAGTGAAGCCGGGCGCGATCTTCTGCGCGCTCCCCGGGGCGCGCGCCGACGGCCACGACTTCGCCGCCGAGGCGGCGCGGCGGGGCGCGGTGGCGGTGATCGCCGAGCGGCCGGTCGAGTGCGCGCCGGCGCGGCTGCTGCTGGCCCCGTCGGCGCGGCGGGCCATGGCCCTCTGCGCCGCCAACCTGCACGGCTGCCCCGGCGACGCCATGACGCTGGTCGGGATCACCGGCACCAACGGCAAGACCACGGTGAGCTACCTGGTCGAGGCCTGCGCCCGCGCCGCGGCCCTGCCGGTGGGCGTGCTCGGCACCGTCACCCACCGCTTCCCCGGCACCTCCCGCGCCGCCGCCCACACCACGCCGGAGTCGACCACCGTGCAGGCGCTGCTGGCCGAGATGCGCGACGCCGGCACCCGGCTGGTGGTGCTGGAGGTCTCCTCCCACGCGCTGGCGCAGGATCGGGTGGCCGGGCTGCGCTTCGCCGCCGCCGGCTTCACCAACCTGACCCGCGATCACCTCGACTACCACGGCGACATGGAGGGCTACTTCGCCGCCAAGCGCCGCCTCTTCGTCGAGCACCTCGCCCCCGGGGGCGTGGCTGTCGTCAACGCCCGCGACGGCTGGGGGGCGCGGCTGGCCGACCAGCTCGGCCCCGGGAAGACCGCCTGGCGCTACGGCACCCGCGTCGAGGACCAGCTGCGCGCCGAGGCGGTCGGCCTCTCGGTGGCCGGCATCGAGGCGACCTTCCAGACCCCGCGCGGCCCGCTCGCCATCCGCTCGCCGCTGGTCGGCGCCCACAACCTGGAGAACCTGCTCTGCGCCGCCGGGTTGGCGCTGGCCGCCGGGCTGCCGCCGGCCGCCATCGAGGCCGGCCTGGCCGCCTGCCCGGGCGCGCCGGGGCGGCTCGAGCGGATCGATGGCCGCGGCGTCACCGTCTTCGTCGACTACGCGCACACCGACGACGCGCTGGAGCGGGCCCTCGAGGCGCTCCGGGCCCTCTCGCCGCGCCGCCTGCTCCTGGTCTTCGGCTGCGGCGGTGACCGCGACCGCGGCAAGCGGCCGCTCATGGGGGCGGTGGCCGGGCGCGGCGCCGACCTGGCCGTGGTCACCAGCGACAACCCGCGCAGCGAGGACCCGCTGCGCATCATCGCCGAGATCGAGCCGGGGCTCGCCGGCGCCGGCCGCGGCCGCCGCACCGCCGCCGAGGCGGTGGCCGCCGAGCCGGGCTACGTCGTCGAGCCGGACCGGCGCGCCGCCATCGAGCTGGCGGTGGCCTGCGCCGGCCCCGGCGACGTGGTGCTGGTGGCCGGCAAGGGGCACGAGGACTACCAGCTGATCGGCGCCGAGCGCCGCCACTTCGACGACCGCGAGGAAGCGCGGCGGGCCCTCGGGCTGGCATGAGCGCCCCGGGCTTCACGGCCGCGGAGCTGCAGGCCGCCACCGGCGGGCGCTGGCTCGACGCGCCGCCGGCCGCGGTGGCCGGGGTCTCCACCGACACCCGCAGCCTCGGCGCCGGGGCGCTCTTCGTGGCCCTGCGCGGCGAGCGCCACGACGCCGCCGCCTTCCTGCCTGCGGCGGCCGCCGCCGGGGCCGCCGCAGCGGTGGTCGCCTCCGAGGTGGCCGCGCCGCCCGGCCTGGCGCGCCTGCTGGTCGCCGACACGCTGACGGCGCTCGGCGCGCTGGCCGGCCACCACCGCCGCCGCTTCACCCTGCCGGTGGTGGGGGTGACCGGCTCCAACGGCAAGACCACCACGCGCGAGATGATCGCCGCCATCCTCGCCGAGCGCGGCCCGGTGCTGAAGACCGAGGGGAACCTCAACAACGAGATCGGGGTGCCGCTCACCCTCTTCGGCCTCGCCCACCACCACCAGGCCGCCGTCATCGAGATGGGCATGAACCACCCCGGCGAGATCGCCCGGCTGGCGGCCATGGCCGCGCCGCAGGTCGGGGTGGTCACCAACGCCGCCGCCGCCCACCTCGAGGGGCTCAAGACCATCGACGGCGTGGCCGACGCCAAGGCCGAGCTCTACGCCGGGCTCCCCCAGGGCGGCGTCGCCGTGGTCAACGCCGACGACGCCCGCATGCTGGCCCGGGCCCGCGCCTCGGGCCGGCGCCTGCTCACCTTCGCGGCGGGGCGGCAGCGGCGCGGTGACGTGGCGGTGCTCGAGGTGCTGCGCCAGGAGGCGACCGGCACCCGGTTCGTGCTCGGCGTCGGCAACCGCGAGCTGACCGTCTCGCTGCCGCTGGTCGGGGCCCACAACGCCCTCAACGCCGCCGCCGCCGCCTGCGCCGCCATCGCGCTCGGCTGCAGCGACCAGGAGATCGTCCGCGGACTGGCCGCGGTGCGCCCGGTCGGACGGCGGCTGCGGCTGGAGCGGCTGCCGGGCGGCGCGCTGCTGGTCGACGACTGCTACAACGCCAACCCGCTCTCCATGGAGGCGGCGCTGCGGACCCTGGCCGAGCTGGCGCGCGCCGAGGGCGGGCGCCCGCTGGCGGTGCTCGGCGACATGCTCGAGCTGGGGCCCGGCGAGGCCGAGCTCCACCGCGGCGTCGGCGCCGAGGCGGCCGGCGTCCCGGTGGCCCGCCTCTTCGGCTTCGGCCCGCGCTCGCGCCAGACGCTGGCCGGGGCGGTGGCGGCCGGGCTGCCTACCGACCGGACCTTCCAGACCGAGGACCTGGCGGCGCTGGCCGAGGCGGTGCGCGGCGCGGCGGCGCCCGGGGACGTCCTGCTGGTCAAGGGGAGCCGCGGCATGAGGCTGGAGCGGCTGGTGGCGGCGCTGGGCGGGACCGCGGAGGCGGCGCACTAGGGATGCTCTACTACTTCCTCTACCCGCTCTCGACCAAGGTCAGCTTCCTCAACGTCCTGCGCTACCCGTCCTTCCGCATCGTGGCGGCCGGCCTGACCGCCATGGTGATCGGGCTGGTCTTCGGCCCGGCCTTCATCGAGCGGATGCGCCGCCTCCAGTACGGCGCCAGCAACGTCCGCGAGGACACGCCCGACGGCCACAAGAAGAAGGCCGGCACCCCGTCGATGGGCGGCGGGCTGATCCTGCTCTCGCTGACCGCCTCGACGCTGCTCTGGGGCCAGCTGGAGAACCGGCTGGTCTGGGCCGCCCTGCTGGTGACGCTCGGGTACGGCGCCATCGGCTTCGCCGACGACTGGCTCAAGATCTCCAAGCGCAACTCCAAGGGGCTGGCCGGGCGCCGCAAGCTGCTCTTCCAGGTGCTGGTGCTGCTGGCGGTCTACTACGGCCTGCTCACCGACTGGAACTTCCACGCCGACGCCCGCTTCCCCTGGCTCTTCGTGGGCAGCCGCGTCGACACCCACCTGACCCTCCCCTTCATCCCCACCCGCCTCTTCAACCCCGACCTGGGCTGGTTCTACCTGCCCTTCCTGGTCTTCGTGGTGGTGGCCACCTCCAACGCCGTCAACCTCACCGACGGCCTCGACGGCCTGGCCATCTTCCCCACCATCATCTCGGCCATCACCTTCCTGGCGCTGAGCTACGTGGCCGGCTCGACCATCGCCGGCTTCAGCCTCGCCGAGTACCTGCGCATCGTCTCCATCCCGGGGGCCGAGGAGCTGGGGGTCTTCTGCGCCGCGGTCTTCGGCGCCGGCGTGGCCTTCCTCTGGTTCAACACCTACCCGGCCCAGGTCTTCATGGGCGACGTCGGCTCGCTGGCGCTGGGGGGCGGCCTCGGCATGCTGGCGGTGCTGACCAAGAACGAGGTCTCCAGCGCCATCCTCCACGGCGTCTTCCTCGCCGAGACCGTCAGCGTCATCATCCAGGTGGTCAGCTTCAAGTACACGGGGCGGCGGGTCTTCCGCATGGCCCCGGTGCACCACCACTTCGAGCTCAAGGGCTGGGCCGAGCCCAAGATCATCGTCCGCTTCTGGATCGTCTCCGTCATGCTGGCCCTGGTGGCGCTCATGTCGATCAAGCTGAGGTAGCCATGCCGAGCACGCCCAACCTGCGAGGGAAGAAGATCACCGTGGTGGGGCTGGCCCGCAGTGGCATCGCGGCGGCCCGCCTCTGCGTCCGCGAGGGGGCGATGGTCACGGTGACCGACAACCGCCCGGCGGCGGCGCTGGGCCCGGCGCTCGAGGCCCTCGAGGTGCTGCCGCTGCGGCGCATGCTGGGCGGCCACGATCGCCGCGACTTCACGGCCGCCGACCTGGTGGTGGTGTCGCCGGGCGTCCCCTGGTCGATGCCCGACCTGGTGGCGGCCCGCGCCGCCGGGGTGCCGACCTGGGGCGAGGTGGAGCTGGCCTCGCGCTTCCTCGGGGCCACCCCGCTGGTGGCCATCACCGGCACCAACGGCAAGTCGACCACCACGGCGCTGGCCGGCGCCCTCTTCTCCGAGGACCGGCGCACCTTCGTGGGCGGGAACCTCGGCACCCCGCTCTGCGAGCACGTGCTCTCCGGCCAGCCGGCCGACGTGGTGGTGGCCGAGCTCTCCTCCTTCCAGCTCGAGGGGATCGAGCGGCTGCGGGCCCGGGTGGCGGCCATCCTCAACGTCACCCCCGACCACCTCGACCGCTACCCCGGCCTCGACGCCTACGCCGCCGCCAAGGCCCGCCTCTTCGAGACCCAGCAGCCGGGCGACTTCGCCGTGGCCAACCTGCGCGACGACCGGGCCATGGCCATGGCGGCCGCCTCGCGCGGCGCGCTCTACAGCTTCGGCTTCGGGCCGCCCACCCGCGCCGCCGCCCGCGCCCCCGGGGACGGCAGCGGCGAGCTCTGGTTCTACCGCTACGCGGCCGGCTCGCCGGAGCGCTACAAGCTCGCCAACCGGGCCCTGCGAGGCCGCCACAACCTGGAGAACGCCATGGCGGCGCTGGTCTGCGCCCGGCTGCTGGGGGTCCCGGGCGCCGCCGTGCAGCGCGGCCTCGACCACTTCACCGGGCTGCCGCACCGGCTCGAGCTGGTGCGCGAGGTCGGAGGCGTGGAGTGGATCAACGACTCCAAGGCCACCAACGTCGACTCCACCGGGGTGGGGCTGGCCGCCTTCGCGGCCGGGACCCCCCGGGTGGTGCTGATCCTCGGGGGGCGCGGCAAGCAGGCCCCCTACGCCCCGCTGCGCGCGCTCTTCCCGGGTCGGGTCAAGGCCCTGCTCACCATCGGCGAGGACGCCCTGGCCATCGAGAAGGCGCTGGATGGGGCCGCCGCCATCGAGGGCTGCGGCACGCTGGCCCAGGCGGTGACCCGCGCCGCGGCGCTGACCGCCCCGGGCGACGTGGTGCTGCTCTCGCCGGCCTGCGCCAGCTACGACCAGTTCAAGAGCTACGAGGAGCGCGGCGAGCGGTTCCGCCAGCTGGTGGGGGCGCTGCGGTGAGCTCCACCTCCGCGCCGGCCCAGCGCCCCGCGCCCTTCGACTGGCTGCTGCTCTTCGGCATCCTCGCCCTCACCGCCGGCGGCGCGGTGATGGTCTACTCGGCCAGCGCCATCACCGCCACGCGCAACCTGCACGACGAGTTCTACTTCCTGGAGCGCCAGGCGATCGCCTTCCTCATCGGCATGGTCCTGCTGCTCCTGGTGCTCCGCCTCGGCTACCGGCGACTGATCCCGCTGGCCTACCCGCTGCTCTTGCTCACCGTCTTCCTGCTGCTGATCGTGCTCATCCCCGGCGTCGGCCGCGTCGCCGGCGGGGCCCGCCGCTGGATCCCGCTCGGCGTCGTCAACTTCCAGCCGGCCGAGCTGGCCAAGGTGGCGCTGGTGCTCTACCTGGCCCGCTCGCTGGCGCGCCAGCGCGAGAAGGTCCGCCTCTTCTCCATCGGCTTCCTGCCCCACGTGGTGGTGACCGGGGCGCTGGTGGTGCTCTGCCTGCTCGAGCGCGACATGGGGACCGGCGTCATCATGGTGCTGGTGCTCTTCACCATGCTCTTCGCCGCGGGGGCCCGGGTCTCCTACCTGGCGGCCGGCGCGCTGCTGGCCATCCCCGTCGGCTGGCGGCTCATCGCCGGCACCCCCTACCGCATGGAGCGCTGGCTCGCCTACCTCGACCCCTGGGGTCACCGCGACGGCGCCGGCTTCCAGCTCGTCGAGTCGTTGCTCGGCATCGGCAACGGCGGCTGGATTGGCCAGGGGCTGGGCCAGGGCAAGGGGAAGCTCTTCTACCTGCCGGCCGCCCACACCGACTTCATCGCCGCGGTCATCGCCGAGGAGGTCGGCCTGCTCGGCATCGGCGTGCTGCTGCTGCTCTACGTGCTGGTGATCTGGCGCGGGCTGCGGGCCGCGCTCCACGCTGGCGAGCCGTTCGGCGCCTACGCCGCGCTCGGCCTGACCACGCTCTTCGGCGGCCAGGCCCTGCTCAACCTCGCGGTGGTCTTCGGCCTGGTCCCCACCAAGGGGCTGACCCTCCCCTTCGTCAGCTACGGCGGCAGCTCGCTGATGACGCTGCTGGCGGCGGCCGGCATCCTGCTCTCCATCTCCGGTGACCGCGGCGGCTTCCTGCACCAGGGGCCGCAGGCGGTGCGGGTGCCGCCCCCGGGCGCGGCGGAGGCGGCATGAGGCTGCTCATCGCCGGCGGCGGCACCGGCGGCCACGTCTTCCCCGGCCTGGCGCTGGCCGAGGAGGTGGTGACCAGCCACCCCGGCAACGACGCCGTCTTCGTCGGCACCGCCCGCGGCCTCGAGGCCAGGGTGGTCCCGGCCGCCGGCTTCCCCATCGAGCTGATCGAGGTGCGGGGCCTGAAGGGCAAGGGGCTGGGGGCGCTGCTGGCCAACCTGCTGCTGCTGCCCCGGGCCCTGCTCCAGTCGCTGCGCATCCTGCGCACCTGGCGGCCCGACGTGGTGGTGGGCGTGGGCGGCTACGCCTCGGGGCCGGTGGTGCTGGCCGCCTGGCTGCTGCGCATCCCGACCGCGGTGCAGGAGCAGAACGCCGTGGCCGGCTTCACCAATCGCATGCTCGGCCTGGTGGTCAAGGCGGCCTTCACGGCCTTCCCCGAGACCGCCGTCTGCTTCCCACGCGGCAAGGCCATCCAGCTCGGCAACCCCATCCGCCGCCAGCTGCTGGAGAGCTTCATGCGCCCGGTCGACGGCGATCGGCTCCCCGGCCTGCTGGTCTTCGGCGGCTCGCAGGGTGCGCACGCGCTCAACATGCGGGTGGTCGAGACGCTGCCGCACCTCGCCGACCTGCGCGGCAAGCTCCGCATCGTCCACCAGACCGGGAAGCGCGACCGCGAGGCGGTGGAGAAGGGCTACCGCGCCGTCGGCTTCGACGCCGAGGTGCGCGAGTTCATCGAGGACATGAGCGCCGCCTACTCCGCCGCCGACCTGGTGGTCTGCCGGGCCGGCGCCACCACGCTGGCCGAGCTGACCGTCTGCCGCAAGCCCTCCATCCTCATCCCCTTCCCGGCCGCCGCCGACAACCACCAGCTCGTCAACGCCACCAGCCTGCTCAACGCCGGGGCGGCGGTGATGATCGAGGAGCGCGACCTGACCGGCGAGCTGCTGGCGGCCGAGATCCGCGCCATCCTCGGCAACGCAGAGCGGCGCGAGGCCATGGCCCGGGCCGCCGGCCGGCTCGGCAGCCCGGCCGCCGCCAGCGAGATCGCCGACGTCTGCGGTGACCTGGCGGAGCGGCGCTGGGGCTCCCGGCGCGGCCAGGACCGCGGCCCGGGCTTCACGCCCCGGCGCCCGGCGCCGCACCAGCCCCCAGCGAGGAGACCATGACCCTGTTCCGTTCGCGCCACGCCCGCATCCACTTCGTCGGCGTCGGCGGCATCGGCATGAGCGGCATCGCCGAGGTGCTGCTCAACCTCGGCTACGCCGTCTCCGGCTCCGACCTGAAGGGCAGCGAGATCACCAGGCGGCTGGCCGGGCTGGGCGGTCGCATCGAGGTGGGGCACGACGCCGCCCACGTGCGCGACGCCGACGTGGTGGTGATCTCCTCGGCGGTGCGGCGCGACAACCCCGAGCTGGTCGAGGCCCGGGCCCGCAAGATCCCCGTCATCCCCCGCGCCGAGATGCTGGCCGAGCTGATGCGGCTCAAGCAGGGGATCGCCATCGCCGGCTCCCACGGCAAGACCACCACCACCTCGATGGCGGCGCACCTGCTGGCCCACGCCGGCCTCGACCCGACCGCGGTGGTGGGGGGCAAGGTCAACGCCTTCGGCTCCAACGCCAAGCTCGGCAAGGGGGAGTACATGGTGGTGGAGGCCGACGAGTCGGACGGCTCCTTCCTGCACATCCCGCCCACCATCGCCGTGGTCACCAACATCGACCCCGAGCACCTCGACCACTGGAAGACCGAGGAGGCGCTGCGGGCCGGCTTCGTCTCCTTCATCAACCGCGTGCCCTTCTATGGCCTGGCCATCCTCTGCATCGACCACCCGACGGTGCAGGGGCTGCTCCCCGAGGTGGGCAAGCGCTACGTCACCTACGGCGAGAGCCAGCAGGCCGACTACCGCGCCGACCGCATCGAGGTCTCCAGCCAGTCGGTCGGCTTCGACGCCTACCGGCGCGGCGAGCCCATGGGGCGCTTCGAGATGGCCATGGTGGGGCGCCACAACGCCCTCAACGCCCTGGCGGTCATCGCGCTCGCCGACGAGCTCGGCATCGACGCCGCCACCACCCAGGCGGCCTTCAAGGCCTTCCAGGGGGTGCAGCGCCGCTTCACGGTCCGCGGCGAGGTGGGTGGCGTCACCGTGGTCGACGACTACGGCCACCACCCGGCCGAGGTGCGGGCCACGCTGCGCGGCGCCCGCGAGGCCTTCGGGCGGCGCGTGGTCTGCGTCTTCCAGCCCCACCGCTACACCCGCACCCGCGACCTGCACGCCGAGTTCGCCACCGCCTTCAACGACGCCGACGTGCTGCTGCTCACCGACATCTACGCCGCCGGCGAGGAGCCGCTGCCGGGGGTGAGCGCCGCCGGGCTGGTCGAGGCGGTGCGGGGCTGCGGCCACCGCGACGCCACCTGGCTGCCGCGCGCCGGACTGGCCGCCGCGGTCCGGGCCCGGCTGCTGCCCGGCGACATCGTCATCACGCTCGGCGCCGGCGACGTGACGCAGGTGGGCCCGGAGCTGCTGGCCGTGCTGGGGAGCTGATGACCGGCTGGCGCGGCGAGATCGCCCGCCGGGTGCGGGGCGAGTGCCGGGCCGACGAGCCGCTGGCGCCGCGAACCTCGATCCGCGTGGGCGGCGCCGCCGACCTGCTGGTCCGACCGGCCGACCCGGGCGACCTGGCGGCGCTGTTGGGCGCGGTCCGCGAGCTGGGGCTTCCGCTGGCCGTGCTGGGCGGTGGCGCCAACACGCTGGTGGCCGACGCCGGGGTGCGCGGCGTGGTGGTGCGGCTCCCCACCGACTTCGGCGAGGAGCGCTGCGAGGGTGAGACCCTGCTGCTGTCGGCCGGGGCCCCCATCGCCCGGCTGGCGGCGCGCGGCCACGCGCTGGGGCTGGTGGGCGCCGAGTTCAGCGCCGGCATCCCCGGGACCCTGGGCGGTGCCACCGCCATGAACGCCGGCACCCGGCTCGGCGAGATGAAGCAGGTGCTCAGCCGCGTCGAGCTGGCCACCGCCGACGGGGCCGGCTTCGTCGACGCCGCCGCGCTCCAGCTCGCCTACCGGCGCTGCGAGCTGCCGGCCGGCGCCCTGGTGACGCGGGTGGAGTGCCGGCTGCGCCCCGGCGAGGTGGCGGCCAGCCGCGCCGCCATGGATGCCGACGTGGCCCACCGGCGCCGCACCCAGCCGCTCAGCCAGCCGAGCTTCGGCTCCACCTTCTGGAACCCGCCCGGCCGCTTCGCCGGCCAGCTGCTCGAGGCGGTGGGCCTGAAGGGGCACCGCGAGGGGGGCGCCATGTACAGCGACCTGCACGCCAACTTCATCGTCAACCTCGGGACGGCCACGGCCCGCGACGTGCTGGCGCTGGTGCGGCTGGGGCGGGGCCGTGTCGAGGAGCGTTTCGGAGTCCGGCTGGAGACCGAGGTCAGGCCGCTCGGCCAGTTCGCGCCGGGCGAGGTATGAACCGGACGGCGGCGTCGCCGCGAGGAGGAACCATGGGGCAGTGGACCGGCAAGAAGGTGGCGGTGCTCTACGGAGGACGCTCCTCGGAGCGCGAGGTCTCTCTCAAGACCGGGGCGGCCTGCGCCGAGGCGCTCGCCTCCCGCGGCCTCGACGTGACGCTGGTCGATGTCGGGCTCGACGTGGCCGAGCGGCTGCGTGGCTGCGGCGCCCAGGTGGCCTTCATCGCGCTCCACGGCCGCGACGGCGAGGACGGCTCGATCCAGGGGCTGCTCGAGTCGATGGGGATCCCTTACACCGGCTCCGGGGTGCTGGCCTCGGCGGTCGGCATGGACAAGGTGCTCTCCAAGCTGCTCTTCAAGAGCCTCGGGCTGGCGGTGGCCGACTACCGGGTCTTCCCTTCCGCGCTGCCCGCTTCGCTGCACGGCAGCGACCTGCCCTTCGGCTTCCCGGTGGTGGTGAAGCCGGCCTGCGAGGGATCCAGCGTCGGGGTGACGCTGGTGAAGGAGCCGGCCGGGCTGCAGGCCGCCTGCGCCGAGGCGGCGCGCTGGAAGGGGGACGTCATCGTCGAGCGCTACGTCAAGGGCAAGGAGGTGCAGGTGGCGGTGCTCGATGGCAAGGCCATGGGGGTCATCGAGGTGGTCCCGGCCAACGAGTTCTACGACTACGCGGCCAAGTACACGGCCGGCACCACCCAGTACTTCTACCCGGCGCGGATCTCGGAGGCCGCCACCCACCGGCTCATGGAGGCGGCCGAGCTGGCCACCCGCGGCATGGGCTGCAGCGGCGTGAGCCGCACCGACTTCATCCTCAGCGCCGATGGCGTGGCGTACGTGCTCGAGGTCAACACCTTGCCAGGCATGACCGCCTCCTCGCTGGTGCCGAAGATCGCGGCGGGGAACGGCATCCCCTTCCCGGAGCTCTGCGAGCGGCTGCTCGACGGGGCGGCGCTGAAGGGCTGAGGCGATCCCCCGGCGCGGTTTCGCCGGGCACATCGGGCAAGCACGGCGAGTGCCGCGCCCGCGGCACTAGGACGCAGGCGGGTCCCGCGGGCTGTGCTCCGGCTCCGGCGGCTCGGTCTTCCCCGCGAGACGCCAGGAGTTCTTGCCGGCCCGCTTGGCCTGGTACATGGCGAGGTCGGCGCTCTTCATCAGCGCCTCCGCGTCCTCGCCATGGGCGGGATAGACGGCGACGCCGGCGCTGGCGGTCATGTTCACCGAATGGCCCTCGATGCCAAACGGTCGCGACACCGCTTCGATCAACCTGGAGGCCACCGTGGCCGCATGGACGGCACCGGTGACCTGCCACAGCGAGATCAGGAATTCGTCGCCGCCGAGCCGCGCCACCGTGTCCTCTTCGCGCACCATGGCCACCAGGCGCCCGGCGGCCATCTTCAGCAGGGTGTCGCCGACGCCGTGCCCCAGCGTGTCGTTCACCTGCTTGAAGCCGTCCAGGTCGAGGTAGACCACCGCCATGGCGCTCTTCTCCCTGCGCGCGTGGACGATGGCCATCGACATCCTGTCGGCGAGAAGCCGCCGGTTCGCCAGCCCCGTCAGCGGGTCGTTCAGCGCCAGGGACTCGAGGAGCCTGCCGTGATTGCGGGCCGCGTCGTGCAACAGGCGGACTTCCAGCATGTTGCGAACCCGCATCAACACCTCGGCCAGGTCGAACGGCTTGCTGACGAAGTCCTTGGCGCCGCGCCGCAACGCCCGAACCTTGTGCGCCGGATGGGCGGTGACGGCCAGGACTGGCAGGTAGCCATCCTTCTCGAGCTCCTTCAGGCCTTCCATCACCTGGAACCCGTCGGTGCCAGGCATCTGGAGATCGAGCAGGATCAGGTCGTAGCGGTTCTCGAAGTGAAGGCCACAGACCTTGCGGGGATCCGTGGTCGACGTGACGGCCACGTAGCCGGCCGTACGCAGCGTCCGCTCCAGCAGACTGACGTCGGCCTGCTTGTCGTCGACGATCAGGATCTTGGCCTGGAGGATCTCGTCTGTCCCGATCATGCGCTGGTCCCGACACCTTTGAATAGGCCCCTGCCGCGAAGGGCGCACGGCTCATTCGCGGCAGGGCGTGCTGACATTGACTACTCGGCAGGCTGGGTGATGGCGTTCATCTGCAGGGTCACGGCGGTCTGGGCCAGCAG
>JANMRY010000120.1:0-19093 GCA_031388695.1 Anaeromyxobacter sp. | reverse complement strand
CCCAGCCCCTCGATGCCCAGCTCGTCGAGCCCGAGGTCGTCGAGGCCGTCCCCCTCGTCGTCGACCACGTAGCGGCGGCGCGGCGGGCGGCTCGGCATCAGGATCGGCTTGGGAGGCGGCTTGAGCTTGAAGCGGGTGCCGGCCGGCGGCATCAGCGCGTAGTCGACCAGGTCCTCGGCCAGCCCCGGCGTCACGCCGAGCGAGGCGGCCACCTCGGCCACCAGCAGGTGCCGGGCGTTGTCGAGCTGGCCGCGCTCCTTGGTCGGGAGCGGCCGCAGCCGCGAGAGGGCGTGGAGCCCCTTGACCACCTCGGCGATGCCGAGCACGCCGCCGCCCACCATCCGGTCGGCGTTGTCGCGGTGGCGGATCTTCCAGTTGAGCTCCGGGTCGTCGAGCTGGGCGGCGAGGTAGTGGAAGACCCCCTCCATCAGCTCGGCCGAGGCGACGCGGCGCAGCCCGACCGAGGAGACCTTGCCGCGGGGCACCAGCACGGCGGCGCCGTCCTCCTCGCGCTTCATCCGGACCATCTCCAGCCGCTGGCCGGCGATCTCCTGGATCTCGGGGCCGACCACCACGCAGACCCCCTGGGCCGGGTAGACCAGCCGGTCGCCCGGCTTGAGCGCCAGGGCGTCGGTGATGGTCCCCTCCAGCTCGGAGAGCTCGGCCTTCGGGTCATCGGGGTGGCGCGGCGGCTGGCCTCTCACGCGACTGGCTGTACCACGCGAGCCGGGGGCGGCCAAGCGCCGGCAAGGGTCGCCGGCGAGGGCGAGGCGGTGGTGCGGCGGTGGTGCGGAGAAGGGGCGGCTCAGCCGCCGGCAGGCTCGACGGCGCGCAGCCGACGGGACGCCAGGTCGACGTACTCGGGATCGCGCTCGAGGCCGAGGAAGCGGCAGCCGGCCCGGACCGCGGCCACACCGGTGGTGCCAGAGCCGCAGAAGGGGTCGAGCACCAGGTCGCCCGGCTGGGCGCTGGCGGCCACCACCCGGTCGAGCAGGGCGATCGGCTTCTGCGTCGGGTGGCGGCCGTGGACCTTCTCGCGCGGGGGCGGCGTCGGCAGCGGCCAGACCACCTGCTCGCCGCCCGGGACCGGCTGCTCGGTGATGGCCCAGAGGTCGCGCATCTGCTTGCCGCCGTTCTCCTGCTTCATCGTCTTGTAGTTGAAGCGGTGGGCCAGCGGCTTCGACTTGCTCGGGCTGGCCCAGAGCAGGATCTCGGTCGAGTGGGTGAACATCCGGCAGGCCAGGTTGGGCGAGGCGTTCGGCTTGTACCAGGTGACGGTGTTGAGCAGGTGGTAGCCGAGCTCCTGCAGCGCGAAGCCGATCGAGAAGATGACGTGCTGCGTGCCCGAGACCCAGAGCGTGCCGGACGGCTTCAGGACCCGGCGGACCGCCTTGAGCCACTCGGTCTGGAAGGCGTGGTCGCCCTGCACGCCGCGCGAGACGTCCCAGTCCCCCTTGTCGACCGAGACCCGCTTCCCCGACTGGCAGGAGGTGCCGCCGTTGGAGAGCATGTAGGGCGGATCGGCGAAGCAGAGGTCGACAGAGTGCGGGGGGAGCCGCTCCAGGGAGGCGAGGCAGTCACCCTGTGCCAGCGCCCAGCCGGCGCCGCGCTGCGCGGTGCCAGGGAGCCGGTCCCATGCGTGGAGATCGAGCCGTCGTGCCATGGTTGGTCATGGTAGGGGCGATATCGATCCCGTCGAGTTTTCTACCGCGCACCGGCCCGATCCGGCGCGGCTCGACCCTCCGGCGAGGCCGGACTAGAGTTCGCCCGCCTTGCCCCTCGCCCTCGACAGCCCCTTCGTCAAGGCGGCCGCGCTCCGCGCCGGCTTCCACGAGGTGGGCGTGGCCCGGGCCGAGCCGCTCGACCCGGGGCCGCTCGACCGGGTGCTGGCGGCAGGCTGGGAGGCCGACATGGCCTGGCTCGGGACGCAGCGGGCCGAGCGGCTCGACCCCTCGCGCCTGCTCCCCGGTGCGAAGAGCGTGGTGGCGCTGGCGCTCTCCTACCGCGACGCCGAGCGCCCCGCGCCGGGTCCGGGCGAGGGCGAGGTGGCCCGCTACGCCCGGGGGCGCGACTACCACGCGGTGATGAAGAAGAGGCTCAAGGGGCTGGTGGCCGAGCTGACCGCCCGCGACCCGTCGGCCCGCTGCTTCGCCTCCTCGGATCTCGCCCCGACCATGGAGAAGGCCTGGGCCGAGCGGGCCGGGCTCGGCTGGATCGGCAAGAACGGCTGCCTGATCACGCCGCGCCACGGCTCCTGGGTGCTGCTGGCGACGCTGCTCACCGACCGCGAGCTCGCGCCCGACGCCCCCCACGCCGAGCGCTGCGGCAGCTGCGAGGCCTGCCTGCCGGCCTGCCCGACCGCCGCCATCGTGGCGCCCGGCTTCGTCGACTCCCGCCGCTGCCTCTCCTTCTGGACCATCGAGCGGCGCGGGGCGATCCCGCCGGAGATGGCAGCCGCGCTCGGCAACCACCTCTTCGGCTGCGACGACTGCCAGGCCTGCTGCCCCTGGAACGGCCTGGTCGAGCCCGGGTCGGACCCTGAGCTGCTGCCGCGCGAGGGGCAGTCGGCCATCCCGCTCGAGGGGCTGCTGCGGCTCGACCCGGCCGAGTACGCCCGGCGCTTCAACGGCACCTCGCTGGCCCGCGCCCGCTTCGACGGGCTGGTGCGCAACGCCCTGCTGATCGCCGGCAGCTCGGGCGAACCGCGCTGGCGGCCGCTGGTGGCCGGCTGGATCGGGAGCCCCCACGACGGGGTGCGGGCGGCCGCCGCCTGGGCCATGGCGCGGCTCGGGGAGAGCGGGTAGTTTCCGCAGCCTCGTGGCCGTCCAGCTGGTCATGCTGCTCCACTCGGTCCTCTCTGCCGGGACCTACCTCGCCGCCAAGCGGGTGCTGGGCGAGCTCTCGCCGTGGGAGGTGGCGCTGGCCCGCTTCGTCCTGGCGGCCGCCTGCTACGCGGCGCTGATGGCCCGCCAGCGGATCCGCATCCCGCGGCGCGACCTGCTGGGCCTGCTGGGGCTTGGGGTGGTGGCCATCCCGCTCAACCAGGGCTTCTTCCTGGCCGGGCTGGCCCGCACCACGCCGAGCCACGCCGCGCTGCTCTACGCCCTCACCCCCATCTTCGTCTTCCTGCTGGCCCGCTGGCGGCTCGGCGAGCCCTCCACCTGGACCAAGCTCGGCGGCATCGCGCTCGCCTTGGCCGGCGTGGTGGTGGTGCTGCTGGTCCGCCCCGCGGGCGCCGCCAGCCTCGCCGACGGGTCGCTCTTCGGCGACCTGCTGGTGCTGCTGGCGGTGATCGCCTGGGCGGTCTTCGCCGTCTGGGGCAAGGGGTACGCCGAGCGGTACGGGGCGCTGGTCTCGACCGGCCTGGCGGTCATCTTCGGCACGCTGGTCTACCTGCCGTTCGGCCTGCTGCTCTCCGACGCCGAGCCGTTCCGGCGGCTCTCGCCGGCCGGCTGGGGGAGCCTCGCCTACCTGGTGCTGGTCACCAGCGTCCTCTCCTACCTGCTCTACTACTGGGCGCTGCGACGGTCCGAGGCGAGCCGGGTCGCCGTCTGGTCCAACCTGCAGCCGGTCCTGACCGCGCCGCTCGCCTGGCTGCTGCTCGGCGATCCGCTCGGCGCCGGGCTGCTGGCTGGCGGCGCCATGGTCCTCTCCGGCGTGCTGCTGACGCAGCGGGGCGAGGCGATCGGCGCCGGCGTTGTGGCGGCGCTGCGCCGCCGTTATCCTCCTCCGCCATGACCTCTCTCGAACGCTTCGAGGCGGCGCGCGGCGGGCTGGCCGTCGGACCGGTCCTCCCCCGCGCCCTGCTGCATGCCGGTGGGCCGGACGCCGCCGACTTCCTCCACCGGATGCTGACGCAGGAGGTCCGGGCCCTGGGAGCAGGCGGGGCGGCGCACTTCGCCCTGCTGACCGTGAAGGGGCACCTGGTCGGTGTGGGGCAGCTGCTCCGGCAGGCCGACGGCGTGCTGCTCGACGTCGATCCGGCCGCGGCCGGCGAGTTGCGGGCCCAGCTGGAGAAGACGGTGATCATGGACGACGTCACCTTCACCGACCGGTCCGAGGGCTGGCGGGTGCTGCCCGTGCTCGGCCCGGGCGCCGCCGCCGCGGCCGGGGCGATCGCCGGCGACCTGTCACGATGGGTGAACCAGCGGCGCGGCGTCGCGGCCGTCGACCTGCTGGTGCCGGTCGAGCGGGTGGAGCCGGTTCGCGGCGCGCTGCTGGCGGCCGGGGCGGTGGCGCTCGACGAGGCCGACCTCGAGGCGCTCCGGATCGCCGGCGGGGTGGGGCGCTGGGGGGCCGAGCTGGACGGCACCCGGCTGCCCATGGAGGCCGGCCTGGTGGCCGACGCCGTCAGCTTCACCAAGGGCTGCTACCTGGGGCAGGAGGTGGTGGTGCGTGCCACGGTGCGCGGCCAGGTGAACCGCGGGCTGGTGCTGCTGCGGCTGCCGGCCGGGGCCGGGCCGGGCAGCCGGCTCGTCGCCGCCGGGGCCGAGGTCGGGGCGATCACCAGCGCCGCCGAGACGCCGCAGGGGCGGCTCGGGCTCGGCTACCTGAAGCGGGCCTGCTGGACCACCGGGACCCTCCTGGCCACCGACGGCGGCCAGGCCGAGGTGCTGCGGGCGGTGGCCGGCGAGCAGGAGCGGCCGGGCTGAGCTACTTGCCGGCCGGCCGCTTGAGCGGGCAGAGCGCGATGGCGCCGTTGGGATCGACGGCGTCGCCCCCCTCGACCACCTTCACCACCAGGCCGTCCTGGCCGATCACCACGTTGGAGCGGCTGGCGTAGCCGACCACCGCCATGGTGCCGGTGTACTGGCCGGCCACCTTGCCGCCGGCGTCGGAGAGGAGCGGGTAGGGGAGCTTGTACTCGGCCTTGAACCTGGCCTGGGTGGCGACGTCGTCGACCGAGATGCCGATCACCTGCGCCCCCTTCTTCTCCACCTCGGCGTACTTGTCGCGGAAGTTGGAGTTCTGCTTGGTGCAGCCCGGGGTGAAGGCCTTCGGGTAGAAGGCGAGGATCACCGGCCCCTGGGTGAGCAGCCTGGAGAGGGTGACCGGCTTCCCCTCGGTGTCGGGGAGCGTGAAGTCGGGGGCCTTGTCGCCGGCCTTGAGGCCGGCGGCGAGCACGAGGGCGAGGAGCGTGGAGGTCATGGGGTCCGATTAGTGGCGGGGGCGGTCGCGCGCAACCAGTGCCACCCCCGGGTCCCCGGATGGGCTGAACGACGAGGCCCGTCAAGGTGCGCTGGCAAGGTGCGCTGGGCCGGAATAGGCTCGCCCGATCCATTCCAGGGAGGTCTGCGATGAAGGCAGCGGCGATGCGCGCGCACGGTGGTCCCGAGGTGGTGGAGCTGCTCGACCTGCCCGAGCCGGAGGCCGGGCCGGGCCAGGTGGTGGTGGCGGTCAAGGCGGCCGCCCTCAACCACCTCGACATCTGGGTCCGCAAGGGCTGGCCCGGGCTCAAGCTCGCCTTCCCGCACGTCTTCGGCTCGGACGTGGCCGGGGTGGTCGAGGCGGTCGGCGCCGGCGTGACCGGGTGGAAGGCCGGTGACGAGGTGGTGGTCAACCCCTCGCTCGGCTGCACCCGCTGCGAGCGCTGCCTCTCGGGGCGCGAGAACCTCTGCCGCCACTTCGCCATCCTCGGCGAGCACGTCTCGGGCGGGCAGGCCCAGAAGCTGGCGGTCCCGGCCCGCAACCTCTGCGCGAAGCCGAAGAACCTCTCCTTCGAGGAGGCGGCCGCGGTGCCGCTCACCTTCATGACCGCCTGGCACGCCGTGGTGGTCAAGGCGGCGCTGCGCCCCGGCGAGACCATCCTGGTCCACGCGGCAGGCTCCGGGGTGGGCGTGGCGGCGGTGCAGATCGCCCGGCTGCTCGGGGCCCGCGTCATCGCCACCGCCGGCTCCGACTTGAAGCTCGCCAAGGCCCGGGCGCTCGGCGCCGACGAGGTCATCAACTACGAGACCCAGGACTTCCTGGCCGAGGTGAAGCGGCTCACCGGCAAGCAGGGGGTCGACGTGGTCTTCGAGCACGTCGGCAAGACCACCTGGGAGAAGAGCCTGCTCAGCGCCGGCATCGGCGGGCGGATCGTCACCGTCGGCGCCACCACCGGCTTCGATCCGCTCACCGACCTGCGCCACGTCTTCTTCCGGCAGCTCGCCATCCTCGGCTCGACCATGGGGACGGCCGCCGACCTGCTGCAGGTGCTCCAGTTCGTCGGGCAGGGGAAGCTCAAGCCTGTGGTGGCCGAGGTGCTGCCGCTCGCCGAGGCGCGAAGGGCCCAGGGGCTGCTCGCCGACCGGGCCCTCTTCGGCAAGGTGGTGCTGGTGCCCTGAGGCTTGCGCTCAATCAAGCCGGAGCGCCGTCAGATTTCGTAGGGTTCGCCTCATGCCCCACACGCTCCGCGCCATTCCGCTCACGCTCGCCACCGCCCTCCTCGCCGCAGGCTGCGCCGCCCCCAACTTCGTCGGCCAGACGGGCCGGGTGACGCCAGCCAGGTCCTTCCGCGCCTCCCTTGGCGCCGGCTACCAGCTCAACACCTCGGCGGCCGACGTGGTCAGGAGCGGCCGCAAGGTGGCCGAGACGCTCCGTTCCAAGGGGGTGTCCTGTGTCGATCCCACCGAGGGACCGACCTGCTGGAACGTGGCGGACGTGAAGCCGGTCGTCGACGCCGCCTACCGGTTCGCCCTGGTGGCGCCGCTCGCGTCGACCATGCAGGTCCAGGCCCACTACGGCATCGTCGATCGGCTCGAGGTCGGTGGCCGGCTCGGCTCCGGCAACAAGGGGCTGGACGTCGGCTGGCAGTTCCTCGGTCCGACCGATCGGGCAGCGCCCGGCTGGGCCGGCATGCTCTCGGCCGGCTGGGGCACCCGGGACATGGGGACGCTCGGCAGCGTCATCGAGGGGCTGCTGCGCGGCGAGGCCAAGCTGACCGACTGGCAGGCCACCATGATCTTCGGCCGCCAGTTCGGCGAGTTCGGTCACTTCTTCGTCGGACCGCGCTACATCATGAGCCGCTGGAAGCTCCTGGTCCTCCCCGACATCCCCATCATCTACGACGCCGCCGAGCAGCAGAAGGCGCTGCTCGGCACCGACGCGTCGGGGACGATCCACCACGTGGGCGCCACCATCGGCGGCGCGGTCGGATACCGGTACGTCTTCCTCGGCGCCGAGCTCAACCTGCTGCAGTCGATCGGCGGCGCCCGGATCCTCTTCGACCAGAAGAAGTTCAACAGCTTCGGGGTGATGCCGGCCGTCTACCTCACCGGCACGTACTAGAGCTGGCCGCGCAGCGCCCGCAGCCGCGCCACCCGCTCCTCGACCGGTGGGTGGGTCGAGAAGATCGAGAGCATCTTCGCCATGCCGCCCCGCAGCGGGTTGACGATGAAGAGGTGCGCGGTGGCCGGGCCGGCCTGGGCCATGGGGTGGTCGTCGTTCCCCTGCTCCAGCGCCAGCAGCGCGCTGGCCAGCGGCTCCGGATCGCCCACCATCGCCGCCCCGCTGGCGTCGGCGCCGAACTCGCGCGAGCGGGAGATGGCCAGCTGGATCACCAGCGCCACCAAGGGGGCCACGATGGCCCAGGCCAGCAGCTCGAGGCCGCTCGGCCCGTCGTCATCACTGCGGCCGCCACCGAGGATGGCGCCCCAGCGCAGGATGTAGCCGACGGAGGAGATCAGCCCGGCCATGGCCCCGGCCACGGTGGCGATCAAGATGTCGCGGTTCTGCACGTGGGCCAGCTCGTGGGCCAGCACCCCCTCGAGCTGCCGCTTGTCGAGGGTGCGCAGGATCCCCTCGGTGACCGCCACCGCGGCGTGCTCCGGGTTGCGGCCGGTGGCGAAGGCGTTGGGGGAGTCGGTGGGGATGATGTAGAGGCGAGGCATGGGGAGGCCGGCCCGGCGGGTGAGCCGCTCCACCATGTCGAAGAGCTCCGGGGCCTGGTCGCGCGCCACCTCGCGGGCGCCGTTCCCCATCAGCGCCAGCTTGTCGGAGAACCAGTAGGCGCCGAAGTTGAAGAGCAGGCCGATGGCGCCGAAGGCGAGCATCCCCCCGGTGCCGCCGACGGCGCCGCCGCCGATGACGAGCAGCATCACCAGCCCGCCCATGAGCATGGCGGTCCGGGCGTAGTTCCGGCCGACGCCGCCGCCGGTCGCGGCGCGAGGCGGCGGGGGCGGAGGGGGGGTCAGGGGCGGGGGACGGGGTGTCCTGGCGGGGTCGAAGGGCATGGCATCTTCAGTAACCACCCCCACGCGCCGGTCAATCCCGGCGGCCGTTTTGTCGCGGCCGGTGGGGTGGCGTGCTAGACCGGAAGCGTTCGATATCGCGAGGGAATACGCACCATGGCGGCGACGAAGAAGGCGGCGGCGAAGGGGAAGCTTACTGGCCCAGGCAAGGGGGAGCGGCAGCTCTCGCTCCTCGACACGGCGCCGACCACGGCGCCGGCCAAGGTGCCGGCCAAGGTGCAGCCCAGCGCCGGCAAGCCGGCGGCCAGGAGGGGCAGGGGGGGCAAGGCGGCCCGGTCGAGCCCGCCCGCGGCCCAGGTGGAGCTGGTCGAGGCGGCGCCCGAGGCGGCCGACGAGCCGGTGGTCCCGGCCGAGCGCGGACCGAAGCGGCGCGCCACCGCCGAGCAGATGGCGACCAAGCAGCGCGAGATCTCCATCTCCGAGTTCTTCACCAAGAACCGGCACCTGCTCGGCTTCGACAACCCGAGCAAGGCGCTGCTCACCACCATCAAGGAGGCGGTCGACAACTCGCTCGACGCCTGCGAGGAGGCCGGCATCCTCCCCGAGCTGACCATCGAGGTCCGCGACCTCGGGCTCGACGCCAAGGGCGAAGGCGAGCTGACCAAGGGCGAGGGGCGCTTCGTGGTGGTGGTCGAGGACAACGGCCCCGGCATCGTAAAGGCCCAGGTCCCCAAGATCTTCGGCAAGCTGCTCTACGGCTCCAAGTTCCACCGGCTCAAGCAGTCGCGCGGCCAGCAGGGGATCGGCATCTCGGCGGCGGCCATGTACGGCCAGCTCACCACCGGCCAGCCCATCCGCATCACCTCGCGCACCGGCAAGGGCAAGCCGGCCCACTTCTTCGAGATCCAGATCGACACCCGGAAGAACAACCCGGTGGTCACCCGCGACGACCAGCTCGGGGCCTGGCACCAGGACCACGGCACCCGCGTCGAGCTGGAGATCGTGGCCGACTGGCGCACCGGGCAGCGCTTCGTCAACCGCTACGTCGAGCACACCGCGCTGGCCAACCCGCACGCCACCGTCCACTACCTGCGGCCGAAGCAGCAGCGGCTCAGCTTCCCGCGGGCCACCGAGGAGCTCCCCAAGGAGGCCCTGGAGATCAAGCCGCACCCGCACGGCGTCGAGCTGGGCGCGCTCATGCTGATGGCCTCGGAGTCGAAGAGCCACGACGTCAAGGGCTTCCTGCAGACCGCCTTCAGCCGGGTCTCCCCGCCGGTGGCCGGGGCCATCCTCAAGGCGGCCGGCCTGAAGGACCGGCTCCGGCCGCGCCAGCTCGGCGAGGACCGGCAGCTGGCGGCCCGGCTCCAGAAGGCGCTGCAAGAAACGAAGATCATGGCGCCGCCCACCAACTGCCTCTCCCCCATCGGCGACGCGCTGATGCGGCGCGGGCTGGTGAGCTTCCTCTCGGTGATCGAGAGCGAGGGGCCGGAGCAGGACGAGTCGCAGCTCGATCTCGCGCCGGTCAAGGGCAAGGGCGGGAAGAAAGGCAAGGCCGCGCCGCCGCCCCCGCCGCTGCCGGACACGCCCGAGGAGGGGGTGGAGCGGATCAAGGGGCACGACTACTTCATCGCCACCGTGACCCGCCCGCCCAAGGTCTACCGCGGCAACCCCTTCCAGGTGGAGGTCGGGCTGGCCTTCGGCGGCTCCTGGCCGGCCGACAAGACCATCGAGCTCTTCCGCTTCGCCAACCG
Organism: Anaeromyxobacter sp.; assembly: GCA_031388695.1. Lineage (GTDB taxonomy): Bacteria > Myxococcota > Myxococcia > Myxococcales > Anaeromyxobacteraceae > JADKCZ01. The sequence continues at coordinate 9,171 of JANMRY010000120.1, read as the reverse complement.
GGTGCCGCTGCTCTTCCAGCGCAGCGCCTGCGGCATGACCGAGTCGATCGTCAAGACCGACTGGCGCAACTACATGCTGAGCCAGCCCAAGGGCTCGCTGCCGGTCGGCCCCATGGCGCTGCTGGTCCACATCGCCTCGGTCTGGGTGCCCTTCACCAGCGAGGCCAAGGAGGCGCTGGCCCACTACCCGGAGATCATCCGGGAGATCCAGCTGGCGGCGCAGGAGTGCGGGCGCAAGCTGGCCACCTTCATCCGCAAGAAGCAGCAGGCCGACTACCAGGCCCAGCGCCGCTCCATCTTCGAGCTCTACATCGAGGAGGTGGCCAGCTCCATCCACCAGATCACCGGGAAGAGCCGCGACGCCATCAGGCGCGACTTCCTGCGGGTGGCGGAGCAGGTGACGGAGGCCGACCTGGCGGCCGAGGACAAGAAGCTCGACGAGGCGAGCGAGCAGCTCACCAAGCGGCCGCGGCGCCGTGACGAGGAGGCGGAGTAGCCATGGCGCGCCTGGACGCGGTTTCCAAGAAGACGGTCCTCAAGATCGAGCGGCTCGCCGAGAGCGTCATCAAGGCGGTCAAGGGGGGCAAGAACCCCTTCGTCGAGATCCCCATCCGCTCGCTGGCCAACGTCCACTTCGACAAGAAGAAGGGCGTGGTGCAGCTCGGCACCCAGAAGCAGAAGCGCTACTTCTTCAACGTCTCGATGGCCAAGAAGTTCATGCAGACCTTCCTGGTCTCGGACGCCTGCAAGGAGCTGGTGGAGAGCGGCAAGACCACCAGCATCCGCGACCTCTACTACATCACCAAGCACACCATCGGCGACTCGAAGCAGAACACCTTCGAGGAGCAGGACGAGTCCGACCCCATCATCGAGGACCTCGAGGTCTCGCTCGACGCCCTGCGCGAGGAGCTGCACCTCTTCGCCTCCCGCAAGGGCTCGATGGTCGGCCCGGTCACCATCCGCGACACCGGCGACACCATCGACCTGCGCCGCATGGGCTCGGGCGGCTGGGCGGTCCCCTCCATCGTCGAGGAGAACGTCGTCCAGTTCGGCAAGCACGAGGCCAGGTACATCCTGCTCATCGAGAAGGACGCGGTCTGGAGCCGCTTCAACGAGGACAAGTTCTGGAAGCGGGAGAAGTGCATCATCATCCAGGGCGGGGGCCAGCCGCCGCGCGGCGTGCGGCGCATGGTGCAGCGGCTCCACTCCGAGCTGCGGCTCCCGGTCTACGTGCTGGTCGACAACGATCCCTGGGGCTTCTACATCTACTCGGTGATGAAGCAGGGCTCGATCAACCTGGCCTACGAGTCGATGCGGATGGCGGTGCCCTCGGCCCGCTTCGTGGGGCTCTCCAGCTTCGACAAGGACAAGTACAAGCTGCCCACCAACGTGGCCATCAAGATGGACGACGGCGACGTGGCCCGGGCCAGGCAGATGCTGGCCTACCCCTGGTTCGCCGACAAGCGGTGGCAGCGGGAGATCGAGGAGATGATCCGCTCGGGCCTCAAGTTCGAGCTCGAGGCCCTCTCCCGGCGCGGCATCAGCTTCATCACCGAGGAGTACCTGCCGAAGAAGCTTCGCGACAAGGACTGGCTGGAGTAGTCTCCGGCCGCTTTTCAACCGACGAGGAGGAGGACCGCATGGCCGAGCTCAAGGGCAACCGTTCGAAGCGCAAGGCGTCCCACCGCAGCAAGCCGAAGCGGGCGCAGGTGAAGCGCAAGCGCGTCCTGTCGATCAAGCGCAAGCGCCGCGCCAAGAAGGGTCCGCGCTAGCGGCGTCGAGGCCTCGCCTCGCAGAAGTTCACGGCCGGCCGGGCTCGTCGCCCGCGCCGGCCGCGTCGTATCCCTCGGCGGGCAGACCGATCAGTGGACGCGGTGGGGCTCCGCGAGGGGCGCGGCGGCGCCCTGGCCGGCCTCGCGCTCGGCCTCCTGCTCGGCCGCCTCGACCGCCACGGCCTCGACCCCGGCGCCGCCCGGGTAGTGGAGCGCCAGGCAGAGCGGGCAGTAGGCGAAGCGGGCGTCGGGCGGCGGCTGTGCCAGCAGCGAGGGGGAGAGGTCCCACTCGGTCGGCACCTCGGGCTGCTGGACGCGCCGGCAGCAGCTGCAGGTGGTGATGCCGTGCGGGCCGCGCCAGCGCTCGGCCGGGCCATCGACCAGCGGGTAGACGTCGGCCAGCGGGCGCTCGCGCACCAGCCGGTGGAGGATGGCCAGGCTGGACACCTCGCCCTTCCGGTCGATCACCGGCCGCAGCTCGGTCGCCACCAGCCGCGCCAGCTCGGGGCTGTTCGACTCGTTGAGCTGGACCACCGCCCCGTCGCACCCCGGGCCGAGCCGCCGCGCCGCCCGCTCCAGCAGCAGGCGGTGGAGGCGCCGTGGCTCCTCGCCGGCGATCTGGTCGAACCAGCAGCTGCCGACCAGGCCGCGCGTCATGACCAGCTCGCCGCCGCCGTTCTGCCGGGCGAAGCGCTCCCAGGCCTCGTTGACGAAGAGGATGAGGCCGCTCCGGTCGAGCAGCAGCCCCGGCTCCTCGGCGTGGGCCAGCAGGCCGACCTCGTCGGAGAAGGGGTGCGTGGCCTGGAGTCGTCGAGCCGACATGAGCCCTCAGGAATGCAGCGGGGATGCCAGCCCCGACCACCTGAAACTCCGGGCACTTGGCGTAGCCGGGCCCTGACCCGGGGTGTGTCACGTAGGGGTCCGACCCGGGCAGGAAGGTGGGCAGCTTCGGGCGGTTGCGCACCGCCTGCCACCCTTGGCAACATGGTGGCGTGCCCGCGCTCCCCGAGCAGCTCGAGATCGATGGCCAGCTCCCGCCCTGCCAGGCCCGAGAGGCGGATGGCCAGGCCGTGCCGCTCGGACGGCTCGCCGACGAAGGACCGGTCCTGATCTTCCTCTACAAGGCCGACTGCCCCGCCACCGCGGTGGCCGGCCCGGTGCTGCCCCGCTTCGCGGCGCTCCCCGGCCTCGCGCTGGTGGCGCTCTCGCAGGACGACGAGGCCGACAGCCTCGGCTTCGCCCAGGCCTGCGGCTGGGAGGGGACGGTGCGGCTGCTGCGCGACCCGGAGCCCTGGCGCGCCTCCGACGCGCTCGGGGCCCGCGTCACGCCGACCTGGGTGCTGCTGGCGCGCGGTGGGCGGATCGCGGCGGCGGCCGAGGGCTGGAGCCAGGCGGACGTCAACCGGCTCGGCGCGGCGGCGGCGGCGCTGCTGGAGCGGCCGGCGCCGGTCATCTCGCCGGTGGGCGGGGCCGAGCCGCCCTGGCGACCCGGTTGAAGCTCGCGCAACGTGGCGTAGGTGACGCCACCTCGCAGCGCAGGGAGCTAACGGGTCGCCCGCAGGGCGCGCCGCCGCGAAGGCGCCGCGACGCCGAAGTAGGGGTCGCACCGCTGCAGGAAGCCGGCGATCGAGGCCTGCTCGCCTGGGGAGAGCCGCGACGCCAGCAGCCCGGGCAGCCGCGCCCGCGCCGCCTCGGCGCTCTCCTCGTAACCGTCGGCGCTCAGCGAGCCGTCGACCAGCCGGTGGCGCAGCCAGAGCAGCCAGGTCTGCACCACGTCGGTCATGCAGTAGGCGGCGATCCGGTCGTGGGCGCCGGCCGCGTAGAGCGCGCCGACGTCTTCACCGGCGACGTCGACCTTGCCGGGCAGCCCGACCAGCTTGGCGTAGAGGTCGAGCGGCGCGGCTCCACCGGAGCCGGCGCCGGCCAGCAGCTCCTTGACGTCGACGTGGGCCGGGGAGCCCTCCCGCCTCGCCTCGGTGAACCAGCGGGGCGCCTGGACCTTGAGCTTGAGCGAGCGGAGCGCCAGCACCGGCAGGTCGAAGCCGGCGCCGTGGAAGGTGATGGCGGTGGCGCCGTCGAGCCGCGCCCAGGTCCGCTCCAGGAACTGGGCCTCCGGTCCCTGCTGGTCGGTCCAGCAGGCGGCGTCGGTGAGCCGCACCAGGCCGTGCTCCTCGACCGCCTCGAGCAGGCAGGCGGCCACCGGCCGGTGGTAGGGCAGGGGCAGGAAGTCGCTGCGGCCGCCGGTGCGGGCGCGCCGATCGGCCACCACCTGCCTGAGCTGCGCCTCGTAGCTCGGGCCGCCGTGGTGGCCCACCGCCGCCACCAGCGCCTCGTCGGGCACCGTCTCCAGGTCGATGGTCACGAACCGCCGCACACCGGAAGTGTGGCAGGGCGGTCTGACAGGGAGCCTGGCTAGCGGGGGAAGCTGCGAGGCGGCGCGTCGGCGAACCCCTCGCCGTCGAGCGCGCCGAGGAAGGCGACCAGGTCGTCCACCTCGGCGGCGGCGAGCGGGATGGGCCTGGAGAGCTCGGAGAGCCAGGGGTTGGGGGTGCCGCCGAGCCGGTAGTGGGCCACCGCGTCGCGCAGCGTCGCCAGCGAGCCGTCGTGCATGTAGGGGGCGCGCCGCGAGACCTCGCGCAGCGTCGGGGTCTTGAAGGCGCCGGTGTCGCGCCGGTCGCCGCTGACGGCGGCCCGCCCCGGGTCGGCGAAGCCGCGCTCCGGTGGTGCGCCGGGCGGCGGCGCCCGCCAGCCGGTCCCGAGGTTGTGGAAGCGCGAGTCGGTGTAGTTGGGGCCGAGGTGGCACTTGTTGCAGCCGGCCCTGCCGAAGAAGAGGTCCCGGCCGCGCCGCTGCGACGGCGAGAGGGCCGCCTCGTCGCCGGCGTCGAACCGGTCGGCCGGGGCGTTGCCGGAGAGGCGGGTCGCCTCGTAGGCGGCCAGCGCCTCGGCGACCCGGTCGATGTCGAGCCGCTCGTCGCCGAAGGCCTCGGCGAAGGCGCGGCGGTAGCCCGGCTGCGCCGCCACCACGGCGACCACGGCGTCGAGCGGCATGGCCATCTCCAGGTGGTTGGTGAGCGGCCCCTTGGCCTGCTCGGCCAGGCTGGTGGCCCGGCCGTCCCAGAAGTAGACCGGGTAGATCGGCCAGGCGGCGTTGAGGATGGGCGGCGCCTTGCGGGTCCCCTGCAGGCCGCGCACGCCCGTCGACCTCGCGGTCGGCTCGGAGAAGCCGTTGGCCGAGCGGTGGCAGGAGGCGCAGGAGCGCGTGCCGTCGGCGGAGAGCCGCGCGTCGTTGAAGAGCCAGCGGCCGATCCGGACCTTCTCCGGCGTCACCCAGGGGAGCGCGGCGAAGTCGGCCGGGCTGCCGAGCGGCGGCGAGGGGAGCGGACGGACCGGGTTGTCGAGCTCCCAGGCGCTGGCCGCCTCGCCGGGTGAGGCGGTGGGCGGGAGCGACGGGGTGGCCCGGCAGGCGAGGCCGGCCAGCAGGGCCATGATCAGGGCCAGGGAGGTGGCCGGCGGGCGGGGATGTTGCACGCGGGATCCGGCTAGCGCGCCGCTCCAGGCTGGTAGCCCTTCGGCTCGAGGTAATTGCTGGAGACGGTCCTTGCCTTCAGGACCTTCCAGGCCGCTCCATCCTTCACGAGGGAGTACTCGAGCACCATGTCGGCCACGAAGACGTCGCCGTTGGGCAGCTTCGGGTCGTCCGGCCGGTCGAAGTACCGCCACCGCTCCTCGGTGGTGACCTTGGCCGCCTTCGCCGCAAGCTCGACCTTGCGGGCCTCGAAGCGCTGGAGCTCGCTCATGAGGGTCAGGTGGCTGGCCCGCTTGAGATCGACCAGCACCAGGAGCCGGTCCAGCTCCTCCTGGGAGGCGAGCCCGCGCATCACCGAGGCGTCGTTGCTCCGGTAAGTCTTGATGACCGCTTCGTCGTAGGCCCGCACCGCTTCGACCACGGCCCGCTCCTCCCCCTTGCAGGCCGTGAGGGAGAGGCCGGTCGCCAGGAGGAAGGCCAGCCAGCGCGGGGTCACGGGCCCACCATGTAGGAGTTGTGAATGGTCGGCACCATCACGGCCACCACGTAGAGGGTGACGAGGGCGAAGGCGAAGGCCAGCAGCGTGAGCCAGGCCATGCGCGCCCCCTCCCAGCGGTGGAGCACCCTGAAGTGGAGGATGACGCCGAAGGCGATCCAGGTGACCAGCGAGGTGGTCTCGATGGGATCCCAGCCCCAGTAGCGCCCCCAGGACTGGTTGGCCCAGAGTGCGCCGGCGGCGACCATGACGCCCAGGAAGAGGAAGGCGCTGAGGAGGAACTGGTGGGCGTACAGGTCGAGCCTGGGCGGGTCCGGCAGCCGCTGCAGGCTGCCGGGGCGGCGGCGCTTCCACAGGTAGGCGCCGGCGCAGATGGCAGCCAGCGCCACGGTCACGCCGAAGAGCTTGGCGAAGCCGATGTGGAGGATCAGCCACCAGGACTTGAAGATGATGGGCACCTCGCGCCTGGTGTCGAAGGTGGCGACACCGAACCCCATGAGGAGGAAGGCCATCGGCATGACGAAGGCGCCAAGCGACCGGAGGTGGCGCGACACCAGGGCGATGACCCCGAAGGCGGCCACCAGGAGGAAGGCCTGCGCGGAGAGCACCTCGTAGCGGGTGTTGTACGGGCCGTGGCCCACCTCCACCCAGCGCAGCGCGATGGCGCCGGCATGCGGCAGCAAGCCGCCCAGCCCCACCCACCGGCCCGCCGCAAGCCAGCGCTCGCGGGAGAAGGCGAAACCGGCGATGCCGAGCGCGGTGGCCACGGCGTAGGCGGTCACCGCCGCCCAGAAGAGTGTGCTCTGCATGAGGAAAGATTCTAACCCGGCTCGGTCGTGCTCGCCTGCCAGTCGGCCTCCAGGAGGTCGCGGCCGCGCTGGAGCTGGACTCGCGCCTCGGTCCGTCCCCCGGCCGACTCTATCACCGCCACCCCCGCCGGAAGGACCAGCAGGGCGCACCCGGCCAGGATGAGCACGAAGCCCAGGTGGACCGCTGGCATGCCGGGAGAGCGGGCGTAGCTGAAGCTCCCCCAGCGCCGCAGGCCGGTCACCTTGGCCTGGGTGCCCCCGAAGTCGAAGGGCGCCTCGGGGGAGAGCAGGAGTTCCTGGCTGCCGTGCTCGAGCCGGATGAGGGTCCGCCCGGTCCCGGACACGTCGTGGAGGTCCCGCTCCGTCGTCACCACGAAGCGCACCGGCCGCCCGCGCAGGTCGAGCACCTCGGCCGCCGCTTCCCGGTGGTGCCGCTCCTGGAGGACGACGGCCCGGGGGCCCATGCCGCGCACGTCGAGCACCACCGAGAGCCCGCTCCTGATCCCTTGGTAAATCTCGACCCCGTCGACCTCGATCCCGTGCGCCCGGTCCAGGGTGTCGGCGACCACCGCGCCGTCCGCCTTGAAGACCCTGAGCTCGCTGAGCCGGTCGGGCGCATAGCCGGGCTGCTTCCGGGTCGGGTCGAAGGCTTCCAGCGCCACGGCGAGATCGGGCGGATCGACTGGGCCCAGTCGTCCGCGTTCCCTCATGAGGATGGCATCCGGTTGTGCCAGCTGCTTCAGCTCACCCTCGGTGAGGATGAAAGTCCCCTGGTCGTAGAGCGCCTGCTGCGCGAAGACGCCGGCGATCAGGACCAGCAGCCCCACGTGGAGCACCCAGCCGGCCCAGAGCGCCGTACCGAAGCGATGCAGCACCGCGCCGTCGCCCCTGAATCCCTGTGCGGCCAGGAACCGGCGCAGCGGCCCCTCGTCCCCCGCCAGCGTCACGGCGCCCGGCGGGAGGACCCCGCGACGAAGCCCGGCGATGCGAGCCCGGCGCCCCCAGGTGCAGGCGAACGTGCTGGCGAAGAGCGCGGCCACCCCGGCCAGGAACCACGGGGACGAGAACGGGTGATCGAGCCAGAGGGTGCTGGCCCATGCGGGTGCGGGGCCGCCCTCGGCCTGGGTCCACGGCGCCCAGGCGCCCGCGCCGCCGAAAAGGGCCAGGTAGATGAGGATCGCCCGCGCGAAGGCGGCGGATCTGAGGAGGCGCCAGATCAAGAAGGTGGCTATACCCCGGCGGCGCGGGGGCGGCCGGGGTTTTGGCGGTCAGTGGCCGGTGCCGTTGCAGCCGCAGTTGTTCTGGCCCCAGCCCGAAGTGTTGTTGGTTGGGTAGCTGACGATATAGAGCCTGTCGCTGGCCGTCCCGCCCCAGTACGGGGCCGTGGTGTCCCACCCAGCGATGGTGCCGCCGACCCCCGCGGCGGCACCGGCACCGGCGACCAGCATGCCGGGGCGCGGGCCGCCGTGCGGGATCCGCGCGTGGCAGTTCCAGCAGGCGACGAAGTGATCACCCCTCGAGTGGGCAGGGAAGCGCGAGTTGGTGAAGCTGTTCTGGTGGCAGTTGAGGCAGAACGTGCCGGCTGGGATCGTCCCGCCGAGCGTCACCGCCTGGGACCAGGTGGTGTTCGGGCCGCGGAGGATGAACCCCGCGGTCGAGCCGTGCGGGCCGTTGGGGTCCGCGGCGGTCTCGGACTCGTGGCAGTCGGTGCAGGTCATCAGGTTGCGGGTGCCGGTGGTCCGCCAGGCGAAGCTGGTGGTGACCAGGTTGGCCTGCCTGATGGCGCCGAGGTTGTTGGCCGACGACGCCAGCACCGGGTGGAAGCCGCCGGCGGTCTCGCCGGTGCTCCAGGCATTGGCCGTACCGGCCGTGTACCAGGTGCCCGCGTTGGCGGGGTTGAACTCCCTGGCGGTGTCGGTCTCGGTGTAGCCTCCCGTCGGCGAGGCCGGCAGCGCCCCGTAGTAGGACGAGTGGCACTTGAAGCAGAGCGTCGCCTCGAGGTCGGTCCCGGCGACGATCACCTTCTTGGTGAAGTTGCCGGCGGCCGGGGCCGCCCAGAAGGCCGGGTTGGTGGTGAGCTGCGCGCCCCAGGAGCCCTGCAGCGGCGGGCCGGCCACGTTGGTGGTCACGGCATGCGTGCCCGACCTCGCCTCGTGGGTGTCATGGCAGTCCATGCAGCTGGAGTGGCGTCCGGTCACCCCGAGCGTGTTGCCGAAGGCGGCGTTGGCGAACTCGGTCGCGGTGTCATGGACGTTGTCGGCGTTGGCCGGGTGGTTCCGCGTCTTGGCGACCTGGGCCTGGATGTTCTTGTTGGAGCGGTTGCCGATGGCCCCGTTCACCGGGGCCGCCGAGCCGTGGCAGTTGTAGCAGACGAAGCTGGTCACCACCCCGTTCGGCCGCTTGGTGCCGGCCAGCAGGTCGGCGTTCGCCTGCCCGTGGACCGCCGTCAGCCCGGTGCCCGTCACCGCCGGCGTGGTCCCCTCGGTGGCGCTGGCGTGGCACTTGGTGCAGTTGCGCAGGAAGAGGCTGCCGTCGTGCATCGCGAAGGTCCAGCTGAGCGCCGGGGTG
>JANMRY010000109.1:0-1230 GCA_031388695.1 Anaeromyxobacter sp. | reverse complement strand
CATCACCGACATCTTCGCCTACACCGCCAAGGTGATGCCGAAGTGGAACCCCATCTCCATCTCCGGCTACCACATCCGCGAGGCCGGCTCGACGGCGGTGCAGGAGGTGGCCTTCACGCTGGCCGACGGCATCCAGTACGTGGACGCGGCCGTCAAGGCCGGGCTCGACGTGGACGCCTTCGCCGGCCGCCTCTCCTTCTTCTTCAACGCCCACAACAACCTGCTGGAGGAGGTGGCCAAGTTCCGCGCCGCCCGCCGGCTCTGGGCGCGCATCATGAAGGAGCGCTTCAAGGCCAGGGACCCGCGCTCCTGGATGCTGCGCTTCCACACCCAGACCGCCGGCTCCATGCTCACCGCCCAGCAGCCCGACAACAACGTCGTGCGCGTCACGCTGCAGGCGCTGGCCGCGGTGCTGGGCGGCACCCAGTCGCTCCACACCAACAGCCGCGACGAGGCGCTGGGCCTGCCCACCCAGGACTCGGTGCAGATCGCCCTGCGCACGCAGCAGATCATCGCCAACGAGTCGGGCGTGGCCGACGTCATCGACCCCCTGGGCGGCAGCTGGGCCATCGAGGCCATGACCGACGACATCGAGGGGCGCGCCGAGCAGTACATCGCCAAGATCGACGAGCTGGGCGGCATGGTGCAGGCCATCTCCAAGGGCTACGTGCAGCGCGAGATCCAGGACGCCGCCTACGCCTGGCAGAGGAGCGTCGAGAAGCGTGAGCAGGTGGTGGTGGGCGTCAACGCCTACAAGGCGGAGGACCCCAAGGTCACCATCATGAAGATCGACCCGGCGCTCGAGGCGCAGCAGGTGGCGCGGGTCAAGGCCTTCCGGGCGCGGCGCGACAACACGGCGGCCAGGCAGGCGGTGGACGCGGTGCGCGCCGGCGCCAGGGGGACCGAAAACCTCATGCCGCTCATCCTCGCGGCGGTGAAGGCCAACGCCACCCTCGGCGAGATCTGCGACGCCCTGCGCGACGTCTTCGGCGAGTACCGGGAGACGGTGGTACTCTAGGTCCCCGTGGCGGAGCCCCCGAAGAACCGACCGGCCGGTGCGGCGACCCCTCCTCCCCGGCTGGAGCGGGTCGCGCCGTCCGGGGGCTCGCCGCCCATCCAGACGCGCTCGCCGGCGGCCGCCGTGCCCGCTGCGACGGCGCCGCGCCCGGCCAGCGCCTCGCCTGGCCCGGCTGCCGCTCCGCCCGTCCACCCGGCGGCGCCGCGCCCGGC
>JANMRY010000107.1:0-33294 GCA_031388695.1 Anaeromyxobacter sp. | reverse complement strand
GCGGCGGGCGGCGCGGCGGCGGGCGGCGCCGGGCGAGGTGCGGAAGGGGGCGCGGCCGGAGCGGGCGTGGCGGCGCGCTCGCCGTGGAGCAGCGAGGCGGCGTGACCGAGCAGGTCGGCCATGTCGAGCGGCGCGCGCAGGTAGGCGTCGGCCTTCCCCTTGGAGGCGCGGTGGGCCTCGATGGCGCCGTCGGTCGCCTCGCGGGTGTAGAGGATGAGCGGCGTGGCCGGCAGGGCCCGCTTGATCCGGTTGCAGACCGAGAAGCCGCTCATGTCGGGGAGCTCGGCCGAGAGCAGGATCAGGTCGGGGGCGGCGGCGCGGGACCGGTCCACGGCGCTCTCGCCGGTCTCGGTGCTGGCCACGACGAAGCCGGCCGGCGCGAAGGCGGCACGGATCTCCTCGGCGACGGCGGCGTCGGCCTCGACCAGCATCGCGTTCCAGCTCATGAGCCGTCCATGCTAGCGCCAAACGCCACCTCTGTTCAGCCTTCCGTCCCCGCGATATCGACGCACCGCGCAGGACCGGCGCTGGATCGCCGCGGCCGGACGGGGTAGGCAGGGCTCCGGAGTCCCGGGAGGAAGCGCAGCATGGCCAGCTGGTCGGTGACCGTCGACGTGGAGCGGGGCGCGGCCGAGGAGGTGGCGGCGGCGCTCATGGAGGAGGGGGCCGGCGGCGTCGAGGTCCGCGACGGCGAGGGGATCCCCATGCCGGGCATGGTCCAGCCGGCGGCCGGGCGGGCGCTGGTGGTGGCCTGGTTCACCGGGCGCGTGGAGGCGAGCTGGTCGGCCGGCGAGCGCGGCGGCACGCTCGAGGAGCTGCCGGACCAGGACTGGGGCGAGAAGTGGAAGGAGGGGCTCACGCCGCTCGCCATCGGGCGGGTCTTCGTCCGGCCGAGCTGGATCGCCGCCGAGACGCCGCCGGGGATGGTGGAGGTGACGCTCGACCCGGGCATGGCCTTCGGCACCGGCACCCACCCGACCACCTCGCTCTGCCTGGCCGCCCTGTCGGAGCGGCTGGCGGCGCGGCCGGGGGCGCGGGTGCTCGACGTCGGCACCGGCTCGGGGCTGCTGGCCATCGCCGCCCGCAAGCTCGGCGCGCCGCGGGTGGTCGGCAACGACAACGACCCGATCGCCGTCCGCGTGGCGCTGGAGAACGCCGCGCTCAACGGGGTGCAGGTCGACTTCGACCAGCGCGACGTGGGCGAGCAGCCCGGCCCCTTCGACCTCGTCCTCGCCAACATCCTCGCCAACACGCTCTGCGAGCTGGCGCCGGCCATCGCCGCCCAGCTGGCGCCCGGTGGGGTGGTGCTGCTCTCCGGCATCCTCACGCCGCAGGAGGCGGAGGTGCGCGCCGCCTACGTCGCCGCCGGGCTGCGGCCGCTGCCGGGCGGGGATCGCCGCGACGGCGAGTGGTCGCTGCTGGCCATGGAGCGGACCGCGTGATCCGCCGGCGCGTCCACCTGCCGCCGGAGCGGATCGGGCCTGCGCGCGCCGAGCTGACCGAGGAGGCGCGCCACTACCTGCGCGACGTGCTGCGGCTCCCACCCGGCGCGGCGGTCGAGCTCTTCGACGGGCAGGGGGCGGTCTTCGAGGCGACCATCGAGCCGGGGTTCGCCGCGCTGGCGGTCGGGGCGCGGCGCGAGGCGGCCCCGGCCGGGCCGGCGCTCTCGCTGCTCTTCGCCCTCTCCAAGGGGGAGAAGGGCGAGCTGGTGGTGCAGAAGGCGACCGAGCTGGGCGTGGCGCGGCTCTGTCCCTGGGCGGCCGAGCGGTCGGTGCTGAAGCTCGACGAGCAGAAGGGGCGGGAGCGGGCCGAGCGCTGGCGGCGCATCGCCGAGGAGGCGGCGCGCCAGTGCGGGCGGGCCGACGTGCCGGAGGTGACGGCACCGCTCGGCCTGGCCGCGGCGCTGGCCGCGGTGCCGGCCGGCCACCGGCTGGTGGTGCTGCACGGCCCGGGCGGCGCGCCGCTCGCGACCCTCGGGCTGGAGGAGGCGGCCGGGGTGGCGCTGGTGGTCGGCCCCGAGGGCGGCCTCACCGACGGCGAGCTCTCGGCCTGCGAGGCGGCCGGGGCGCTGCGCGGGGCGCTGGGACCGCGCACGCTGCGCGCCGAGACCGCGGCCATCGCCGGCGTGGCGGTGTTGCAGGCGGTGGCCGGGGACCTGGGCCGGTAGGGCTGCCGCCGGAATCCTTGCCCCCACCCCCGGCCGGGTTAGCTTGATGCCAGTGAGCGACGGTCCCGTCATCGAGCTGCGCCGCGCCTCGTCGCGCCGCCGCGCCGCCGCCTGGGCCTGGGACGGCCTCCCCTTCTTCCTGGCCGCACTGGCCCTGGCCGAATGGCTCGGCCCGGAGCCGGGGTTGCTCTTGCCGGCGCTGGGCGCGCTCGCCCTGGCCGCCTTCACCTACCAGCTGCTCTGCACCTGGCTGCTCGGCGCCACCTTCGGCAAGCGGGCCCTGCGGCTCACCGTGGTCGGCCCCGACGGCGCCCGCCCCGGCCTGGCGAGGAGCGCCCGGCGCGCCGCCACCACCGTGGCCGGCGTGCTCCTGCTCGGGACCGGTCCCCTCGTGGCCCTCTTCACCCGGACCGGGCGTGGATGGAACGACCTGCTGGCCGGCACGGCCGTGGTCGAGGCGCCTTGACCGGCCCGCGCGGCGGGGCCTAGAACCGGGGGCTGCCTCCGGGCGAGGGGAACCGACTGACACGCGAGCTCTCACAGCTCCTCCTCGAGGAGGGGATGGTCTCCGCCGAGGACCTTCAGCGCGCCCTGGCGCGCCAGAAGGAGGCCGGCGGCACGCTCGACACCGCCCTCCTCGAGCTCGGCTACCTCCCGGAGAACCGGCTGGTGGCTGCGCTCGGCCGGGCCGCCGACCTGCCGGCCGCGCCGCTCTCCGCCTACGAGCAGATCGACGCCCGCGCCCGCCGCGTCTTCCCGTCCAAGGTGGCCGAGCGCCACGGCCTCGCCCCCTTCGCGCTCGATGGCCGCGAGCTCTCGCTGGTGGCCACCTGCCCCGTCGACCTCGGCCTGCTCGACGAGGTGAGCTTCATGCTCTCCCTCCACCTCACGCCGCATGTCGGGCCGGAGTGGCGGGTCCGCACGCTCATCCAGCGGCTCTACGGCGGGCCGCTCGCTCCTCGCCTGGCCCGGCTCGGCGAGCAGTCGGCGCTGCGGGGCACCAGCCCCGGCGTGGTGGCGGCGGTGGCGCCGGAGCCGCCCCCCCCGGAGCCGGCGAAGGCGCAGGCGGAGCCGCCGTCCGGCATCTACCTCGGGTCGGCCATGCCGGCGGTGAGCGCCTTCGAGCCGGAGCCGGACGCGCCGCAGCCGACCCGCCCCCCGTCCGGCTTCGCGGGCTTCTCCAACGACCGGGGCGAGCCGGTCGAGCCGCTGGCGGCCGCCCTCTCCGAGGCGCTCGACGCCTTCGACTCCAGCTGGGCCGAGCAGGCCCCGGCCGAGCCGTTGGCAGCGGGGGCGCAGGCCGAGCCCCCGGTCCTCGCCGAAGCGGTCGCGCCGAGCCCGCCGCCCGAGCTGGATCGCAGCGCCCCGCCGCGCTGGACGCTGGAGCAGGCCCGGGCGGCGCTGGCCCAGGCCCGCACCCGCGACGAGATCGTGGTCACCACGCTCCGGTACGCCCGCGACTTCTTCCAGTTCACCGCGCTCTTCGCGGTGACCCGCGACGCCGTGGCCGGGCACGATGGACTCGGCCCCGACGGCGACGCCCGCGACCTCGTCCGCACCGTGGCCATCTACGCCGAGGATCCGGGGATGTTCCGGACCGCCATCGAGACCATGGCGCCGTACCTCGGCAAGGCCGACCGGGCGGCGGCGGGGAACCAGGCGGTGCTCGACGCGCTGGGGCGCGGGACGCCGCGCACCATGCTGGTGACCCCCATCCTGCTGCGCCGCCGGCCGGTCTGCCTGCTCTACGGCGACAACGGACCGGCCCCGGTCTCGGCGCGCCGGCTCGGCGACCTGCTCCTCTTCTGCTCCACCATCGGCAACGCCTTCGAGCGGATCATCGTCTCGAGGAAGGGCGAGCGGCCCGCGCCGGCTGCGGCGCCAGAGCCGCCCGAGTCGCTGCCACCCGAGCCGCTGCCGCCCGAGCCGGCACTCGAGGCACCGGCACTCGAGGCGCCGGCTCCCGAGCCGCTGCCGCCCGAGCCGCTGCCGCCCGAGCCGGCCGAGGCGGCGCCGGTCGAGGCGCCGGCACTCGAGGCGCCGCCGCCTGTGCAGGGGTTCTTCACACGCGCCGAACCGGCCTGGGGCGGACCCGCCGTCCCGCCGAAGCCGGTTTCCCTGATCGAGGCCCAGTTCGTTGCCGCCGGTGGCAGCCTCGATCTCGACCAGCTCTTCACCCCGCCGGCCGCACCCGCGCCGCCCGCCGAGCTCCCGCCGCCCGCAGAGGTCCCGCCGGCCGCAGAGGTCCCGCCGCCCGCCGAGCTCCCGCCGCCCGCAGAGGTCCAGCCGGCCGCAGAAGCCCCGCCGCCAGTCGAACCGGCGCCACCGGCCGAGGAGGAGATCCCTCCGGAGATCGCCCAGGCCTACATCGGCTACGAGCCGGAGTCGCCGACGCCCCTCCCGACCATGGAGGTCTGGCCGATGGGGGCGGAGCGGGCCGCCGTGGAGGCGGCGGCCGTGGAGCCGCCGCCCGCCGAGCCCTCCGCCGCCGAGTCGGCTGCCGAGCCCACGCCGACCGGGCCGCCCGAGCTTCCCCTTGCCGAGCCCACGCAGCCCGAGCCGCCCGAGGCCGATCCCGGGGACGTCATCGACGATCCGTCCTACCTGGTCGGCGCCTTCATGACCACGGCCCCGGGGACGCCGGCCCACGCCGACCTGCTCGGCCGCCTCCTGACCCAGGCGGTGGCGACGGCCCCCATCCTCTGCGACCTGCTCCCCGGCCCGACCGAGGCGCTCGCCTCGGCGCCGGCCGAGGCGCAGGGTCCGGTCTTCGAGGCGCTGGTGGCCATCGGACAGCCGGCGGTCCCACCGCTCCTGCGCGTCCTCACCGACGCCGACGCGGCCCGGCGCCGCGCCGCCGTGGTCCTGCTCGGATCGATCGGCGACCCTTCGACCCTGGTGCCGCTGGCCGATCGCTGCCTCGACCCCGACGCCGCGGTGGCCGAGGCGGCGCGCGAGGCGCTGACCGCCCACCGCGGCACGCCGGCCATGCGCCCCATCCCGGAGCGGCTGCGCCGGGCGCTTTCCGGCGGCCTCGGCCCCCGCGCCGCCGCCGCCGCCCGGGCCCTGTCGGCGCTGCGCGACGTCGAGTCGATCCCGAACCTGATCCAGGGGCTGGAGGGGACCGACGACGCCACCGCGTCGGCCGCCGCGGCGGCGCTGGCCACCATCACGCTGCAGCGCCACGGCACCCAGGCGCGCAAGTGGATGCTCTGGTGGAAGGAGAACCGGGGGCGGGGGCGGGCCGAGTGGCTCTTCGGTGGCCTGACCGCGGAGGACCGCGAGGTGCGCGCCGCCGCCGCCGCCGAGCTGGCCCTGGTGGCCGCCCCGCCGGTCACCTACTCGCCCGACCAGACCGCCGAGCAGCGCGAGCAGGCGGCGCGGGCCTGGGCCAGCTGGTTCACCCGGAGCGGCTACCGGCTTTAGTACTGGCGTATAAGAGGACCCACCATGACCAGCCCCACCGACCCCGACCCGCGCCGGGCCCAGCTCGAGCAGCTCGACGCCCGGGCCGAGCAGGGCGGCGGCGCCGAGCGCGTCGAGCGGCAGCACCGCGAGGGGAAGCTGACGGCGCGCGAGCGGCTCGACCTGCTCCTCGATCCCGGCAGCTTCGTCGAGGTCGACAAGTTCAAGACCCACCGCTGCGCCGACTTCGCCATGGCCGACCAGCGCATCCCGGGCGACGGCGTGGTGACCGGCCACGGCCTGGTCGAGGGGCGGCAGGTCTTCGTCTTCGCCGAGGACTTCACGGTCTTCGGCGGCTCGGTCTCGGGGGCCTTCGCCGAGAAGATCTGCAAGGTGATGGACCTGGCCCTCGAGGTCGGCTGCCCCATCATCGGCCTCAACGACTCGGGCGGGGCCCGCATCCAGGAGGGGGTGGTGGCGCTGGCCGGCTACGCCGACATCTTCCTGCGCAACACCCAGGCCTCGGGCGTGGTCCCGCAGCTCTCCGCCGTGCTCGGCCCCTGCGCCGGGAGCGCCGTCTACAGCCCGGCCATCACCGACTTCATCTTCTTGGTGAAGGGCACCTCCTCGATGTTCGTCAATGGCCCGGCCGCGGTCGAGGCCACCACCCGCGAGCAGGTGACCCGCGAGGCGCTGGGCGGCGCCCAGGTCCACGCCGTCAAGTCGGGAGTGGCCCACTTCGCCCACGACACCGAGGAGGGGACGCTGCGCGCGGTCCGCGACCTGCTCGGGTTCCTGCCGCTCAACAACGCCGACGAGCCGCCGGTGCGCCCCAGCGGCGACGACCCGGCCCGGCGCGACGAGGGGCTCAAGACCCTGGTGCCGGAGAACCCGGCCAAGCCCTACGACATCCGCGGCGTGATCCGCGCCGTCGCCGACGACCGGCACTTCTTCGAGGTGGCCGAGCTCTTCGCCCCCAACCTGGTGATCGGCTTCGCCCGGCTCGACGGGCGGCCGGTCGGCGTGGTGGCCAACCAGCCGGCGGTGCTGGCCGGCGTGCTCGACGCCGACGCCGCCACCAAGGCGGCCCGCTTCGTCCGCTTCTGCGACGCCTTCAACCTGCCGCTCGTCACCTTCGTCGACGTCCCCGGCTTCCTGCCCGGCACCGCGCAGGAGTGGGGCGGGCTGATCCACGGCGCCGCCAAGCTGCTCTACGCCTTCGCCGAGGCGACCGTCCCCAAGGTCACCGTCATCACCCGCAAGGCCTACGGCGGCGCCTACGCCCTGATGGCCTCCAAGCACCTGCGCGCCGACGTCAACCTGGCCTTCCCCGGCGCCGAGATCGCGGTGATGCCGCCGGAGGGGGCGGTCGAGGTGATCTTCCGCAAGGAGCTGGCGGCGGCCCGCGACCCGGTGGCGGAGCGGGCCCGGCTGGTGGCCGACTACCGCGAGCGCTTCGCCACCCCGTTCCAGGCGGCGGCGCTCGGCTACGTCGACGAGGTGATCCGGCCGGAGGAGACCCGCCCCCGGCTGATCCGCGCGCTCGCCATGCTCCGCACCAAGCGGCCGCAGCGCCCCAGCCGCAAGCACGGCAACATCCCGCTCTAGCGCCCGGAAGCCGGGCACCCTTCACCGGAGGTCATCATGGGCACCGTCGAGATCGAGGAGCAGCTGGTGGGGACGGGGGCCGAGGCCCGGGCCGGGCTCAAGGTGGAGGTCCACTACACGGGGCGGCTGCTCGACGGCAAGCAGTTCGACTCCTCGCGCGGCGGCAGCCCCTTCAGCTTCAAGCTCGGCGCCGGCCAGGTCATCAAGGGCTGGGACCAGGGCGTGGCCGGCATGAAGGTGGGCGGCAAGCGCAAGCTCACCATCCCGCCCGAGCTCGGCTACGGGATGCGCGGCTTCCCCGGCGTCATCCCCCCGCAGGCGACGCTGGTCTTCGACGTCGAGCTGCTCGGCGTCGGTTAGCCGGCCAGGCCCCGGCTGAACTGGAACGGCCCGGCCCCCCTCGACGAGGGGCCGGGCCGGACAGCTCGGCCTCGCGCGGGGGGTGGCTAGGCCTTGCGAACGTTGGCGGCCTGGAGACCCTTCGGTCCCTTGACCACCTCGAACTCCACCTTCTGGCCTTCGGACAGGCTCTTGAAGCCGTCCGCGTTGATGGCGCTGTAGTGACAGAAGACGTCCTCACCGCCGTTGTCCTGGGTGATGAAGCCGAAGCCCTTCGCATCGTTGAACCACTTCACGGTACCGGTCGCCATGCTGTTGAGTCGCTTTCTTCGATTCGAGCCGCCGAGATGACAGTCGGTCCAGCATCCGCAGGCTGGACGGGAAAAATCATTATCCGAAACGAATTGCGATCGGAAGCGCGATCAGGGCGGGCCCCCGCGACCCGGTGTCGCCGCTCGGTGACATCGGCCGCAGCGACCGCCAGTTGACGCGGCGCGGCTCCAGGCCCTTCGACGCGACGCGCCGAGCGGCGCCGATTCGACCCATCCCTCCGTCCTCTGGTAGCTTATTTCCCGGCCGCTGCCATGCCCACCGACCTCCAGACCGACCGCAGCATCCCGCTCGTCATCGCCGTGGAGATGGGGTACGGCCACCTGCGCGCCGCCACCCCGCTCGCCGAAGGGCTGGGCACCCAGGTGACCCATGTCGACCGGCCGCCGCTGGTCGACCCCGGGGAGGAGAAGCTCTGGGGGAGGGTCCGGGGCGCCTACGAGCTGGTCTCCCGGCTCTCCCAAGTGCCGATCATCGGCGCCCCGCTGCGGCTGCTGCTCGACGGCATCACCGACATCCCCCGGCTCCACCCCTACCGAGACCTCTCGGCCCCGACCCGCTCGGTGATCACGCTGGAGCGGCTCATCCGCCGCAACCTCGGCGCCGGGCTGGTGGCGCGGCTGCGCGAGACCGGGGCGCCGCTGCTCACCACCTTCTACTCCCCGGCCATCGTCGCCGACCGGGCCGGCCACGGCCGGATCTTCTGCGTGGTGACCGACTCGGACATCAACCGCATCTGGGCGCCGGCCGCCCCGGAGCGGACCCGCATCCAGTACCTGGTGCCGACGCGGCGGGCGGCGCGGCGGCTGCGCTCCTACGGCGTCCCCGAGGAGCGCATCACCTTCACCGGCTTCCCGCTCCCCCACGAGCTGCTGGGCGGCCCGACGCTCCCGGCCTTGAAGCGCAACCTGGCGGCGCGGCTGGTCCGGCTCGATCCGTCCGGCGAGTTCCGCCGCGAGATGCCCGAGGAGCTGGCCCACTTCCTCGGCGTGCCGATGCCGCGCGAGGAGGAGGGGCGGCCGCCGCTGCTCACCTTCGCGGTCGGCGGCGCCGGGGCCCAGGCGGAGCTGGCCCACCAGTTCCTGCCCGGGTTCCGCCCCCTGCTCGACGCCGGGCGCATCCGCATCGCGCTGGTGGCCGGGGTGCGCCCCGAGGTGGAGGCCCGCTTCCGCGAGGCGATCTGGGCGGCCGGGGTGGAGCAGCACCTCGGCGGCGCGCTCGAGCTGCTGCGGGCCCCGGGCTTCGCCGAGTATTACGCGCAGTTCAACGCGCTGCTGGCCCGCACCGACGTGCTCTGGACCAAGCCGTCCGAGCTGACCTTCTACGCGGCGCTCGGGCTGCCGCTCATCTCGGCGCCGCCGGTCGGCGTCCACGAGCGCTACAACCGCCGCTGGGCCCGCGAGGGCGGAGCGGCGCTCAAGCAGCGCGACGCCCGCTTCGCCGCCGAGTGGTTCTCCGACTGGCTGGCCGATGGCCTGCTGGCGTCGGCGGCCTGGGCCGGCTACATGCGGCTCCCCAAGTTCGGCACCTACCGCATCCTCGAGGCGGTGGCCGCCTCGTCCGGCGCCCCCGGACCGGCTGGATCCTGACCTCGGCGAACCCGCACCCCGTCACCCCATGGCCCTCTTCTCCATCCTCTACTGGCTCTTCTTCCTGGTCTCGCTGCCGCCGCTGATCCTCACGCAGCTGGCCATCTTCCTGGTGACCGCGCCGTTCGATCGCCGCCGCACCTGGGTCCACCTCTTCGGCTGCTTCCAGGGGATGCTCTACGTCTGGGCCAACCCGCTCTGGAGGGTGCGCGTGGTGGGGCGGGAGAAGCTGCCCTGGCACGGTCCGGCCGTCATCACCGCCAACCACCTCTCCATCCTCGACATCCTGGTGCTCTACGGCCTCTTCACCCCCTTCAAGTGGGTGGCCAAGGGCGAGCTCTTCCGCCTGCCGTTCGTCGGCTGGAACATGCGGCTCTGCGACTACGTCCCCATCTGGCGAGGCGATCGCGCCTCGGTGCGGGTCATGATGGATCGCTGCCGCGCCAACCTCGACCGCGGCGTGCCGGTGCTGATCTTCCCGGAGGGGACCCGCTCGCAGGACGGCGAGATGCTGCCGTTCAAGGACGGGGCCTTCAAGCTGGCCTGCGACGCCAACTGCCCGGTCTTCCCGGTGGCGGTCTCGGGCACGGCCGACGCCATCCCCAAGCACGGCATCCTCTTCCGCAACCCCATGCGGGCCCGGGTCGAGGTGCTCGACCCGCTCTACCCGGCGCAGTTCGGCAACGACCCCGCGGCCCTCAAGGCGGCGACCCGCGCCGCCATCCTGGCCGCCCTGCCCAACGGCAAGGGGGTCCTGGTCCCGGTGGCGAAGGGCTGAGCGTCGCCTCGAGGATGCGTCAGGCGGCGCGCCCGAGGCGGGCGGCAGACTCCACCGCCGCCCCGCCCCGGGTCGCCTCGATGCGCGTCCCGGCCAGCACGCGGATGCGGTTGCCGCGCCAGTCGACGGTGCTGCGCACCAGGCCGCGCGCCCAGGCCAGGCCGTAGACCAGGTCCTTCACCGGCACCAGCAGCGCCCCCCAGCCGAAGCCGCCGGGGCGAAGGGCGCGGCCGCAGGCGCCGTCGATGGCCACCTTGGCGGCGCAGAGCGCCGCGAAGGCGAGCAGCGTGGAGGGGCCCGGCTCCAGCAGCAGCGCCAGCGCGCCGAGCAGCACCGGGTTGAGCGCGGCCTGGGCCAGGTGGACGAGCCGCCCGGTGGTGGTGCGGTGGAGCACCGCCCAGCGGCCGTAGCGTCCGAGGAAGTCGCCGACCCCGCGCGAGACGCTGACGTTCTGGATGGGGCGCCGCCCCAGCGCCACCCGCTTGCCGAGCACGCGGGAGACCATGCGGCCGAGCACGAAGTCCTCGGCCAGGACGTCCTTGGCCACCGCGAAGCCGCCGAGCGCCTCCAGGTCCTCGCGGCGGAGGGCCATCGACTTCCCGACCACGATGTCCTGGCCGGCCAGGGCCTGGGCCGCCACCACCCCCGGCGCGATGCTCCCGGCCAGGTGGAGGTGGTCGAAGAGCGAGCCGAGCCGGCGCTCGCCGACGCCGACGATGGCGTGGGTCACCAACCCGACGCCCGGGTCCTCGAGGAGCGCGGCGATCTCGGCGAGGTAGCCCGGCTCGACGCGGACGTTCGAGTCGCTCACCACCAGCAGCGGGTGGCGGGCGGCGCGGGCCAGGGTGATGAGCTGGTTGACCTTGGGGTTGAAGCCCGGCTCGCCGCGCTGGAAGACCAGGCGGAAGCGGCCCGGGTAGCGGGCCTCGAAGCCCCGGGCCAGCGGGCAGGCGGCGTCGTCGGGGTCGCGCACCCCGAGGAGCACCTCGTACTCAGGCCAGTCGAGCGCGGCGAAGCAGGCCAGGTTCTGCTCCAGCTCGTCGTCGACGCCGCAGAGCGGCTTCAAGACCGAGATGCCGGGGTGGCGGTTCGGCGCCGCAGGCTTGCCCCGCAGGTGCCAGCCGAGCGCGGCGAGCTGGAGCAGGAGCAGCACGGTGCCAGTGGCGGCGGCGGCGAGCAGCGTCAGCGCGAGCACGTGGGCCATGCGTCGATTGTTGCCGGGCCATGGATCGGGGCTGCGACCGCCGTGCGACGAATGTGAAAACAGGGGCGTCGCCATCGAATCGTCACCGAGCCGGTTAGGTTGATGACGGATGCTCCCTGCACTGCAGACCCTCCTCCACCCCAGGCTCCCGCTCCTGCTCGGCGCGCTGCTGGCCGCGCTGCCGGGCCGCGCCGGGGAGGCGCCGGTGGGGCGCTACCAGGCCTTCGTCGACGAGCTGCAGGCCAGCTGGCCGGCCCTCGACCAGCCCGGGCCAGAGGAGCCGGGGCTGGCGCTGACCTGCTTCAGCACCCCGGGCGAGCCGCGCTACGTGGGGGTCCGCCAGGAGATGGTGATCCAGGCCGGCCTGGCCGCCGTGGCGGCCATCCTCGACGACATCTCCGGCTACGCCGCGCTCTACCCCGACTGCGTCTCGGTGACCGTGGTGCCGGGCAGCCGCAGCGGCGACAGCTACCGGACAGCCTGGGAGCGGCGGGTCCCGCTCTTCTTCGTCGCCAACACCCGCTTCACGCTCCGCTACGACGTCGACCGCTCCAGGCCGGGGCGCATCGCCTACCGCTACCGGCTCGAGGAGCCGGGCCGGATCACCGAGAGCGACGGGCTGGTGGTGCTGGAGGCGCTCCCCGACGGCACCACCCGCTTCGTCGAGTACGACTTCTTCGAGGCCGGCTGGGGGCCGCTGCCGATCAGCATGGTCTGGACCGAGAGCCTGAGCGGGGTCTTCCTCTCCGACTCGGCCACCCGGCTCAAGGCGGAGCGGCCGGCCTGGAGCGCCAGGCAGGTCCAGGCCGAGGCCCGGCGGCTCTGGGGGCTCGACCCCGACCGGGTCGATCGCTGCCGCCGCAACAGCCGGCCCGTGGCCTGGGGCCAGGCCACGCCTCCGTCCCTGGCGCCGCCGCCATCACCATCGCCACCGCCACCGTCCTTCTAGCGCCCCGGCCAGGTCCAGACGTCGAGCCGCGCCACCCGGCCGCTCCGCTCGAAGAGCGCCGCCGAGCCGTCGCGGTCGAGGGTGTCGCCGGCCAGGGCTCGGCTCCCGCCGTCGCCGGCGGTCACCACGATGCGCCGCTCCTCGCCGAGGTGGTAGACGACCGGGACCTGGCAGAGCGTGAAGGCCAGGCTGCCGGCCGGCAGCTCGAGCCGCAGGCGCCGGCCATCGCTCCCCAGCGGCTCGAAGAGCGCCGGGGCGGCGAGGAATTCGGCGCGGCGCAGCAGGCGCGGCCGGAAGGCGAGCTGCCCGCCACGCACCACCAGCCCGAGCTCGCCGAGCCGCAGCAGGATCTCCTCCTTGACCTGGCCGGTCATGCCCGGCTGCCGGGCCCCGGCGCCGGCCGGGGTGTGGGAGTAGGCGTCGAGCGGGAAGGCGCCCCAGGCGGCCGGTGACTTCTCGGCGCCGCCCATCCCGGCCCGGATCGCCTCGTAGTGGTCGGCCAGCCGCGAGAGCAGCCCCGGGGCGGCGCCGCGCTCGGCCGCCTCGACGAACCGCTCCTGCACCGCCAGCAGCAGCTTGCCGACCATGTGCCAGTAGATGCTGCCGAGCCCCTCGTAGGCGAACATGCTGCCGCTGCGGCCGGTGAAGGCGCGGTGGTGGAAGACCTGCTCGTAGACCTCGAGCACGGCCGCCACCTCGGCCTCGCCGGGGCGGGGGGCGAGCGCTCGCAGCGCCGCGGCGCAGGCCTCGGCGTTGGTGAGCGCGCCGTGGAAGCGCAGCCGGCCGGCGGCGTCGCGCAGCACCACCTGCCCGTCGCCGGCCAGGAGCAGCCGCTGGAGCAGCGGCGCCGCGGTCAGCCCGGCCTCGGGGATGACGTTCTTCTCCAGGAAGCCGGGGAGGCGGCGGTCGGGGTAGAGCAGGTAGCTCTGCTGGTCGGCGCGGTAGAGCCGGCTCTGGCGCAGCGCCGCCAGCACCCCGCAGGCCACCTCGTCGTCGACCGCCCGGGTGGTGAGCGCGGCCACCTGCCCCTCCAGCATCTCCTCGAGGGGCTCGACGCCGAAGCCGCCGCCGCGGCCGCGGGGGACCAGCACGTTGTAGGCGTGGAAGAGGCCGTCGGGCCGGCGCGCCCCGGCGATGGTCTGGCGCAGGAAGGCCCCGGCCTGGCGGCTGAGCTCGAGGAGCCGGTCGACCGGGACCGGCACCGGCCCGGAGAATCCCTGCTCGTAGACGGTGGCCCGGTAGGCACCGGCGGCCGACCCGAGCGCCTCCATGAGCGCCCCGCGGGCCTGGTCGTCGACCCGGTCGCGCGTGAGCAGCGGCCGGTGGGCCTCGAGCGCCGCCAGCGTCTCCTCGAGCCAGAGGGCCACCTCGGCGGAGAGGGCGGTGCGGCGCCCGGCCAGCGGGGCGAGCAGCTCGGCCAGCACCTCGAGGTAACGCTCCAGGTGGCAGAGCGTCACCATCGAGACGCCGAAGCCGACCAGGGCGTTGTTGGCGTCGTTCCACTCCGGGCGCTGGGTGTTCATCCAGATGCCGCCGCCGGGGACGAAGTTGCCGAGCTTGGCCAGCGCCGGCACCAGCAGCTTCTCCACCAGCGTGACCCGCACCAGCCCGGCCTCGCCGTGGAGCAGCCGGGCGTCGGCGCCGAGCGCCGTGGCGCGGGCCTCGATGCGCGCCTGCTTCGCCTCGTCGAAGACGATGGTGTTGCGCGGATCGGCCTGAATGTCGGCCCAGGACCGGTAGACGTAGGGGACGTCGGCGTAGGTGAAGAGGGGGCGCTCCAGCCAGGCCGGCAGCGCCGCCGGGTGGTGCTGGCGCGAGAGCTCGAGCAGCCGCAGCAGGTAGACGACCTGGTGGTCGCCCCAGTAGCCGATGGTGGCCCACGGGTTGCCCGGCTCGGGGACCTCCCAGTCGATGCCGTCCCGGCCGATCCGGTAGGGGTTGTGGCCGTCGATGGTCGAGGCGTTGACGAACTTGGCCAGCATCTGCTCGACGAAGCCGGGGAAGCTGCGCGCCAGCGCCTCCCAGTTCTGGAAGATGTCGCGCCAGTTCCCCTGGTAGTCGAGCACCGGGGCGCCGCGCCCGTCGCGCACCCGGATGTCGAAGCGGTTCCAGGGGCGGCTGGGGTCGCCGTGGCGGCGGCTGAAGCAGAGCGGCAGGTACTCGGCGGAGAGCCGGGTGAGGTCGGGATCGCCGAGCGCCTCGACGCGCGCCTGGTGGGCTTCGCGCGGCTCCAGCTCGGGCAGCGCCGCCAGGGCGGCGGCGTGGCGATCGAAGGCGGGGCGGTTGGCGCCGCGTACGAAGGCCTCGAAGTCGCGCCCGGGGATCCCGGTGCCGTGGGCGAAGACGCCGCCGCGCAGGTCGTTGAAGAGGACGTTGGAGAGGTGGTGGGCGGCGGCCGGCGCGTCGGCGGTCAGCTGCTGGCCGTCGGTGGCCGCCAGCAGCTGCTCGATGCGGGCGGCGCCGCGGGCCACGTCGGCGCGCAGCTCGGCCAGGAGCGGCGCCGGGTCGCGCAGCAGCTCCACCAGGCGGGCCACGTCCTGCTGGGTGCGGGCCACGTCGGCCACCAGCAGCCACTGCTGCTCGGCCCCGGCCTCGAGCTCGAAGCCGGCCTCGCAGAGGTAGGCGCCGCGCCGCCCCCGGGCCGCGTCGGCCCCAGGCAGGGGCTCGCCCCGGTCGAAGGCCCGCGCCGCCTCGGCGTCGAGGTGGACGCGCGCGCCGGGGAGGCCGTGGCTCCAGGCGGTGGTGGCGTGGAGCGCCTCGCGCGGCTCGGGCCGATCGACCACCTGCGCCGCCAGCGTGAAGAGGGCCAGCGTGGAGCCGGGGAGCCGCTCGCTCTGCTTGTAGGCGTCGAGCAGGCAGCTGTAGCCCTGCTGCAGCAGCTCGTCGGCGTCGCCGGGGAGCAGGTTGAGCAGGCCGTCGAGCAGCCGGATGGTCACCGGCCCCTCGCCGGTGTTGGCGAGCGAGCACTCGCGCACGAAGCCGAAGCGGTCGCTGGTGGTCCAGGCGGCGCGGAAGCGCAGGCCGAGCGACACGTTCTCCTCCTCGAAGACCAGGCGGGTGCCGAGCACGTTCTTGTAGAGCCGGCGCCGCGACCGGTAGACCAGCCGGTCGCAGTCGGCGAGCGGGTGCCAGAGGGCGCTGCGGCCGCCCCGGGAGGCGATGAGCGAGGTGACCGGGCCGGTCAGGCCGGGCGCGTCGGCCAGCTTGTCCTCGGTGACGTAGGGGAAGAGGGCGGTGGCCGGGCTGCGGCGGCCGGCGGTGAGCCCGCCGTTGCTGGAGACGAAGAGCCAGTGGTCCGAGTCGCTGACCACGCTCACCAGGAAGGGGGAGAGGGACTGGGCGTCCTCGATGAGGTAGCAGTCCTCCCCGAAGGCCCTGGTCAGGCGCCCCGTGGCGGCGCGGTCGTCCCGCGGGACCGGGCCGCCGCCGAAGTGAAGCGCTTCTCCCTGGTCCATCCGAGGCCACTCCCCGTGACGCGTCGCGCCACACTGTGATTGTCCACTTTCCGTGACGCACCGCGCTGAAACACATGCCCAGGCGGCGATCGACGCTCCCGGCAGGGTCTCATGTTGCGGTCGCGTTGACATCTCGACCGGCACCTTGTTAGTTTGTTCGGTAGACAAACAAAGTCAAGGGGCGATCGAACAGAGCTGCAGGCGCCCGCCCCGCCCACCGCCGTCGCGTCGTCGAGCCATGAAGCCTTCGTACCCCCCGGAGCGTGCGTGATGAAACTCCTGAATCGCCGGTTCGCCTCCTCGTTGCTGGTCCTGCCCATGCTCCTGCTCGCCGCGTGCGGCGGCTCGAGCAGCCCGAACCCGGGTGACCTCACCGCCCCCACCGTGGTCATCACCGACAACGTCGCCGGTGCCACCGCCAGCGGCAACGTCACCTTCACCTTCACCTTCAGCGAGGACGTCGGCACCAGCTTCGCGGCCGGCGACGTCACCCTGACCGGCGGCACCAAGGGGACCTTCACCAAGGTGAGCGGCACGGTCAGCACCCTGGTGGCCATCCCCGCTGCCAGCACCGCCGGCACGCTCACCGTGGCGGTCGCCGTCGGCGCCTTCTCCGATGTGGCCGGCAACCCGAGCACGGTCGCCGCCACGGCCAGCCAGGCCTACAACACCGTCGTCGTGCTGACCCAGATGGACCTGCCGGTCACCTTCGACGCCGCCACCGTCAACTACGGGCTGACCGGCTTCGGCGGCGCCGAGGACTCGACGATCGTCGCCGACCCTGCCGGCGGGGCCAACAAGGTGGGCAAGGTGGTCAAGGGCGCCACGGCCGAGACCTGGGCGGGTACGACCCTCACGGCCGACGGCACGCTCGGCTTCGCAACCAGGATCCCCTTCGACGCCTCCAACACCCGGATGACGGTGCGGGTCTACTCGCCCGACGCCGGGATCCAGGTGCGGCTCAAGGTGGAGGACCACGCCAACAACACCATCTCGGTCGAGACCGAGGCCACCACCACCGCGGCCAACGCCTGGGAGACGCTCACCTTCGACTTCGCCAGCGAGGCGGCCGGCACGGCGGCCCTCAACGTCGCCAACACCTACGACAAGGCCTCCATCTTCTTCAACTTCGGCGTCAACGGCGCAACGGCCGGCGCCAAGACCTACTACTTCGACGACGTGATCTTCATCGGCGGTGGCGGCACCGGCGGTGGCCCCGGCCCGACCGCGTTCAGCACCGTCACCTTCGACTCGGCCACGCTCAGCTACACGCTCACCGGCTTCGGGGGCGCCGAGGACTCCGCCGTGGTCGCCGACCCGGTGGTCGGCACCAACCAGGTGGCCCGGGTGAACCGGAGCGCCACCGCGGAGACGTGGGCCGGGACCACCTTCTCCACGCTCGCCAACCTGGCGGTGGGGAGGATCCCCTTCGACGCCTCCAACACCCGGATGACGGTGCGGGTCTACTCACAGGACATCGGCGTCCCGGTCCGGCTCAAGGTGGAGAACGCCGCGAACAACGCCGTCTCGGTGGAGACCGAGGCCACCACCACCGTGGCCAACGCCTGGGAGACGCTCACCTTCGACTTCGCCAGCTCGGCGGCCGGCACGGCGGCCCTCAACGTCGCCAACACCTACGACAAGGCCTCCATCTTCTTCAACTTCGGCGTCAACGGCGCTACGGCTGGCGCCAAGACCTACTACTTCGACGACGTGATCTTCATCGGCGGTGGCGGCACCGGCGGTGGCGGCGGCGGAGCGGGCGCGTTCAGCACCGTGACCTTCGACGACGCGGCGATCACCTACACGCTGATCGACTTCGGGGGGACCACCAGTTCGCAGGTCGTCGACCCGACTGGCGGCACCAACATGGTGGCCAAGGCAATCAAGTCCGCCACGGCCGAGACCTGGGCCGGGACCACGGTCTCGACGGGCGCCAACCAGTCGGTGGGGAGCATCGCTTTCACGGCCACCCGCCAGATGATGAGCGTCAAGGTCTACTCGCCCAACTCCGGGATCCCGGTGCGGCTCAAGGTCGAGGATCCCGCTGACCCCACCAGGTCCGTGGAGACGGAGGCGCTGACCACCATGGTCAACACGTGGGAGACCCTCACCTTCGACTTCGCAGCCCAGGCCGCTGGGACGGCGGCTATCAACCTGGGGTACACCTACGCCAAGGCCTCCATCTTCTTCAACTTCGGCGTGGCCGGCGCCACCGCCGGCGAGAAGACCTACTACTTCGACGACATCACCTTCGTTCCATAGGTGCCGGCTCGGAGCCGTGGGGAAGGGCCGCTCCGTCCGCGGAGCCGGCCTCTCTCCACGGCCGAAGGCCGCGATTGAAGGTTGGTTGCGGAATCGAACAAAGCGGTAAACTGACCGGCTTTCTCTGGTCGTCCCCGGAGGCGTTTCCATGGCTCCTCGAAGGCTGATGCTCCCGGTGGCGCTGGCGGCGCTCCCGCTCCTGCTGGCCGGCTGCCTCGACGTCCCGCCCGACCCGCCCAGCGGGATCCCGGTCTTCGCCGACGGCTTCAGCACCGGCTACACGCCGGCCTCCTTCGACCCGAAGGAAGGGGCGGTCACCAGCGCCCTCGGCATCGACCGGACCGTCGCCTACTCCGGCGGCTCCTCGATCCGGTTCGACATCCCCTCGAAGAGCAGCGGCTTCGCTGGCGGCGTGGTGCTGGCCGACCAGCCCCAGGACCTCAGCGGCGCCAACGCCCTGGTCTTCTGGGCCAAGGCCACCCGGGACGTCACCTTCGACTTCCTCGGCTTCGGCCTCAACTTCGACCCGCACCCGACCGTCTTCCAGACCACCATCTCCGACCTGCCGCTCACCACCGAGTGGACCCGCCACCTCGTCCCCATCCCCGACCCGGCCCGGCTCACCGCCGAGCGCGGCGTCTTCTGGTACCAGGACATCGAGACGCTCGGCTACATCGCCTGGCTCGACGACGTGAAGTTCGACCGCGTCGACCCGGCCCTGATCGCCCTGCAGCCCTCGATCGCCAGCTACAACGCGCTGGTCGGCCTCGGCGGCCGCGCCACCGTCGACGCCTCGCTCAGCTACTCCGACTTCGACGGCACGGTGCGCGCCGTCAACTCCGCCGCCCTCGCCGACAGCGGTCCGGCTCCCGCCTTCTTCAGCTTCAGCTCCTCCAACCCCGACGTGGCGGCCGTCGATTCGCGCGGCACCATCACCGGCGTGCTGGCCGGCAGCGCGGTGGTCACCGCCAGCCTGGCCGGCCAGGACGTCCCCGGGTCGGTCACCGTCGACGTGCGCAGCGTGGTCCCGACCGCTCCCGAGGTGGCCGCGCCGATCCCGACGGTGGCCGCCGGCAACGTCATCTCCCTCTACAACAGCAGGAACACCTACGTGAACCGGCCGGTAGCCAGCTGGGGCACGCCGTGGAGCAACGACAACGCCGGCGCCAACCTCACCACCCCGACCGTCGCGGGCACCGTGGTCAAGAAGTACACCTCGATGCAGTACGTCGGGGTCGACTTCATCAGCTCACGGATCGACGCCAGCGCCATGACCACCCTGCACGTCGACGTCTGGACCCCCAACGCCAGCCAGTTCGGGGTCAAGCTGGTCGGCTGGGACGGTGGCGTCCAGGGCGCGGAGGCCCAGGTCATCTTCACCAGCAGGACCATCAAGCCGTTCAGCTGGGTCTCGCTCGAGATCCCCCTCTCCCGGTTCGCCGGCGTCAACCTGGCCAGCCTCGGCCTGCTGCTCTGGCTCGACAACCAGCCGAACCCCACGGAGAAGGGGACCTTCTTCATCGACAACGTCTACTTCCACAACTAGTCGGGCAGGAGGGTGGACGAACGATGGCGGGAGCGACCATGAGGCGGAGCAGGGCGGCGCGGCAGCCCATCGAGGCGCCGGCGCATCGCCCCAACCTCTCCGAGGTGCTGCAGCTGATCTGGCGCGAGGAGGAGATCTCCCGCGCCGAGATCGCGCGCCGCAAGGACCTCAGCCGCTCCACCGTCTCGCAGATCGTCGAGGAGCTGCTCGACCTCGGCCTGGTGCAGGAGGTGGGGGCGGGCGCATCGCAGGGCGGCCGCCGCCCCATCGTGCTGCGGTTCGACGACGACGCCGGCGCCATCCTCGGCGTCGACCTCGGCGCCACCCACGTGGCCGCCACCCTCACCAACCTGCGCGGCCATGTGCTGGCCTGGGAGCACCAGAAGCACCCGGTGCGCGACGATCCGCCCGGCGCCCTCTCCCTCGTCAACCGGCTGGCCGAGGGCTGCATGGCCTCCTGGGGCGGCCGCAAGCGGCTGCTGCTCGGCATCGGCATGGCGGTGCCCAGCCCGGTCGACCCGGCCCGCCCCGACCAGCTCAACGACGTGGTGATCCCGACCTGGAAGGGCGTCAACGTGGCCGAGGGGCTGCGCAAGCGCTTCCGGGTCCCGGTGCTGATCGACAACGACGCCAACATGGGGGCGCTGGCCGAGCGCTGGTGGGGGGCCGGGCGCGACGTCGAGGACTTCGCCTACATCAAGCTGGCCACCGGCATCGGCGCCGGCTTCTTCATCGACGGCAAGATCTACCGGGGCGCCAGCGGCATCGCCGGTGAGGTCGGCCACGTATCCATCGACCCGAACGGCGCCCGCTGCGGCTGCGGGCTGCGCGGCTGCCTGGTCACGCTGGTCGGGGCCCCGGCGCTGCTCAGGCGGGCCCGCGAGCTGCTCACCGAGCTGCCCGGCAGCGCCCTGGCCGGGCAGGACTTCGGCATCACCCTGCTGGAGGACGCCGCGCTGGCCGGTGACGCCCTGGCGCTGCGGGTGGTGCGCGAGGCGGCCGAGCACCTCGGCGTCGGCGTGGCCGGCCTGCTCAACCTGCTCAACCCGGCGGTGGTCATCGTCGGCGGCGGGCTGGCCCGGCTCGGCGAGCAGCTGCTCGAGCCGCTGCGCGAGACGGTGCGCCGCCGCACCCTGGCCACCTCCATGGCCGGCTCGCGAATCGTCACCAGCCAGCTCGGCGGCCGCGCCGTCGCCGTCGGCGCCGCCACCCTGCTGCTCCAGCGGGCCCTCTCGGACCCGCGTCATTTCCCGGCCGCAGCCCATGGCCGCTGAGGAGGTCGAATGCCGTCACATCGAGCCATGAAGGTCGTGCTGCTGGTGCTGCTGGGGCTCTCGGTCTCCGCCTTCGGCGCCTGCGGCGCCACCGAGCCGACCTGGAAGCTGGCCTGGGCGGACGAGTTCGACGGCCCGCCCGGAGACGCCCCCAACTCGTCCAACTGGATCGCCGACATCGGCACCGGCATCGGCGGCTGGGGCAACAACCAGTGGGAGTACGACCGCGCCGAGAACGCCACCCTCGACGGCGCCGGCAACCTGGTCATCACCTCGCGCCTCGAGACCTTCGAGGGCAAGCCCTACACCTCGGCCCGGCTCAAGACCAAGGGGCTGCGGGCGCAGGCCTACGGCAAGTTCGAGGCCCGCATCAAGCTGGCCCGCGGGCAGGGGCTCTGGCCGGCCTTCTGGATGCTCGGCCAGGACATCGACGCGGTCGGCTGGCCGGCCTGTGGCGAGATCGACATCATGGAGAGCAAGGGGCTGGAGCCGCAGCGGCTGATCGGGTCCCTGCACGGCCCCGGCTACTCCGGCGGCAACCCCATCAGCGCCAGCTACGTGCTGCCCGGCGGCGCCACCTTCGCCGATGACTTCCACGTCTTCGGGCTGGAGTGGACCCCGGACTCCATCTCCTGGCAGCTCGACGGCGTCACCTGGAACGTGGTGGTCCCGGCCCAGCTCCCCAGTGGGACCCGCTGGGTCTTCGACCATCCCTTCTACCTGCTGCTCAACGTGGCCGTCGGCGGCAACTTCGTCGGCAACCCCGACCCGGACGCCTTCCCGCCGGAGGGGCTCAAGACCGTCGTCGACTACGTGCGCGTCTACGAGCGTGTGCCGTGAGCCTGGGCCGCCGGGGCAGGGCTCTCACCAGCGCCTGCGCCGCGGCGGCCCTGCTGCTGGCGGCCGGCTGCGTGCGGGAGCGCCCCACGGCGCCGCGCGGCGTGCTCACCGTCTCGGTGGAGCAGGAGGCCTCCTGGATCCGCAACTTCAACCCGCTCACCACCGCCACCGCGCCGCGCTGGCCGACCTGGGCCGGCATCTACGAGCCGCTCTACGTCTTCAGCGGCGTGCGCGGTGAGCTGATCCCCTGGCTGGCCACCGGGTACGCCTGGCGCGACCAGCACCGGCGGCTGCGGCTCACCATCCGCCAGGGGGTGCGCTGGTCGGACGGCAAGCCATTCACCGCGCGTGACGTCGCCTTCACCATCGACCTGCTGAGGAGGTTCCCGGCCCTCGACAAGCGCGGGCTCTGGGGCTACCTCTCCGGCGTCGAGGTGGTCGACGACGCCACCGTCGACGTCAGCTTCGGCCGGGTCTACCTCCCCGGCGCCGACGACGTGCTGGCCCAGCTCATCGTCCCCGAGCACGTCTGGAGCAAGGTGGCCGACCCGGTCAGCTTCTCCAACGAGACCCCGGTCGCCACCGGCCCCTTCACGCAGGTGCGCCTCTTCCAGAACCAGGTCTACGAGATCGGCCGCAACCCCGACTACTGGCAGCCGGGCAAGCCGAAGGTCGAGGCGCTGCGCTTCCCGGCCTACCCGTCCAACGAGCGCTCCAACCTGGCGCTGGTCTTCGACGAGGTCGACTGGGCCGGCAACTTCGTCCCGGCCATCGACCGGGTCTTCGTGGGGCGCTCGCCCAAGGACCACGCCTACTGGTTCCCGCTCACCGGCACCACCATCTTCCTCTACGCCAACACCGGCCGGCCCCCCTTCGACGACGTGCGGGTCCGCAAGGCGCTCAGCATGGCCATCGACCGCGACCTGGTGATCGAGGTGGCGCTCTACAAGTACTCGCGCCCCGCCGACGCCACCGGCCTCTCCGACGCCTACGCCGGCTGGCGCGACCCGGAGGCGGCCGGCGCCGACTGGGTCCGCCGCGACGTCAAGCGGGCCAACGCCCTGCTCGACGAGGCCGGCCACCGGCGCGGCCCCGACGGCCTGCGCCGCCTCCCCGGCGGCAAGCCCTGGAGGTACGAGGTCATGGCGGTCTCGGGCTGGTCCGACTGGGTGCGGGCGGCGCAGGTGATCGCCCGAGGCCTGCGCGAGCTGGGCGTCGACGCCTCGGTCCGCACCTACGACTACGGGGCCTGGTCGCAGCGGGTGCAGGAGGGGAACTTCGACCTCTCCATCGGCTGGTCGTTCGAGGGGCCGACCCCCTACACCTTCTACCGCTGGCTGATGTCGACCGAGACCATCAAGCCGGTCGGCACCCCGGCCATGTCCAACTGGCACCGCTACGGGAGCGCCGAGGCCGACAAGCTGCTGGCCGCCTTCGAGCGCGAGCCCGACGTGGCGGAGCAGCGCCGCCTCTCCGGGGCGCTGCAGCGCATCTTCGCCGCCGAGGCGCCGGCCATCCCGCTCTACCCCAACCCCTCCTGGGCCGAGTTCAACACCAGCCGCTTCACCGGCTTCCCCACGGCGGCCAACCCCTACGCCGATCCCTCCCCCAACAAGTTCGATCGCGGCGAGACCCTGCTGGTCCTCACCGCGCTCGAGCCTCGCCAGGCGCCGCCATGAACTACATCCTCAAGCGGCTCGGCTTCTACCTGCTGGCGGGCTGGGCCGCGCTCACCCTCAACTTCTTCCTGCCGCGGCTCATGCCGGGCGACCCGGCCACCGCGCTCTTCGCCCGCTTCAAGGGGCGGCTCAGCCCCGAGGCGGTCAAGGGGTTGCGCGAGGCCTTCGGCCTCACCGACGCGCCGCTGATCAGCCAGTACTTCACCTACCTCAACCACGTGCTGCACGGCGACCTCGGCACCTCGGTCGCCTACTTCCCGGCGCCGGTCAGCACGGTGATCGGCGGCGGCCTGACCTGGACGCTCTTCCTGGCCGGCACCGCGGTGATCCTGAGCTTCGCCATCGGCACCTTGCTGGGGGTGGCGGCCGCCTGGTGGCGCGGCGGCTGGGTCGACACCATCCTCCCGGCCTTCTTCGCCTTCGTGGGGGCCTTCCCCTACTTCTGGCTGGCCATGGTGATGCTCTACGTCCTCGGCTTCCAGCTGCAGCTCTTCCCGCTCGGCCACGCCTACGGCGACGACCTGACCCCAGGCTGGAACCTGGCCTTCATGGCCGACGTCTGGCGCCACGCCGCGCTCCCCATGGGCTCGATCGTCATCGCCACCCTGGGCGGCTGGATGCTGGGGATGCGCAACACCATGATCTCGATCCTCGGCTCCGACTACGTGGCCCTGGCCCGCGCCAAGGGGCTCAAGCCGTCGCGGGTGGTGCTGCGCTACGCGGCCCGCAACGCGCTCCTGCCGAGCGTGACCGGGTTCGGCATGGCCATCGGCTTCGTGCTGGGCGGCTCGCTGCTCACCGAGATCGTCTTCTCCTACCCGGGGCAGGGCTACCTGCTGGTGCAGGCGGTGCGCAACCAGGACTACCCGCTCATGCAGGGGATCTTCCTGGTCATCACCCTGGCGGTGCTCGGCGCCAACTGGCTCGTCGATCTCGTCTACGTCTGGCTCGACCCGCGGACCCGCGAGGTGGCGTCATGAGCGGCGGCGAGCGCTCCACCGGCGCGGCCGCCTGGTGGGAGGCGATCCGGCGCGACCGCAAGGCCTCGCTCGGCCTGGCCATCATCGGGGTCTTCGTGGCGCTCGGCCTCGTCGGCCCCTGGCTGGTCGCCAGCCCCGACGCGCTGGTCGGCGTGCCGCTGCAGCCGCCCTCGCTGGCCCACTGGCTCGGCACCACCGGGCAGGGACAGGACGTGCTGGCCCAGACCGTGGTCGGCACCCGGGTCTCGCTGCTGATCGGCTTCGGGGTCGGGGCCGCGGTGGTGCTGGTGGGGGCGCTCATGGGGGTGACCGCCGGCTACTTCGGTGGCCGGGTCGACGGCCTGCTCTCGCTGGTCTTCAACGTCTTCCTGGTGCTGCCCGGCCTGCCGCTGGCCATCGTCATCGCCGCCTACCTGCCGGCCGGCCCGGGCACCGTGGCCTTCGTGCTGGTGGTGACCGGCTGGGCCTGGAACGCCCGGGTCCTGCGGGCCCAGACCCTGATGCTGCGCCAGCGCGACTTCATCGCCGCCGCGGTGGTGAGCGGCGAGAGCCACCTGCGCATCATCACCCGCGAGATCCTCCCCAACATGACCTCGCTGCTGGTGGCCCAGCTGATCGGCAGCGCCGTCTACGCCATCGGGGCCCAGGTCGGCCTGGAGTTCCTCGGGCTGGGCGACGTCTCGGCGGTCACCTGGGGGACCAACCTCTACTGGGCCACCAACGACTCGGCGCTGCTGACCGGCGCCTGGTGGACCTTCGTGCCGACCGGGCTCTGCGTGGCCCTGGTCGGCTTCGGCCTGGTGATGCTCAACTCCGGCTTCGACGAGATCACCAACCCGCGGCTGCAGCTGGAGCGCGCCTGGCGCGGCTGGCTGCTGGCGCGGGACCAGCCGGTGACCCGCTCCACGCCGGTGGTGGTGACCCATGAGTGAGCCGCTGCTGTCGGTCCGCGACCTCTGCGTCGAGTACATCTCCGACCGCGGTCCGGTGCGGGCCGTGGATCGCGTCTCCTTCGACGTGGGGCGCGGCGAGGTGCTCGGCATCGCCGGCGAGTCGGGCAGCGGCAAGTCGACGGTGGCCCAGGCGGTGCTGCGCATCCTGCCGCCGCCGGCCGTCATCACCGGCGGGCAGGTGCGCTTCGAGGGGGCCGACCTGCTCGGCATGGACGAGGCCGGGCTGCGGGCGGTGCGCTGGAAGCGGCTCTCCATGGTCTTCCAGAGCGCCATGGACGCGCTCAACCCGGTGCTGACCATCGGCGAGCAGCTGGGCGACACCCTGCGGGCCCACGGGGCCGGCGGTCCCAACGCCGCCAGCCTGCGGGAGCGCTCGGCCGAGCTGCTGGCGCTGGTCGGCATCCAGGCCGACCGGCTGGAGAGCTTCCCCCACCAGCTCTCCGGCGGGATGCGCCAGCGGGTCGGCATCGCCATCGCCCTGGCGCTCGATCCGGCGCTGGTGGTGCTCGACGAGCCGACCACGGCGCTCGACGTCATCGTCGAGGGGGAGATCCTCGAGAAGATCCTCGAGCTGAAGCGCCGCTTCGGCTTCTCGGTGATCTTCATCACCCACGACCTGACCCGGATGATGCAGATCTGCGACCGGGTGGCGATCTTCTACTCCGGCCGGCTGGTCGAGCTGGCCCCGGCCGCGGCGCTGCGCAGCAGCCCGCGCCACCCCTACACCCAGGGGCTGCTCAAGGCCTTCCCCTCGGTGCACGGCCTCGACGAGGAGCTGGCCAGCATCCCCGGGTCGCCGCCCAGCCTGCGCAGGCCGCCGCCCGGCTGCCGCTTCCACCCGCGCTGCGGCCAGGTGATCGACCGCTGCCGCACCGAGGAGCCGCGCCTCACCGCGCTGGAGGGCGGCCGGTCGGCGGCCTGTCACGTGGCGAAGTAGCGCCGAGCTCGGCTGAAGGGTGCCGGCGCCGACTGGCGGTGGCCCTTCGCCGCGGCGAACTGTTGTCACGCGTGTGTGCCTATCCGGTTGGCTCCACAGTGTGCGTTCTGGTGTGGACGTGTTGCCGGTAGGGTTGCACGGTGCTACCCTTCAGGCATGGGCCAGGCCGTGAAACTTTCTGATTCCTTGGTGGCTGACGCACGGGCAGCTGGGCTCGTCGCTGAGCGTTCGATTGCCGGCCAGATCGAATACTGGGCGCGCGTCGGTCGTGCGGTTGGCGGCGGCATGGATGTCGATGCCGCTCTGCGACTCAAGCGGCGAGCCGACGGAATGTCCCTGGAGGAGGTTCTGGCTCCGCGGAGCGCCAAGGAGCGGCGCGAGTCCCTCCGGGCGTTCATGGCAACCCAGCCGTTTCCGCATTTCGAGGGCGTCCTGGGGAAGAAGGGGGTCCTCGTCAAGGTGGATGCGGATGGCACCCGAACTATGGGCCGCTTCGTCGGTCGCGACTTTCGCCCGATCGGGAAGAAGTGAGCCTGGACTACGTGGGCCCGCTGATGGTTATCGCCATCGCTGGGCCGAACGGCGCCGGCAAGTCTACTTTCTACCTGAAGGAACTGGCGTCCGCCGGGTTCACGTTCGTAAATGCGGACGAGATCGCCAAGGCCGATCGGGTCGACGCGTATGAGGCAGCGCGGCGGGCGGCACAGCAGCGTGATGACCTCGTTAGCGACAGAGAGAGCTTCGTGTTCGAGACGGTGTTCTCGGACCCCGTTGGGGAGAAGATCGACTTCCTGCTCCGCGCAGCCCGAGAGGGCTACGCCGTGGCGGTTGTCTTCATTGGACTCAACAGCCCGAAGCTGAGCGAGGAGCGCGTCGCAGCTCGCAGGATGGCCGGGGGTCACGATGTGCCGACGGCCAAACTGAAGGCACGGTATGCGCGCACCATGAAGAACCTGGAGCGCGCGGTTCGCGTTCTTCCGCGGGTCGACGTGTTCGACAACAGCGATCCGCTCGATCCCTATCGGAAGGTCGCCCAGTACCGACTCGGCCGGTTGCTTCACGCCTACGGGCCCTTGCCCGATTGGTTGCCCGGCGGACTGCGGCGTTAGCGGTCGGCCACGCGTGATAACAATTGCTCGCGGCGAACCCCCCCCCGCTCGATTCGGCGCCGTCGCCGCCGCCGCCCGGAGTGACGGCGGCCGACCCGCTCGGCTAAGGTCTCCGCAGCGTCGGAGCTCTCCATGTTCGTTGGCGTCCTGAGACTGGTCCTCTACCTGCCGGCCCCCGGGTCGCTCAAGTCGAAGCGCCACCTGGTCCGCTCGGCCATCGACCGGGTCCGGGCCCGCTTCAACGTCGCCATCGCCGAGGTGGCCGAGAACGACCTCTGGCAGAAGAGCGTGCTCGGGGTGACCGCGGTCGGCAACGAGCACGCCTTCGTCGTCGAGACGCTCGACAAGGTGGCGGCGATGATCGCCTCGATGCACGGCGGCCAGATCCTGGTGACCGACCGCGACCTGGTGGTCGAGCCCTGGAGCGACGGCCTGGGGGAGGGGACGCGGAC
The DNA here is from genome assembly GCA_031388695.1 of Anaeromyxobacter sp. Taxonomy (GTDB): domain Bacteria; phylum Myxococcota; class Myxococcia; order Myxococcales; family Anaeromyxobacteraceae; genus JADKCZ01. The sequence continues at coordinate 5,435 of JANMRY010000107.1, read as the reverse complement.
GCTGGCCGAGGCCGAGGGGAACCTCCCCTGGGAGCCCCCGGGCGACGACCGGGAGCGCTGACCACCGGCCGTCAGCGCGGCGCCGCCACCGCCGCCTTCGGAGTGCGGTCGGCCCGCCAGAGCCCCCAGTGCTTCTCCACCTCGTCGGGGTGGGGGCCGCCCTTCCAGTTCTCGTCGAAGGCCTCGAACCAGGTGCTGGGGATGTGGCGCTCCAGCACCCAGGCGCTGAACTGGTCGAAGAAGAGCCGCTGCTCGGCCTCGCCCGGGACCCCCTTGATCAGCTTCCCCTGGTCACCCTCGGTGTGCTTGCGGGTGGCCCAGCCGGCCTCGCCGAGCACCACGGTGAGCCCGGGGTGGCGGCGCGAGACGGCGGCGTACTTCTCCTGCGTGAAGGGAAGAGCTTCCGAGAGCTGCCTGCCGTTCCACATGGCGTAGGCGTGCAGCACCAGGAAGTCGACCTCTCGCGCCACCGCGTCGGCCTCCGGCTTGACCCAGTAGCCGAAGTCGTCGGCGGTGGCGACCGGCACGCTGGCGCCGCGCCGGGCCTCGCGCAGCCAGCCGATCAGCACCTCGGGCGCCACCCGGTGGTCCGACCAGTCGACCTGGGTCTCGTTGCCGACCACCAGCCCGAGCACCAGCTCCGGGTAGGCGGCGGCCAGCTTGACCGCCGACTCCACCTCGCGCCGGTTGGCCTCGCGGGCCCCCTCCAGCACCGCGCGCGGCGCGCCGGGCGAGGGCGTGCCCGACTCCGGCGCGATCCAGGCCCCCAGCAGCACCTTGAAGGGGAGGCCCTCCTCCTGGATCAGCTGCAGCAGGTCGGCCGAGGGCGGGTCGGCGGCGTAGAGCCGCAGCAGCGTGAAGCGGCCGGCCAGCAGCAGCAGGTCCCGGCGCAGCTCGGCGCGGGTCGGAGAGGCACCGCCGGGGCGCTGGCCGTCGCGGTGCGGGCCGTAGGAGACGCCGCGGCCGAGCCAGCGATCGCCGATCCAGGTCCGCAGCGGCCTGGGCTCGAAGCGCCCGGCCAGGGCCGGGTCGACCGGGCTGGCGCTGCCCAGCCGGTCGGACGGCGGCGGCGGGCCGGCAGGGCGGGTGGCGCAGCCGAGGGCGAGCCCGGCCAGCAGGAGCAGCGCGGCGGGAAGTCGCTGGGTCAGGGTCATGGCGTGGCCTCGGCCGGGAGCATATCCGGGAAGAGCGGCTGCGCCGCCAGCTTGGGGCGCCGGTCGACGGTGAAGAGCCCCCAGTGCTTCTCCGGCTCGAGCGGATCGTCGGCGCCCTTCCAGCGCTCGTCGAAGGCCTCGAAGACGAAGGTGAGGACGCCGCGCTCCCGGCTCCAGCCGTCGAGCGCCGCGAGGTAGAGGGCCTGGGCGGCCTGGGTCGCGTCGCCGGCCTGCACCCCGCGGCCGTTGGAGCGGGTGGTCCAGCCGGCCTCGGTGACGACGATCGGCTTGCCGGGGTGGCGCTCGGCGACGCTGCGCCAGTTCTGGTCGGTGTAGTCGAGCGACGCCTCCGGTGCCTTGGCCTCCCAGGCCGGGTAGGTGTGGATCGAGATGAAGTCGACCTCGGCCGCCAGCTCGGAGAGCTGGGACTGCCAGGGCAGGTAGTTCTCGCAGAAGGTGATCGGCTGCCGCAGCCGGCGCCGCAGCTCGCGCACGTAGCCGACGACGCGCCCCGGCGGCACCAGGTGGTCGGTCCAGTCGACGCAGGCCTCGTTGCCGGCCGAGACCGCCACCACCAGCTCCGGGTAGCGGGTGGCGAGCGACGCCAGCCGGTCGAGCTCCCGCCCGTTCTCGGCCACGTTGCGGGCCAGCTGGGCGGCCCCGTGGATCCCGCCCCAGGGGCAGCCGGGGTTGTCGGCCTCGGCCGCCAGCCAGGCGCCGAGCAGCACCTTGAGCGGCAGCCGCTCGCGCCGGATCACCTCGAGCACCAGCTCCGCGTGGGGGGAGCAGTCGTAGAGCCGCAGCAGCCGCCAGTGGCGGCAGAGCAGCAGCAGGTCCTCCCGCACCTGCTCGAAGCTCGGGAAGCGCCGGGCGTCGGGGCTCTGCCCGTCGCGGTAGCCGGAGTAGCAGATGGCCCGCCCCAGCCAGGCCGGGTCGAGCCACGCCGGCGCGACCACCGCGACCGCCGGCACCTCCGGGGCCACCGGGCTCACCAGGCTCTACCGGACATACTTCGGCCTCCCGTCCTGGTCCCAGAGCCCCCAGGTGACGCCGCGGTCCCCCTCCGGCCCGGCCTTCCAGGCCTCGTCGAAGGCGGCGAAGTAGAAGAGGTCGATGCCGGCCCCCTCGGTCCACTCCAGCGTGGCCAGCAGGTAGCGCAGGGCGTTCTCCACCGAGGGGACCGCCTCGCCGACCGGGGTGCCGGCGCTGGGCCAGCCGGTCTCGCTGATGATCACCGGCCGACCGCCGGCGACGCGGACCACCCGGGCGTGCATCTCCTTCATGTAGGCGAGCGCCCGCTCGAGGGGGCAGTACTCCCAGAATGGGTAGCAGTTGGCGAGGATGACGTCGCAGGCCTCGACGAGGCGCGGGTGCTGCACGAAGAGGTAGTAGGCGTCGACGTAGGAGACCGGCACGCCGGGCAGCGCCGCCTTGGCGCGGCGCAGGTAGTCGATGAGCGCCGCCTCGGGCAGGTCCTCGCGCAGCAGCACCTCGTTGCCGACGGCGAGGAGATCGGCGTGACCGGCGCGGGCCAGCTCGATGGCGCCGGCCAGCTCGGCCTCGTTCTTCTCGAGGTCGGTCCCGAGCCAGGCCCCCACCAGCGTCTTCATCCCCAGCTCGCGGGCGATGCGCGGGATGGCCTCGTTGCCGTCGGTGCAGGAGAAGCTGCGCACCCAGCGGGTGTAAGGCCGGACCAGCTCGAGCCGGGCCCGGACCTGGGGCTCGGAGAGCCGGGTGCCGAGCTCCGGGCTCTGGCCCGGGAGGTAGGCGCTGAAGCAGAGCCCGTGGAGGCGCCGCGCCAGGGCCCCCTCGAACCGCTCCACCAGCTCGGCGCGCGTGGCGGTGGCGAAGGGGAGCCCCCCGGCCTCCGCCAGCCCGGTGTCCATCAGCCGCTGCTTGCTCGGGCCCGACATGGCGAAGACGGGCGCCGCTACATGGTGACGACGAGGTAGGTGCGCAGCTCGTACTGGTGTCCCCAGGCCTGCGGGTCGGCGGCGGTCCGCACGTAGCGGCTCCCCGAGTAGGCGTTGAGGTAGCTGGAGGCGGCGCGCAGGCCGAGGCGGGTCTGCTGCAGCCAGAGCCAGCGGGCCGGCCCGAGGTTGTAGGAGAGATCGCCCATGAGCTGGACGGGGAAGGTGAGGTTGAAGTCGCGGTAGTAGTCGTAGGGGCCGTAGTCGTTGAACTTGGCGAAGCCGCTCAGCGCCCAGCTGCGCCAGGTGACGCGCAGGTCGCCGCCGAAGCGGTTCGGCTGCCGGGCGTCGACGCCGTTGGCCTGCGGGTTGCCGGCGAAGCCGTGGACCACCAGCCTGAGGTCGGGGCGCGGCGCGCCGGCCACCCGGGCGCTCACCTCCCAGACGTCGGCGGCCGGGACGCCGTTGGGGAAGGCGAAGGTGCGCTGCCCGTCGGCGCTGGTGTAGAAGCCGGCGTCGACCGTGGTCGGCATGTGACGGAAGGAGAAGTCGAGGCTGGCCGCGAAGGGGGCGTCCTCGCGCAGGTCGTTGTCCCAGGCCCACATCCAGGTGGCCGGGGTCGGGTCGAAGACCAGCATCAGCTCGCCGCCGATGGTCTCGCGGTTGGCGCGGACCGCGAAGGGATCGCTGACGATGTTGCGCGAGGCGGTGCCGCCGCCGGCGAAGGGCAGGATGCTGGTCCCGGGTCCCACCAGCGGCTTCTGCCAGAGGAAGTTCGGGGCGATCTGGAACATGCCGAAGGTGGCGGCCAGGCCGGTGAGGGCGTTGACCTGGTTGCCCGAGCCGGAGTCCTTGAGCGACCAGCCGGTGTAGGTGATGCGCTGCTCGGCCGAGGCGTCGGCCACGAGGCCCATGTAGGCGCCCGAGGCGTACCAGTGGAGCAGGCCGCGGTCGAAGGTCACCTTGGCCTTGGCGCCCCAGGTGTCGGCGTCGGCCACCTTCTGGAACCGGTACTGCTCATCGACGTAGCCTTGTCCAACCCGGCTTGCGCCGGAGCGGATGCCGGCAAGCTCGAAGCCGAGGCCGAAGAGGCTGCCCTCGACGGCGAGGGTGGTCTTGCGGCCGGCCCGCTGCGGGACCACCGAGGAGATGCTCGAGAAGCCGGCCTGGGCCAGGTCCTCCTGGTGGAGCAGGGTGACGTTGAAGCGCCAGAGCGGCAGCCGGTACTTGGCCATCACCGTCGGGTTGGCGCCCCACCAGAGCTGCGGGCCGAAGGCGAGCTTGAGGCCGTCGAGCTGCCGCTTGCCGGTGAACTCCATCCCGGCGGGGACCTCGGCGTCGTAGATGTCGGCGTTGGCGCCGTAGTTGGCCTCGCGGTAGAGGCCGAAGAGGTCGCCCTCCGAGGCCCAGTGGTAGTGGCCGGTCCGGTAGAAGCCATCGAGCCGGAAGAGGCTCTCGTCCCAGGCGACGCTGGCGTTGTAGATCTTGACCCGCTCCAGGCCGGGGAGGGGCTTGTTGGTGACGGTGGTGCTGCCGTCCGGGTTGGTGGTGACCACGGCCACGGTCTTGGGCTTGCCGCGCCGCTCGTAGTAGATCTCGTCCATGGGGTTCTGCGCCACGTTGCCGAGCACGTTGACGGTGACCTTGCCGGTCACCTTCTCGGTCGGCTGCACCTGCACCGTGGCGTACAGCGACTCCATGTGGTCGAAGCCCTTGCCGCCGTTGGCGAGATCGCTCCGGGTCCAGTGGTCGTTGCCGCCGGTCGAGTAGGTCTCGAAGGAGAGCCGCACGTCGGTGATCCGGACCGCGCCGAGCGTGGAGGCGAGCTGGGCCCCCTTGGCCGCCTTGTAGTGGAAGGCCAGCTCGTCCGGCTCGATGGCGCCGAAGGTGGCGGCGATGGCAGCGAGGTCGGTGGCCGGGCCGTAGGCGTCGAGCCGGTAGGCCTGCTGGAGCGCGTAGTAGGCGGTGCGCGGCTGCAGCTCGTAGAGGCCGCGGGCATCGGGCGGCCCCTTGGCGCAGATGCCCCACCACTCCTCGTTCATGTTGTTCTCGCCTTCGACGAAGTCCTCCTTGTAGCCGCCGTTGGGCCAGGAGGCGTTGGTGTCCTGGACCTCGAGGTTGGTCTCCTGCTTGTACTTCCACCAGCCGTCGCTCCACTGGAAGGTGAGGCCGCCGATGGCGTTGCCGACCTTCCCCTTGCCGGCCGTCTGCTCGTAGATCTCCCGCCAGTTGGCCAGCAGGTAGCGGGCCTGGACGAGGTCGTCCTCGCGGCCCCGCCGGGCGTCGAAGGCGTCGGCGCCGAACTCGGTGAAGAGCACCGGGACCCCGAGCTTGGCCTGCACCACCGCGAAGAGATCGCCCCAGGAGGTGC
>JANMRY010000067.1:0-56717 GCA_031388695.1 Anaeromyxobacter sp. | reverse complement strand
AGCCTGTTGGTGCCTGAGCAGCGCTCGATGGTCATGGCTTCGGTCGCTCCAGGCGCTCAAGATGCGCTCCCCCTGCAGTCGGCTCCGGCGGAGCCCACTTCGGAACCACGTACTGCGGGTCCGGTTCGGGCGCCCGAACTGGTTTCGACCCACCCCGTACGGGTCGTGAATGTGCGCGACGACCTCGTCCCCCTCACCTCCGATCTGCGCCGCCTCCACATCACGGTGAGCCGCCAGTTCCTCGAAGAGCTGGAGTCGGCCAGGTACGGGCTCTCGCACGCCGTCCCGAACGCCACCACCGAGCAGGTGCTGCAGGCGGCGCTGCGGCTCCTGCTGGAGAAGCAGGCCAAGGGGCGCGCGCTTGTGAAGCGCCCGCGGAAGCGCGGCCCGCCGCGCCCCCGACCCCGACCCGGGGCGGATCCGGGATCCTCGGGCCATCCTCCTCGAACTCCTCTGCTGCGCGGCCTGAAGGCCGCGCGATTGGCCCCCTTGCCGCCCCTTCGCGTGGCATGCCAACCTTTCCCCTCCTTGCCGACCGACACCTCCGTCCCGAGCGTCCCCGAGCCGGGCTCCATCTCCGCGCTGCTGGCCGATCTCGCCAGCACGCCCGAGGTGGCGGCCGGGGTCACCTGGTCACCCGAATTGCGCCCCGGCGCCGTCGTCGACCGCTTCGAGCTGGTCCGCGAGCTGGGACGCGGCGCCTTTGGCGTGGTCTTCGAGGCCCGCGACACCTCGCTGGGGCGCACCGTGGCCTTCAAGGTGGTGCGCGCCGGCCTCTCCGGCGTGGCCGAGGACCAGCTGCGGCGCGAGGCCGAGACCATCGCCCGGCTGGCCCACCCCAACCTGGTGACGCTCTACGACTTCGGCTCCTGTGCCCACGGCCCCTACCTGGTGCTGGAGCTGCTGCGCGGGCAGACCCTCTCGGCGAAGCTGGCCAAGGGGCCACTCTCTCCCTCGGCCGCCGTGGCGATCGCTGCCGACGTGGCCCGCGGCCTGGCCTGGGCCCACGCGCACGGCGTGGTCCACCGCGACCTGAAGCCCTCCAACATCTTCCTCGTCGACGGCGGCGGCACCAAGGTGCTCGACTTCGGGCTGGCCCAGGCCTTCGGCCGGCGCCGCCTCGGCGGCGGCACCCCCAACTGCATGGCCCCGGAGCAGTGGCGGGAGGCCCCCGAGGACGAGCGGACCGACGTCTTCGCGCTCGGCGTGGTGCTCTTCCGCATGCTCACCGGCCGGATCCCCTTCCCCGACGACGAGGGGCTCTCGGTGCTGGGCCCGGCCCCGGCGCCGCGCCTCACCGTCCCCGGCCACCCCGAGCTGGCCCGGCTGGTGGCCCGCATGCTGGAGAAGGACGCGGTGCGCCGGCCGCGCGACGGCGCCACGGCCCTCTCCGGCCTGCTGGTGGTGCAGGCCGAGCTGGCGCCGCCGGAGGCCGGCGGCCCGGCCGCCGGGTCGGTCCGCATCCAGCCGGCCTGGCGACGCTGGGCGGCGCCGGCGCTGGCCACCGCGGCCGCGCTGCTGCTCGCGGCCGGGCTGGCGGCCGGCTGGCTGGAGTGGCGGCGCGCGGCGGCCGGCGTGGAGGAGCTCCCGTCGGTGGCCGTGCTCCCCTTCCTCGATCTCAGCGCGGGGCGCGACCAGCGCTTCCTCTCCGACGGCCTGGCCGAGGAGATCGTGGTGGCCCTGACGCGCATCGAGGGGCTGCGGGTGACCGGCCAGCGCTCGGCCGCCCAGTTCCGCGAGCCGGCCCCCGACCTGCGCAGGGTGGGGCGCGACCTCGGCGTCGCCACGGTGCTGGAGGGAAGCGTGCGACGCGACGGCGACCGCATGCGGGTGACCGCCACCCTAATCCAGGCGGCCGACGGCCAGCACCTCTGGTCCCGGACCTTCCAGCGCCCCCTCACCGACCTCTTCGCCGTGCAGGACGAGATCGCCGGCGCCGTGGTGCAGGCCCTCAAGGTCAGGCTGCTGGGCGGGCGCTCTCCCAGCTCGCAGCTCCACCGGACCGCCAGCCCCGAGGCCTACGCGCAGTACCTGCTGGGCCGCCAGCTGACGCGCGAGGACAGCACCCCGGCCTTCCGCCGCGCGGTGACCGCCTTCCGGCGCGCCCTCGCCATCGACCCGACCTATGCCCCGGCCTGGGCCGGGCTCTCCCAGGCGCTCTTCTGGGGCTTCGCCAACGTCGACGGCAAGGCGGCCGAGCTGCGCCAGGCCGGCAGGGACGCCATGGCGGCGGCCGAGCAGGCGGTGATGCTCGCCCCGGAGCTGGCCGAGGGGTACGCCTCCCGCGGCTTCCTGCGCGCCTGCCTGGACGCAGACTGGGTCGGTGCCCGCGCCGACCTGGAGCGGGCGGTCGAGCTGGAGCCGGGCAGCGCCGAGATCCGGCAGCGGTACGCCCGCAACGTCCTCGCCCCCCTGGGGCAGCTCGTGGAGGCCCGGGCTGCGGCGCGCCTGGCGACCAGCCTCGACCCGCTCTCCAACAGCGCCTGGACCTCGCTGGCGGCCATCCTCCTCGCCAGCGGCGATCTCGAGGGCACCCGCCGCGCGGCCGCGCGCTCCCTGGAGCTGCAGCCGAAACAGAACTTCGCCGCCACCTACCTCGCCATGGCCGAGCTGGTCGATGGACGTCCCGAGGCGGCGCTGGCGGCCGCCGACCAGTGCGAGTCCGAGATCTTCAAGCTGCAGGTCCAGGCGGTGGCGCTCCACTCCCTGGGGCGCAAGGCCGAGTCGCAGGCCGTGCTCGACCTCATGCTGCGCGACCGCCGGGACGAAGGGCCTTTCCAGATCGCCACCGTCTACGCCTGGCGCGGCGACAAGGACCAGGCCTTCGCCTGGCTGGAGCAGGCCATGGCGGCGCGCGACGGCGGCGTCATGGACCTGCGGCTCGACCCGCTGGTGCGTGGCCTGGCCGGCGATCCCCGCTACACCGCCCTGCTCAACCGGCTCAACCTGCCGACCGAGTGAGCCTCCTGCCGGGCCGGCCGGGCCGTGCCCGCCCGGCGCTCAGCCGAGCTGGGTCCGGAAGCGCGCGGCGGCCAGCGCCATCACCCCGACGCCGAGCAGCACCAGGAAGCCGAGCTGGAACCAGAGGTCGCCGAAGCCGGCGCCGCGCATCAGCACCCCGCGCATCACCTCGGCGAAGTGGCGCACCGGGTTGAACCAGGTGATCACCTGCAGCCAGCCCGGCATGCCGCGGATGGGCGTCATCACGCCGGAGAGCAGGATGGCCGGCATCATGAAGATGAAGCCGCCCAGGAAGGCCTGCTGCTGGTTCTGCGAGAGCGTGGAGATGAGCAGCCCGACGCCGAGGGTGGAGAAGAGGTAGAGCAGCACCCCGGTGGCGCCCACCAGCAGGCTGCCGCGCAGCGGCACCTCGAAGACCCAGCTCCCCACCGCCACCAGCAGCAGCACGTCGAAGATGCCGATGACCAGGAAGGGGAGCAGCTTGCCGATGAGGAGCCAGAGCGGCCGGATGGGGGTCACCAGCACCTGCTCCATGGTCCCCATCTCGCGCTCCCGCGAGAGCCCCATGGCGGTCACCAGCGTGGTGACGATCACCAGCAGCGTGCCGGCGATGCCGGGGACCACGTAGGGGGCGGTCTTGAGCCGCGGGTTGTAGAGGACGCGCGGGGCCAGCACCACCTGGGCCGGGGCCGGGCGCCCCGCCGCCTCGAGCCGCTCGCGGATGAGCCGCTCGCCCACCTCGCCGAAGTAGCGCGAGGCGGCGCCGCTCGCCACCATGGCCCGGTTGGGATCGCTGCCGTCGAGGAGCAGCTGCACCTCGGCGGGCCGGCCGGCGGCGAGGTCCCGGGCCAGGCCGGGCGGGAAGACCAGCGCCGCCGCGGCGCGGCCGTCGTCGAGGGCCAGGTCGGCCTCGGGCACGCCGGGCAGGTCGCCGGCGTGGCGCAGGGTCCGGTCGGCCAGCACCCGCCGGGCGTGGAGCCGGCTCTCGTCGCTGCGATCCAGGTCGACCAGCACGGTCGGCACCCGGTCGACGTCGAAGTCGACGGCGAAGCCGAACATCACGGTCTGGACCAGCGGCGCCACGATCAGCAGCACCATGACCCGCCGGTCGCGGATGGTCTGGCGGACCTCCTTGCGGAAGACCGCGGTGAGCTGGCGCCGGGCCGTCCGCCAGGAGTCGCTTGGCCTCTCGCTCACGCCACCCTCCGCTTGAAGCGGGCCGTGGCCAGCCCGAGGATGGCGACGGCGAAGAGCGCCATGGCCAGCAGGTCGGGCCAGAGCACGGAGAGGCCGTTCCCCTTGAGCAGGATGCCGCGCAGCCCGTGCACCAGGTAGCGGGAGGGGATGAGGCGCGAGAAGGCCTGGAGCGGCAGCGGCATGTTCTCGATGGGGAAGATCATGCCGGAGAGGATGATGGCGGGGAGCATGGCCGAGAGCGCGCCGGCCTGCGTCGCCACCAGCTGGTTCTTGGCCACCACCGAGATGAAGAGCCCCTGCCCCAGCATGCCGGCCAGGAAGACCAGCCCGAAGAGCATGATGAGCGGCAGGCTGCCGCGGATGGGGACGTCGAAGACCAGCGCCCCGAAGGCGACCACCAGCAGCAGCTCGAGCAGGCCGAGCACCAGGTAGGGGAGCAGCTTGCCGAGCACGATCTCGAGCCGCCCCACCGGCGAGGCGAAGAGCTGCTCCATGGAGCCGCGCTCCCACTCCCCGGCGATGGCCAGCGCCGTCAGCATCACCGCGGTGATGGCCAGCAGGAAGGCGGAGAGCCCAGGCACCATGTAGAGGGCCGAGCGCCCCTCGGGGTTGTAGCGGGTCCAGGACTTGACCTGGAGCGGTGGCTGGACCCCGGCGAAGGTGGCACCGGCCAGCCGCCAGCTCTCGACGCGGGCGATGGCGTCGGCCTTGGCCAGCACCTGGTTGCCGACCAGCGGGTCGGCGCCGTCGAGGATGAGCTGGACCTGGGCTTCGCGCCCCAGCAGCAGGTCCTGCTGGTAGCCGCGCGGCACCACCAGCGCCGCCACCGCGTAGCCGCGGCGGAGCAGCGGCTCGACCCCCTCGGGCGCGGGCCGTCCCACCACCTCGAACTCTCGCGAGCCGTCGAAGGCCCGGGCCAGCGCCCGCGAGGCCTCGCTCTGGTCCTGGTCGGCGAAGAGCAGCGGGATCCGGTCGAGGTCGGTGGTGACGCCGTAGCCGAAGAGGAAGAGCATCACCACCGGCATCACCAGCGCCAGCGCCAGCGTGCGCGGGTCGCGGCGGACGTGGATGGTCTCCTTGGCGGCCATGGCGCCGATGCGGAGCAGGGAGCGGGCCAGCGGGTGGCGGGTCACGGCGCCCCCGCCGCGCCGCGGTCGACCACGGCCAGGAAGACGTCCTCGAGCGAGGCGGCCGCCTCCTCCACCTCGACCGCCTCGGCCCCGGCCTGGCCGAGCGCCGCCGCCACCGCCCCGGCGTCGAGCCGGGCCGGGTCGACGCGCAGGTGGAGCCCGGCGCCGAAGGGGGCGACCGCCCGGACCCCGGCCGACCCGGCCAGCTTCGCCCCGGCCGCCGCCAGGCCACGGCCGCGCGCCACCAGCACCCGGTCCGGTACCCAGGTCTTCTTCAGGCCGGCCGGGGTGTCGAGCGCCACCAGCTTGCCGTCGACCATCAGGCCGATGCGCCGGCAGTACTCGGCCTCGTCGAGGTAGTGGGTGGTGACGAAGACGGTGGTGCCGCCGCGCGCCAGCTCGCGGATCAGGTCCCAGAAGGCGCGCCGCGCCACCGGGTCGACGCCGGCGGTCGGCTCGTCGAGGAAGACGATGCCGGGCTGGTGGAGCAGCGCGCAGGCCAGCGCCAGCCGCTGCCGCTGCCCGCCCGGGAGGTCGCCGGTGGTGGCGTCGTGCTGGGCGTCGAGCCCGACCCGCTCCAGCAGCCCGGCGGCGCGGCTGCGCAGCGCCCGACCCTCCAGCCCGTAGGCGGCGCCGAAAAAGAGCAGGTTCTCCTCCACCGGGAGGTCGAGGTAGAGCGAGAACTTCTGCGACATGTAGCCGATCGAGGCCTTGACCTTGCCGGGCGCGGTGGCGACGTCGTGGCCGGCCACGGTGGCCACCCCGCCGCTGGGCGCCAGCAGCCCGATCAGCATGCGGATGGTGGTGCTCTTGCCGGCGCCGTTGGCGCCGAGGTAGCCGAAGATCTCCCCCTGCTCCACCTCGAAGGAGACCCGGTCGACCGCCGTGAAGGGGCCGAAGCGGCGGCTCAGGTCGCGGACCACGATGGCCTGGGCGGCCGCGCCACCAGCAGGGGCCGCGCCGGTCACGCGGCCCGCCCGATCGAGTCGATGAAGAGCTCCTCGAAGGTCGGCCGGGCGTGCCCGGCCCGCTCGAAGTCGGCCAGCAGCTGCCCCGGCGCCCCCTCCAGCAAGAGCCGCCCGCGGTGGACCAGCCCGACCCGGTGGCAGCGCTCGGCCTCGTCCATGTAGGGCGTGCTGATCACCACCGCCATCCCGCCGTCGACGAACTCGTGGAGCAGGGCCCAGAGCTCGCGCCGCGAGACCGGGTCGACGCCGTTGGTCGGCTCGTCGAGCAGCAGCACCTCCGGCTCGGTGAGCAGGGCGCAGGAGAGCGCCAGCTTCTTGTACATGCCGCCGGAGAGCTGGTCGGCGCGCCGGTCGACGAAGGGGGCGAGCCGGGTCAGCGCCAGCAGCCGGGCGGCCCGCTCCCGGTAGAGCGCCCGCGGCAGCGTCGCCAGCCGCCCGAAGAAGCGCAGGTTCTCGCCGACGGTCAGGTCGCGGTAGAGGCTGTACTGCTGCGGCATCAGCCCGAGCCGCTCCCGCACCGCGCCGTCGCGGGCCGGGTCGAGGCCGAGGATACGCGCCTCGCCCCCGTCGAGGTCGATGAGGCCGGCCAGCGCCCGGATGGCGGTGGTCTTGCCGGCGCCGTCGGGGCCGACCAGCCCGTAGAGCTCGCCGCGCGCCACCGTGAAGCCGAGCCCGTCGAGCGCCTGCACCTTGCCGAAGCGGCGCCGCAGGTCGCGGGCCACGATGGCCGGCTCGCCGGCTGCGCTGCTGGACCGCTCCGGCACGGTCACCGGCCCGTGCCGGGGATGGTGACCTGCACCGGCATCCCGGCGCGCAGCCGGTGCTCCGGGTCCTTCACCGTCACCTCGACCGGGTAGACCAGCCGGTCGCGGTCGGTGCGGGTCTGGATGTTGCGCGGCGTGAACTCGGCCTCCAGCGAGACGGTCCGCACCGTCCCCTCGAAGCTGCGCCCCGGGAAGGCGTCGGCCACCACCAGCGCAGCGGCCCCGGGCTTGACCGCCCCGACCTCGGCGTTGGGCAGGTAGAAGGTCGCCTTGGGCGCCGAGAGGTCGACGAGCCGGACCAGCACCGCCCCCGGGCTCACCAGCTCGCCCGCCTCGTGCGGCAGCTTCCCCACCTCGGCGTCGCGCGGCGCCACCACCAGGCACTCGCCGGCCAGCAGGCGAGTCCGCGCCACCGCCGCCTCGGCCGCCTTGACCTGGGCCTCGGCCGCCCGCCCCTGCGCCTCCGCGGCGCCGACGCTCGCCTCCGCGGCCCCGGCCTGGGCCTCGCTGGCGGTGGCCTGCGCCGCGGCCGCCTCGGCCTGGTGCCGGAGCCCCACGGCGGCGGCCTGGGCCTGATCGAGCCCGGCCTCCGAGACCGCCTCGCCCATCGAGGAGGTCCGCCGGGCCTGCCGCTCGGCCACGTCGCGCTGCGCCGCCAGCGAGGCGGCCTGGGCCCCGGCCGCCGACTGGCCGGCCCGCGCCGCCGCCTTGGTGCCGAGCGCCGCCTGGCGCTGCGCCCCGGAGGCGATCGCCTGGGCCCGGGCGGTGGCCAGCCGGGCCTCGGCCTCGGCCAGCGCCGCCACGGGGTCGGCGCAGTCGAGCCTGACCAGCAGGTCGCCGGCCTTGACCGCCTGCCCCTCCCGGACCTTCACCTCGAGCACCCGGGCCCCGACCCGCGAGGCCAGGTCGACCACCACCGCCTCGATCTGGCCGGAGCCGCCGGCCGGCGCCGCCAGGGCCCGGGCCTGGGTCCAGACTTTGAGCGAGATGAGGGCGGCCAGCAGGAGGGTGAAGGCGGCGAGGGCGATGACGACACGGCGCATGTCTGGTTCTCCGTAAGCGAAAGCGCATTGGACCGCACCCCCCGCCCACAGGGCAAGCGGCGTGCCGGCGCGCGGAATGACCGGCGGTCCTGTTTCACCGGCGGTTTCCGCGGGCGGGAGCCACTTCACAGGCGGTTCCCGCGGGTGGGAGCCACCGCGGGCCGTCGGGATTCCGACGGGGCGTAAGGATGTGCGAACAGGTGCGGCCCGTCGTATCCTCAAGGGCGCGGCCGCCGCCGCACGAGGAACGACGCGTGACCGCCCGGGACGGCTTCGAGGAGATCCAGCGGCAGGAGATGTCCCGGCTCTTCGGGCTCTTCACCCGCGCCCGGCTCTCGCTGATCCCGGCGCTGCTGGTGCTCTTCGCCTGGACCTGGTGGATCGACCCGACCGGCTGGCGCATCATCATCCTCGCCGTGGCGGTGCCGCTGCTGGCCGCCATCTTCGTCATCGAGTTCCGGCGCTGGCAGCGGCGCGGCCTCTCCCGCCACGCCATCGACCGCAACCTGGTGGTCGCGGTGCTGGCCATCGTCACCATCAGCGTCGTCAGCGGCGGCCTCGACAGCCCCTTCCTGCCGGTGATGGTGCTGGTGACGGTGGCCATCGGCCTCTTCGGCTCGCCGGCGGTGACCACCTACCTGATGGCGCTGGAGATGCTCACGGTCTTCACCTTCACGGTGCTGCAGCTGACCCGCGGCGACCTCTGGCTGCGCCTCCCGGCGCTCACCGGCGACGGCAGGGTCCCGACCGCGCGCACCGTCACCAACGCCGTCACCTTCACCATCCTGCTGGCGCTGAGCCGGCAGCTCGGCCGCTTCGTGCGGCGCGCCTTCGACGCCATGCTCCGGCGCATCGTGCGGGCCCAGGCCGAGTCGCTGCGCGCCCACGCCGAGCGGGCCGAGGAGCTGACCGCCCTCTCCGCCGAGATCGCCCACGAGCTGAAGAACCCGCTGGCCTCGGTCAAGGGGCTGGCCGGGCTGCTGGCGCCGGCGCTGGCGGCCGGAAAGGGTGCGGAGCGGCTCTCGGTGCTGCGCCACGAGGTCGACCGCATGCAGGCCATCCTCGACGAGTTCCTCAACTTCTCCCGGCCGCTGGTGCCGCTGGCGCTGGGCGACCACGACGCCGGCGAGCTCTGCCGCGAGGTGGCGGCGCTCCACGAGGGGCTGGCCCACGAGCGCGGCGTCGAGCTGCAGGTCGACGCCCCGGCCCCGGCCATGGCCCGCTGCGATCCACGCAAGGTGAAGCAGGTGCTGATCAACCTGGTGCAGAACGCCCTCGACGCCTCGCCGCCCGAGGCAGTGGTGCTGCTGCGCGCCACCGCGTCGCCGGGGGGCGGGGCCCGGGTGCTGGTGGCCGACCGCGGCCTCGGGCTCGATCCGGCGCTGGGGCGGCAGGTCTTCGACCCGGGCGTCACCACCAAGGCGCAGGGGAGCGGCCTGGGGCTGACCATCGCCCGGGCGCTGGCCCGGCAGCACGGCGGCGACCTGTCGCTCGCCTCGCGGAGCGGGGGCGGCACCGAGGCGGTGCTGCAGCTCCCCGGCCCCGGGCCGGCCCAGCCCGCCGCCGGCGACTGCGCCGGGAAGGCGGGCGGATGAGCCCCCGGGTGCTGGTGGTCGACGACGATCCCGGCGTCCGCTACACGCTCCGCGAGATCCTCGAGTCGGAGGGGCTGGAGGTGGCCGAGGCGGCCGACGGCCAGGAGGCGCTGGCCCGCTTCGCCGAGCGGCCCGCCCCGCTGGTCATCTCCGACCTGCGCATGCCCCGGCTGGATGGGCTCGGGCTGCTGGCCGAGCTGGCCACCCGGGCCCCCGGCACCCGGGTGGTGCTGATCACCGCGCACGGCTCGGAGCGCGACGCCGTGGCGGCCATCAAGGCCGGCGCCTACGACTACTTCAAGAAGCCGTTCGAGACCGACGAGCTGCTGGCGGTGGTGCGCCGGGCCGTCGAGGCGGTGCGGCTGCGCGACGAGAACGAGCAGCTGGCCGGCGAGCTGGCGCTCTCCCGCACCATGGTCTTCGCCTCCGAGTCGATGCGGGCGCTGGCGCGCCTGGTGGCCCGGGTGGCGCCCAAGGACATCACCGTCCTCATCACCGGCGAGAGCGGCACCGGCAAGGAGCGGGTGGCCGAGGCGCTGGTGCGGGCCTCGCCGCGGGCCGACAAGCCGTTCGTCCGCTTCAACTGCGCCGCCCTCTCGCCCGAGCTGGCCGAGGCCGAGCTCT
Source organism: Anaeromyxobacter sp. (assembly GCA_031388695.1). Classification (GTDB taxonomy): domain Bacteria; phylum Myxococcota; class Myxococcia; order Myxococcales; family Anaeromyxobacteraceae; genus JADKCZ01. The sequence goes on along the minus strand of JANMRY010000067.1, from coordinate 46,435 downwards.
TCGGCCACGCCCGCGGCGCCTTCACCGGCGCGGTCCGCTCCCGGCCCGGCCTCTTCGGGGAGGCCGACGGCGGCACCATCCTGCTCGACGAGGTGGGCGAGCTGGCGGCGCCGGCGCAGGCCAAGCTGCTGCGGGTGCTGCAGGAGGGGGAGGTCCGGCCGGTCGGCGAGGAGCGTTCTCGCACCGTCGACGTGCGGGTGCTGGCCGCGACCCACCGCGACCTCGAGGCCGAGGTGAAGGCCGGCCGCTTCCGCGAGGACCTCTTCTACCGGCTCAACGTGGTCCGGCTGGTGGTGCCGCCGCTGCGCGACCGGCCCGACGACGTGGTGCTGCTGGCCCGCACCTTCCTCGACCGCTTCGCCACCCGCTTCGGCGTCGAGGGGCTGCGGGTGCCCGAGGCGCTGCTCGATCGGCTGCGGGCTCACAGCTGGCCTGGCAACGTCCGCGAGCTGGAGAACGCACTGGAGAGCCTGGTGGCGCTCTCGCCGCCGGAGGGGCTCGACCTCTCCCTGCTCCCCTTCGGGCGCGGCGAGGCGACGCCGGCCGAGGAGGGGCCGCTCTCGCTCAAGCAGCGGGTCGAGGCCTACGAGCGCGGGCTGGTCTACGAGGCGCTCAAGGGGGCGCTCGGCAACCGCAGCGAGGCGGCGCGGCGGCTCGGCATCTCCCGCGTCACCCTGCACGACAAGCTGAAGAAGTACGGGCTGGGGGGCGACGAGGAGGGGTGAGGTTCGGCAATCCCCCCGATGGGACGAGATGGAATAGGGGTGCGGCAAGTTGTCGGGGCTGGCTATAGTCGCCCCAACCGAACGTCGAAGGCGGGGTTCCGCGAGGGTCCCATGGCAGACCGCGCCGTCCTGATTCCTCCCCACTCGATGCCGCTGCAGCGGCGTCGCTTCCTGGATCGGGCATGGCTCCGCTTCGTCGAGGACGGCGAAGAGGCCGCCGGGCTTCCTCCCGAGATCGCCCGCTCCTGGCACCGCGCCCGGGAGGCCTATGGCGTCGACCCGACGCTGCGCCGACCGCTGCGGGCGCTCCGGGCCGGCGAGCTGGAGGAGCGTTGCCGGCGCGACCCGGCCTACCGGCTGGCGCAGCCCATCCTCGAGGAGTTCGCCCGCCGCCTCGGCTCGATCCAGCACGTGCTCGCCTACTTCGACGCGTCCGGGTGGATGCTCTCGCTCCAGGGGCACCAGCCGGCCATCGACGGCGTCGCCGAGATCGGCTTCGCCCCTGGCGCCTGCTGGTCAGAGGAGTCGGCCGGCACCAACGGGCCGGGCACCGCCATCGCCGAGGGGCGGCCCGTGGAGGTCTTCGCCTCCGAGCACTTCGTCGAGGCCTGGCAGCCATGGTCCTGCGCCGGCGCCCCGGTCTTCCGGCCGGGCGAGGTGACGCCGGTCGGCCTGGTCGACATCACCGGGCCCTGGGAGGCCCACCACCCCCAGGCGCTGGTGATCGCCAAGGCGATCGCCCGCGCCATCGAGGAGCGGCTGGCGGTGGCCGCCAGCGTCCGCGACGAGGTGATCCGCTTCGCCTTCCGGGCCGCCCGAGGCCGGGAGGAGCCGCTGCTGGCTGTGGACCAGTCGGGGCGCATCCTCGCCAGCAACGCTGCCGCCTCCGCCCGCATCGGGCTCATCGCCGGGCGGCTGCCCCCCGACCTTCGCCAGGAGGTTGACCAGCTGGTGACCGGGCCGGGCGACGCCGACGGCGAGCTGGCTTGGCGAGACCTGCGGCTGGTGGTCCAGCCGGTGCTTCACGAGGGCTGCCCGGTCGGCGCGGTGCTGCGCGCTGTCGGCGAGCCGGGCGGAGCCCCCCACCGCCCCCGCCTCCCAGGGCGTCCGGCGGCCGCGGCCGGACCGGCGCTGCGCTGGGGCTTCGACCAGATCCTCTTCGAGTCGGAGGCGATGCGCGGCGCCGTCGAGCTGGCGCGGGTGGCGGCTCGCAACGCCCTGCCGGTGGTCCTCTTCGGCGAGTCGGGGACCGGCAAGGAGCTCTACGCCCAGGCCATCCACGGCGGCGGGCAGCGGGCCGGCGGGCCGTTCGTGGCCGTCAACTGCGGTTCCATCCCGGAGTCGCTGGTCGAGGCCGAGCTGTTCGGCTACGAGCCGGGCGCCTTCACCGGCGGGCGGCGCGACGGCAGCGCCGGCAAGTTCGAGCAGGCCAGCGGCGGCACCCTCTTCCTCGACGAGGTGAGCGAGCTCTCTCCCACCGGGCAGACCGCGTTGCTGCGGGTCCTCCAGGAGAGCGAGGTGGTGCGGCTCGGCGGCGGCGCGCGGCGGCGCGTCGACGTGCGGGTGGTGGCCGCCACCAACAAGGCCCTGCGCGGCGAGGTGGCGGCCGGGCGCTTCCGCGAGGACCTCTTCTACCGGCTCGACGTGCTCTCCATCACCGTCCCGCCCCTGCGCCAGCGCGTCGAGGACATCCCCGGCCTGGCCCAGGCCTTCCTCGGGCAGGCCGAGGCCGAGGTGGGGCGCAGCGGCCTCACCTTCTCCGACGAGGCGATCGCCGCCCTGCAGGCCTTCACCTGGCCAGGCAACGTCAGGCAGCTGCGCAACCTGGTGCTGCGGGCCGCGGCCACCGCGCCGCGCCAGCGCATCGAGGCGGCCGATCTCTCGCCGGAGCTGCGTTGTCCCCCCTCCTCCTCTCCGGCCTCACCGCCGCCACCCACCCCCGAGGGGGCTCCGGGAGGTGACGGAGAGGCCCGGGCGCTGGTCCAGCTGCTCGAAACCTGCGAGTGGAACGTGGCCCGGGCGGCCGCGGAGCTGGGGGTGTCGCGCATGACGCTCTACCGGCGGCTGCAGCGGCACGGCCTGAGCCGCCCGCCGCGCTGAACAAGGAGCGGCTCAGCCGAAGCGCAGCCTGTCCGGCCCCTCGGCGGCGTTGAGCGCGGCGTGCTCCTCGTCGGTGAAGACTCGGGAGCGGGTGAGGAAGCGGACCCCCTCCACCCCCTCCAGCGAGAACATCCCGCCTCGCCCCGGCACCACGTCGATGATCAGCTGGGTGTGGCGCCAGGCGGCGAACTGGGCCAGCCCCATGTAGAAGGGCTGGCCACCGATCTCGCCGAGCAGCTTGTCGGAGTCGCCCACCAGCAGCTCCCCGCGGGCGAAGCACATGGGGGCGCTGCCGTCGCAGCAGCCCCCCGACTGGTGGAAGAGCAGCGGCCCGTGCTTGGCCGCCAGGCGCTCGATGAGCGCCAGGGCGGCCTCGGTGGCGACGACACGGGGCGGAAGGGCCATGGGCCTAGAAGAACCCCAGCTTGTTCTCCGAGTAGCTGACCAGCAGGTTCTTGGTCTGCTGGTAGTGGTCGAGCATCATCTTGTGGTTCTCGCGGCCGATGCCCGACTGCTTGTAGCCACCGAAGGCCGCGTGGGCCGGGTAGGCGTGGTAGCAGTTGGTCCAGACCCGCCCGGCCTTGATGCCGCGGCCCATGCGGTAGGCGGTGTTGCCGTCCCGCGACCAGACCCCGGCGCCCAGCCCATAGAGCGTGTCGTTGGCGATGGCCAGCGCGTCCGCCTCGTCCTTGAAGGTGGTCACCGAGACCACCGGGCCGAAGATCTCCTCCTGGAAGATCCGCATCTTGTTCTGGCCCTGGAAGATGGTCGGCTGGACGTAGTAGCCATCCTTGAAGTCGCCGCCGAGCAGGTTTCGGGCGCCACCGGTCAGCACCTTGGCCCCCTCCTTCCGGCCGATGTCCATGTAGGAGAGGATCTTCTCCAGCTGCTCGCTGGAGGCCTGGGCGCCCAGCATGGTGTCGGTGTCGAGCGGGTTGCCCTGCTTGATCTTGCCGACCCGAGCCACCGCCTTCTCCATGAACCGGTCGTAGATCGAGGCCTGGATCAGCGCCCGCGACGGGCAGGTGCAGACCTCGCCCTGGTTGAAGGCGAAGAGCACGAAGCCCTCCAGGGCCTTGTCGGCGAAGGCGTCGTCCTTGGCGAAGACGTCCTCGAAGAAGACGTTGGGCGACTTGCCGCCCAGCTCCAGGGTGACCGGGATGAGGTTCTGCGAGGCGTACTGCATGATGAGCCGGCCGGTGGTGGTCTCGCCGGTGAAGGCGATCTTGGCGATGCGGCTCGACGAGGCGAGCGGCTTGCCGGCCTCCAGGCCGAAGCCGTTGACGATGTTGAGGACGCCGGGCGGGAGCAGGTCGCCGATCAGCTCGGCCAGCACCAGGATCGAGGCCGGGGTCTGCTCGGCCGGCTTGAGCACCACGCAGTTGCCGGCCGCCAGGGCCGGGGCCAGCTTCCAGACCGCCATCAGGATGGGGAAGTTCCAGGGGATGATCTGGCCGACCACGCCGAGCGGCTCGTGGAAGTGGTAGGCGACGGTGGTGTCGTCGATCTCGCAGGTCGAGCCCTCCTGGGCCCGGATGGCGCCGGCGAAGTAGCGGAAGTGGTCGACGGCGAGCGGGATGTCGGCGTTGATGGTCTCGCGGACCGGCTTGCCGTTGTCCCAGGTCTCGGCCACCGCCAGCTGCTCGACGTTCTGCTCCATCCGATCGGCGATCTTGTTGAGGATGACGGCGCGCGCCGCGTAGCTGGTCTTGCCCCAGGCCTCCTTGGCGGCGTGGGCGGCGTCGAGGGCCAGGTTGATGTCGGCCTCGTCGGAGCGCGGGATCTCGCAGAAGGGCTTGCCGGTGACCGGCGAGAGGTTCTCGAAGTACTGCCCCTTGGTGGGGGCCACCCACTTGCCGCCGATGAAGTTGGCGTAGCGCTTCTTGAAGGTGACCTTGCTGCCGGCCTGGCCGGGCGGTGCGTAGATCATGGTGGCTCCGTGGTGTGGCGCCAGACCTCGGCGCGGGGGTGTGCACCGAAAAGGAGCAATGGCCGGGCCAGCGGCGCCGCACGGGTGGCGGGCAGCTCAACCGGGCGCCGTTGCTCGATCGTCGGGCGGATGCGTCAACGTCGCGCCGTCACAGCGGGCGTGACATGTCATGGGCGGCGGGCGTGCGCGGTGACAGTGGCCGAGACACTACCCCGGCGTGAAGGTGGCGGGGACGCCGGCCTGGGTGCCGGCGGCGGTGCAGTTGGCGGCCGCCATGGTGAGCGTCCAGCCCACCGCGGTGCCGGAGTAGTAGCGGATCACCTGGGAGACCCCGGTGAAGGGGCTGAGCGTGCAGCTGGCGATCCGGTTGGTGGCGGAGCAGGCCGCCGCGCTGTTGTTCCCGAGCGAGGTGGCGCAGCTGGTCTCGAACCGGGTCAGGGAGGTCCCGCCCGGGCCGCTGTAGTCCCAGCAGACGCCGGCCGTGGCGTTGTTGCAGGAGGCCTGGGTCATCAGCTCCTTGATGGCGTCGCCGCAGCCGGAGAGCACGACCAGCACGAGCACGGCACCGAGCCTCTTCATCATGTGAGCCTCCAGCGGGGGTGGACCACGGGACGCTACAGGTGCGCGGCGGCTGGCGCCAGCCCGGCGCCACGGGACTGGCTCGCGCCTGACAGCCCAACTGCCTCGCGGCGTGGGGGCCGGTTTGGGAGTATCTTCCCGCCGCCACCCGCCGCTCGCGAGGCCCGAATGTCCAACGCCAGCTTCCGCATCCCCGCCCCCCGCAACGAGCCGAACCTGACCCACGCGCCGGGCACGCCCGAGCGGGCGGCGCTGCAGGCCAGGCTGAAGGAGCTGGCGGCCGACCCGATCGAGATCCCGCTGGTGATCGGCGGCAAGCAGGTCCGCACCGGACGGATCGCCGAGGTGCGGGCCCCGCACCGGCACGGGCAGGTGCTGGCCCGCTTCCACCAGGCCGGCCCCACCGAGGTGGCGGCCGCCGCCGCCGCCGCCGTCGAGGCGCGCCGCACCTGGGGAGCGCTCGACCCGCACGACCGGGCCGCGGTGCTGCTCAAGGCGGCCGAGCTGGCCGCCGGGCCGCGGCGCGCCACGCTCAACGCCGCCACCAGGCTCGGCCAGGGCAAGACGGTGCAGCAGGCCGAGATCGACTCGGCCTGCGAGGTGATCGACTTCTGGCGCTGGAACCCGCACTTCATGCAGCAGCTGCTCGCCGACCAGCCGGTCTCCTCGCCCGGGATCTGGAACCGGACCGAGTACCGGCCGCTGGAGGGGTTCGTCTTCGCCCTCACCCCCTTCAACTTCACCGCCATCGCCGCCAACCTGCAGACCGCCCCGGCGCTGATGGGCAACGGCGTGGTCTGGAAGCCGGCCTCCACGGCGGTGCTCTCCAACTGGTACCTGCTCCAGGTGCTGGAGGAGGCCGGCCTGCCGCCCGGGGTCATCAACTTCGTCCCCGGCCCGGGCGCGGCGGTCGGCGACGCGGCGCTGGCCCACCCGGCGCTCGGCGGCCTCCACTTCACCGGCTCGACCGCCGTCTTCAACGGGATGTGGCGGACCATCGCCGCCAACCTGGAGAAGTACCGCGGCTACCCGCGCATCGTCGGCGAGACCGGCGGCAAGGACTTCGTCTTCCTCCACCCCTCGGCCGACGTCGAGGCGGCGGCGGTGGCGCTCTGCCGCGGCGCCTTCGAGTACCAGGGGCAGAAGTGCTCGGCCGCCTCGCGCGCCTACGTGCCCCGCTCGCTCTGGCCGGCCCTGAAGGAGCGGCTGCTGGCCGAGGTGGCGGCGCTCACCGTCGGCCCGGTCGAAGACTTCAAGAGCTTCTTCTCGGCGGTCATCGACAAGAACGCCTTCACCCGCATCAAGGGCTACCTCGACCACGCCCGGGCCACCCCGGGCCACACCATCCACTGTGGCGGCACCACCGACGACTCGACCGGCTGGTTCGTCGCCCCCACCGTGGTGGAGACCACCGACCCGCGCTCGAAGCTGATGCAGGAGGAGATCTTCGGGCCGGTGCTGACGCTCTGGGTCTACGACGACGCCAGGCTCGAGGAGGCGGTGGCGCTCTGCGACTCGACCTCGCCCTACGCGCTCACCGGCGCGGTCTTCGCCCGCGACCGCGGGGCGCTGGCGCGGCTCACCGGCCAGCTGGCCGACGCCGCCGGCAACTTCTACCTGAACGACAAGCCGACCGGCGCGGTGGTGGGTCAGCAGCCCTTCGGCGGTGCCCGGGCCTCGGGCACCAACGACAAGGCCGGCAGCCTCGCCAACCTGATCCGCTGGACCTCGATCCGGACCTTGAAGGAGAACTTCGACCCGCCGCGCGTCGTCTCCTACCCGCACCAGCGCGAGGGTTGAGGGCCCGGCAGAAGTCCGTGGCGTCGCAGGGAGGTTTTCGAGCGTGCTTCGAGCCGCCCGGATGTGACGCCTCCTCTTGGAGCCCCAATTCCGGCGAGCAGGTGGGAATCCAGTCGGCTATGGTGAGGACTTGCCCCGTCTGTACCCGCCGCTCCCCACTTCGACGCGAGGTCATCACGCATGCGCTTCGTCACCCTGAACCGCCTCACGCTGCTCGCCGCGCTCGCCTTCGCCACCCCGGCCCTCGCCGCCCCGGCCCCGGCCAACAGGAAGGCGGCGGCAGTCGACGAAACCCCCCTCCCCCCGCCGCCCAACAATGACGCCATGAAGATCGGCGTCGGCCTGGCCGTCATGGGCAACTCCCTGTCGCCCGGCACCGGGACCGGCGGCGTGATCGCCTTCTATGTCCCCCTGGATGTGGGTGGGAAGTTCCGCATCGAGCCCTGGATCGGCCTGGGCCGGTCCGGCGCCCGCGGCACCGGCGGCACCAGCACCTTCGGCATGGAGTTCGGCGCCGGCGGCTTCATGCTCCTCAAGCCGGTCAACCGGATCAACGCCTACCTGGGGGCCCGGCTCGGTCTCGGCATCATCAATGTGAGCAGCAGCCCCCCGGGCGGCGTCTCCACCTCCAACACCGGCGTCGACATCGGCCTCCTCCCGGCCGCCGGCGTCGAGTACCTGCCCGATCCCCACTTCTCGGTCGGCATCGAAGGGCAGCTCGGCCTGATCATCCGGACCGGCGGCGGTACCAGCGCCGTCGACTTCGGCACCAACGGCCTCGCCTTCCTCCGCTACTACATGTAGTCGCGGCTCGATTCCCGGCGCGCGCCTTGCCCGCCGCGCCGGGACGCGCTACTGACCGCTGCCGATGAGCCTCCTCGTCGCCAGCGGTCTCTCCTTGTCTCATGGGCCCAAGGTCCTCTTCGACGGCGCCGGCTTCTCGGTCGGCCCGCAGGACCGGATCGGCCTGCTCGGCGCCAACGGCACCGGCAAGTCGACCCTGCTTCGGATCCTGGCCGGCGAGGTCAGCCCCGACGCCGGGGCGCTCACCTGGCGGCGCGGCACCCGGGTCGGCTACCTGCCTCAGGACGTGGCGGCGCTGCCGGCCGGCTCGGTGATCGAGTCGGTGCTGGCGGCGGTGCCCGGGCGGGCCTCGCTGCAGGAGCGGCTGGCCGCCGCCGAGGACGGCCTGCATGGCGCCACCGAGGCCGAGGCGCAGCTGGAGCTGGCCGAGGCGCTGGCCGACCTGCACGAGCAGCTCGACCACTTCGAGGAGCGGTTCGGCAGGCACCGCGCCGAGCGGCTCCTGACCGGGCTCGGCTTCTCGCTCGCCGAGCTCGAGAAGCCCTGCTCGGCCCTCTCTGGCGGCTGGAAGATGCGGGCGGCGCTGGCCGGGCTGCTCCTCCAGGACCCCGACCTGCTGCTGCTCGACGAGCCGACCAACCACCTCGACATCCCGACCCTCACCTGGTTCGACCAGTTCCTGCGCGGCTCGCGCCGGGCGCTGATCCTGGTGAGCCACGACCGCGAGTTCCTCGACCGCCAGGTCAACAGGGTGATGGCGCTCGAGCTGGAGGGGGTGCGCTCCTACTCCGGCGGCGTCACCGCCTACCGGGCCTGGCGCGTCGAGGAGGAGGCCCGGCTCAGCGCCTCGGCCAGGAAGCAGCAGGACAAGCGCGACCAGCTCGAGGGGTTCATCGAGCGGTTCGGCGCCAAGGCGACCAAGGCGGCCCAGGCCAAGTCGAAGCAGAAGCTGCTCGACAAGATGGAGGTGGTCGAGACCCTGGAGGAGCGGGCCACGGTCCGCTTCCGCTTCGCCGAGGCGCCGCGCTCGGGGCGCGAGGTGCTGCGGCTCGAGGGGCTGGCCAAGGCCTTCGGCCCGCGCACCGTCTACCGCGACCTCTCGGCCACCGTGGCCCGGGGCGACCGGATCGGCGTCATCGGCCCGAACGGCGCCGGCAAGTCGACGCTGCTCAAGCTGGCGGCCGGGACGCTGGCCCCCGACCGCGGCCTCGTCAAGCCGGGCCACGGCGTGGTGATGGGCTACTACGCCCAGCACCTGCTCGAGCCGGGCGGCGTCACCGCCGGCTCGCTCGACCCGAAGGCGACGGTGCTGGAGACGCTCTGGGCGCTCGCCCCCGACAAGGGCGAGGCCTGGGTCCGCTCCATCGCCGGCGGCTTCCTCTTCACCGGCGACGACGTGCAGAAGCAGATCCGGGTCCTCTCCGGAGGCGAGCGGGCCCGGGTGGCGCTGGCCAAGCTGCTGCTGGTGCCGGCCAACCTGCTGCTGCTCGACGAGCCGACCAACCACCTCGACCTCGACAGCTCCGAGGCGCTGATCGAGGCGCTGCGCGGCTTCCCCGGCACGCTGCTCTTCGTCAGCCACAACCGGACCTTCGTCAACGCGCTGGCCACGGTCATCTGGGAGGTGAAGGACGGCGCCATCCTCCCCTGCCCCGGCAACCTCGACGACTGGCTCTACCACCAGAAGCAGCTCGAGGAGGCGGCGGCCGGCGGCGCGCCCGCGGGCGGCGGGCGGGGCGAGTCGGCGATGGTGGCCGGTGAGCCGGGGCGCGACCGGAAGCGGGCCGAGGCCGAGGCGCGCAACGAGCGCTACCGAAAGGAGAAGCCGCTGCGAGACACGCTGGCCAGGGTGGAGGCCCGCATCGCCGCGCTCGAGGCCACGGCCCGCGAGGCGAGCGACGCCATGGCCGACCCGGCCATCTACCAGGACTTCGCCCGGGCCCGGCCGCTCATCGAGCAGAAGGCGGCGGCCGAGCGCGAGCTCTCCGGCCTCTACGGCGAGTGGGAGCGGGTGGCGGGGGAGCTGGAGGCGCCCTGAGTCGCTGGTTCGACCACCACGGCTTGCGATCAGCCGACCCTGAACCTTGCAACCAGCCGACTCCTTACCTTGCAATCAGCCGCACGGGGGGCCTACCATCCGGCGCATGACCGGCCCAACCAACCACCCTCGCCTCGCCGGACCCTTGGTCAACGAGGCGCTGGCCGATACGCCGGTGGTCCTCATCCATGGCCCGCGCCAGTGCGGCAAGACCACGCTGGCCAACATGATCGGCGCCCGGACCGGCCGCGCCTACTACACCTTCGACGATGCGGCGACGCTGGCCGCCGCCGAGACCGACCCCGTCGGCTTCGTCGACGACCTGCCCGCGGAGGTCACCCTCGACGAGGTCCAGCGGGCTCCGCAGCTCTTCTCCTCGCTGAAGCGCGCCGTCGATCGCGACCGCCGGCCAGGCCGCTTCCTCCTGACCGGCTCCTCAAACGTCCTGCTCCTCCCTCGCCTCTCCGACTCGTTGGCCGGGCGGATGGAGATCGTCAGGCTCCACCCCTTCGCGCAGGCTGAGCTCGGTGGCGGCGGATCGGACTTCGTGGCGCAGCTCTTCTCGGGCACGCAGCCAACCCGACCCGGAAGGCGGCTCGGCGGCGACCTCCCCGCGCTCATTGCCGCCGGCGGCTACCCCGCAGCGCTGGCCAGGCCGGCCGCGCACCGACGCGCCGCCTGGTACCGCGACTACGTCGAGACGATGGTCCAGCGCGACGTCCGGGAGCTGGCCCGCATCGCCTCGCTCGACGCGGTCCCCCGTCTCCTCGCCCTGATCGGCGCCCAGACCGCCCGGCTGCTCAACGTCTCCGATCTCTCGGCGCCGCTCGGCCTGAGCCGTCCCACGGTCCGCGACTACGTCACGCTGCTCGAGCGGATCTTCCTGGTGGACGAGCTGCCCCCCTGGCACGCCAACCGGCTGAACCGCCTCGTCAAGACCCCCAAGGTCCACCTCGGCGACAGCGGCCTCGCCTGCGCCCTCCTCGGCCTCGACGCAGCCGACCTCGCGGCAGACCGGGGGCTGCTTGGCCAGCTCCTCGAGACCTTCGTGGTGCAGGAGCTCCGCAGGCTCGCCAGCGGCATGCCTGACAGGATCGACTTCCACCACTACCGGGATCGCGACGGAGCGGAGGTCGACCTGGTGCTGGAGCGCGGCGCCCGCGAGGTGGCCGGCGTCGAGGTGAAGGCCGGGGCCACGGTCACGGCCGCCGACTTCCGGGGACTGCGCAAGCTCCAGGAGGCTACCGGTGCTCGGTTCAGGGCCGGCGTCGTCCTCTACGACGGCGAGGCGACGCTGCCCTTCGGCGAGCGCCTCCATGCCGTGCCGCTCCGTCGGCTCTGGGAAGCGTCGTAGGACCACTGGTCCCTGGCGCCGCTCCACACGCCGACTCGACAGCTCCCGCCGGATGTGGACGCGCCGCCCCCCACGCGAGGTGGAGCGGCGGCGCCTGAGGCCTCGGCTTCTGGCAGCGGCTGCAGCGGCTGCAGGGCCCGCTACTTGAGGGCCGCCAGCGCCTTCTCGTAGTTCGGCTCCTGCTTGATCTCCGGGACCAGCTCCTCGTAGATGACCTTGTCGTTCTCGTCGAGGACCATGACGGCCCGGCCGGTGACGCCGGCCAGCGCGCCGTCGATGAGCGCGATGCCGTAGTCCTTGGCGAAGCTGGAGCGGAAGGTCGAGAGCGGCGTCACGTTGGCCAGCCCCTCGGTGGTGCAGAACCGCTTGGCGGCGAAGGGCAGGTCGGCCGAGATGACCAGCACCACCACGTTGGGGAGCTTGCCGGCGTCGGCGTTGAACTTGCGGGTCGAGGTGGCGCAGACCGGCGTGTCGAGCGACGGCACGATGTTGAGCACCTTCTTCTTGCCCTTGAAGTCGGCGAGGGAGAGATCCTTCAGGTCACCGGCGGTGAGCTTGAAGTCGGGCGCCTTGGCGCCGACCGCCGGCAGGTTGCCGCTGGTGTGGATGGGGTTGCCGCCGAGCGTGATGTTGGCCATGTGACGTCTCTCCTGGTTCAGGTGGTCGTACGAAGGGTTGGTCTGGGGTCCGAGTCTGGTGCCGAACGGCTTGGGGGATCGAGAGCCCTCGCGGGTACATACCGACGGAGCACCCCCGGCGCCACTCATTGTCACGCCCCGTCACGCCCCGTCACGCCCCGCCACGCCGCGCTCAGGCCGGCCGCAGCGACGCCAGCAGCGGTGAGGGGGTGCCGGTGGCGGCGATCCAGAGCTGGTGGGCGGTGCGGGTCACCGCCACGTGGAGCCGGCGGCGGGCCTCCGGCTCGTCGGGGTAGGCCCGCGCCGAGGCGTCGGGGATGATCACGTAGTCGAACTCCAGCCCCTTGACGCTGGCCACGTCGGTGACGTCCACGCCGGGGCGGAAGGTGAAGCCGCCGTCGAGCGCCAGCCGGGCCTCGGGCAGGTCGGCCAGCAGCTTGTGGAAGCCGCGGGCCGTCTCGGCCGACGAGGCGACCACCGCCACCGACGCCTCCGGCTCCCGCTCCAGCAGCTCCCGCACCGCGCCGGAGAGGAAGAGCTGGGCGTGGGCCTCGCCGGGAAAGTCGAAGCGGACCACCGGGGCGCCGCCCTTGCCGGCGCGCGGCGGCTCGGGCGGGGCGAGCGGCCCGAGGATCTCGTGGGCCAGCGCCGCCACCGGGGCCGGGCAGCGGTAGGTGGTGGCGAGCCGGACCGTGGCCGCCTGCGGCGCCCCGACCGCCGCCAGCGCCTGCGGCCAGCCGGCGTAGGAGCTGAAGGTCTGCTGCGCCTCGTCGCCGGCGATGGTGACGCTCCGCTCCCCCTCCAACGTGCTCCCCAGCACCGCCAGCTCCACCAGCGAGACGTCCTCGGCCTCGTCGACCACCAGGTGGGAGAGGCGCCGCGCCCCCGCGCCACCGCGCAGGGCCGCCAGGAAGATGAGCAGCGGCAGGTCCTCTGCGTCGAGCGTGCCGCCGAGCGACTCGGGGGTGTCCTCGTCGACCGACAGCCCATCGATGGTGGCGAGCCGCTCCGGATCGATGCCGGCCAGCGCCAGCGACGCCGGGTCGGCCAGCTGCAGCCGGGTGTGGCGCACCACCTCCTCGATGGCGGTGGTCGGGAGATCCCCCTCGGCCCGCGCCACCACGCCGGCCACGAACTTCGGGTCGACCAGCAGGTCGCCCAGATCGCGCCGCAGCGAGCGCAGCGTCGCGACACCGGCCAGCCAGGGGCGCGCCACCAATGCGGCGTGGAGGGCCGGGTGGCGCTTCAGCCTCGAGACCAGCGCCGGCGGCTCGGCGCAGAGCCGCGGCGGCGGGGTGGCGAAGGCCGACTGGAAGGCGGCCCGAGCCCAGTCGTCGAGGGTGCGGACCGCCACCTTGTCGAGGCCGAGCGGCGCCAGCAGCCGCTGCGCGAGGCGCGCCAGGCCGGGCTCCGGCACCACCACCTGGATGCGCGAGGCCGGGTAGCGGCGCGGGTCGGCGGCGGCGATCCGGGCGAGGCGGTGCAGGGCCACGGTGGTCTTGCCGCTGCCGGCGCTGCCGAGCACCAGCAGCGGCTCCGAGGCCGGGGCGCTGACCGCCTCCCACTGCTCGCGGTCGAGCAGCGCCGTCACCTCGGGGTCGGCGGCCCGGTCCCTGGCGCCGACCCCGACGCCGAGCACGCCGGCCCGCGCCGCCGTGCCGGCCCCGCCGCCGAGCCGGGCGCCGGAGACCGAGGCTCGCCGCCAGCCGTCGGGGGTCCGCACCAGCGCGGTGCTGCCGGCGGTGATCCGGACCAGCCGGCCGCGATCGATCACCACCACCCGCCGCGCCTCGACCTGGCCTCGTGCCACCCGCCCCGGGAACGGCTCCTCGTACTCCTCGCCGTCGCGGTAGCGGTAGAAGAGGCCGGCCACGGGGGCCGCCCGCCAGTCGACCACCCGCACCCCCGACTCGCGCTCGAAGAAGGTGGCGCGGCCGAGGCAGTAGTCGCGCACCTCCTTCCCCTCGCGCAGCCGCAGGTGGGCGAAGTAGGGGGCGGCCGGGTCGGGGGGCACGCCCCCGCGGCTCCGCTCCATCACCGCCCGCACCAGCCCCATCTCCTGGAAGACGGTCGGCAGGTCCTTGGCGGTCAGCTCCTGCGCCTCCTCCCGCAGCTCGCGCAGCCGCCCCTCGAGCTCGGCGCCGTCGTCGCGCCCGCTCCGGCGACTGGCCAGCGCCGCCTGCACCGCCGCCAGCAGCGCCTCCTCCTCGGCCACGAGCGTCCGCTCCGCCGCCGTCAAGGCGTCGGGGGGTGCGGCGGCGGGCGGGGTGCGCGCGGACAAGGTCGAGCAGTGTAAGCCGGGGACGGCCACGGCGCACCCGGGACCTGACCGGACCCTGGAAGGTGACGCCCTGCCGCGCCGATCTGCCGCATCGGGGGCTCCACCAGGGGATCCTTCGCCCGCGACCTTCCCGCTCGACGGGGACCGCCGGGCGTGCCACGACAGGTCGATGCGCTGGATCGTCGCCGCCGCCGGCACCGCCCTGATGGCGGTCCTCGGCGCCGTCTACAGCTGGAGCCTCTTCGCCCAGCCGCTGGCCGCCGCCACCGGCTGGTCGGCCCGGACCACCACCGGCGCCTTCTCCACCGCCATCTTCTTCCTCGGCGTCGGCGCCATCGCCGGGGGGCGGCTGCAGGACCGGCACGGGCCGCGGCCGGTGGCGCTGGCCGGCGCCGCGCTCTGGGCGCTCGGCAACCTGCTGGCCGGGCTCGGCACCGCCCGCCACGGCGCCCCCTGGCTCTACCTGACCTACGGGGTGGTGGGCGGCCTCGGGCTCGGGCTCGGCTACGTGACGCCGGTGGCGGCGGTGGCCAAGTGGTTCCGGACGCAGCGCGGCCTCGGCACCGGCCTGGTGGTGATGGGGTTCGGGCTCGGGGCCTTCCTCTACAACCTGGCGATGCGGGCGCTCGGACCGATGGTCGGCCTCGAGGCGATCGGGGCCCGCTTCACCGGCTCGGGGCTGGTCTTCGGCGTCGTCGGGCTCGCCGCCGCGGCGCTGCTGCGCGACCCCCCGGCCGACGCGCATGCCACCGCCGCCGCCGCCGCCGCCCCGGCCTCCGACGGCTGGCCCCCCTCGCTGGCGCTGCGCACCCCGCAGTTCTGGGCCCTCTGGGCCATGCTCTTCCTCAACGTCACCGCCGGCATCCTCTTCATCTCCAGCGCCGTGCCGCTCCTCCAGGAGCTGACCGGCATCTCGAGCGACCGTGCGGTGGCGGTCTACGGCGCCATCGCCGTGGCCAACGGGCTGGGGCGCTTCTTCTGGGGCGCGCTCTCGGACCGGCTCGGGCGCCGGCTCGCCTTCGGCCTCATCTACGGGCTGCAGGCGGCCGTCTTCGCGGTGGTCGGGGGGCTGCACGCGCTGCCGGCGGTGGCCGCCCTCTTCGCGCTGGTGCTGCTCTGCTACGGCGGCGGCTTCGGCACCATGCCCTCGCTCTGCGCCGACTGGTTCGGCACCCGCCACCTCGGCGTCAACTACGGCTGGATCCTCTCGGCCTGGGGGCTGGCCGGCGTGGCCGGGCCGATCTTCGTGGCGGCGGTGAAGGACCTGACCGGCTCCTACCTGGGCGCGCTGCCGGTGATGGCCGGGGTGTTGGTGTTGGCCATCGTCCTGCCGGTGGTGGCGAGACCGCCGTCGTGAGTGCAACGCAGCGCAGGTCCTGCGACAATACGCCGCCCACCGACGGCCCGTCTAGGTGTGCATGTTCCCTTTCAGCCTCAAGCTCGTGGGACCATCCGCGACGCTCGGTTACAAGCCCTAAGGAGGTCCCGCCATGCGGAACGTCATCCTCGCCGGAAGTCTGGTGGTCCTTCTGGCCGCCTGCGCGACACCGTCGCTGCGCCCAGAGGCCGTGGAGTCTCCGGTGCCCCAGTCGGCGCAGGTCGCCGCGCAGCAAGCGCGCCAGGTCCCAGCGGCGCCGCGCTACAAGCGCAAGGTCGCCATCGGCCGCTTCTCCAACGAGACCAACTACGGCCGCTCGCTACTCAACGACACCGAGCTCGACCGGATTGGCAAGCAGGCCTCTGACATGCTCACCTCGCGGCTAGTCATGTCTGGCCAATTCCTGGTTCTGGAGCGGCCCGACCTCACCAAAATCCAGCGCGAGCAGGCCCTCGGCGGGGCCGCCGGGCTGGTCGGGGCCGATACGCTGATCATGGGCTCGGTCACCGAGTTCGGCCGCTCGATCGGCGGCAAGACCGGCTTCCTATCCAGCACCAAGGAGCAGGTCGCCAAGGCCAAGGTCGACATCAGGCTGGTCGACGTGAAGACCGGTCTCGCATACTTCTCCGCCACCGGGGCCGGCGAGGCCAGGACAGAGACCGGCGAGGTGGCCGGCTTCGGCAGCCGCTCCGAGTACGATTCGACCCTCAACGACCGAGCCATAGCCGCCGCCATCTCGGACGTCACCAACCGGCTGGTCTCCAGGCTCACTGAACGCCCCTGGCGCACCGATATCCTGGAGGTGAAGGGGGCGCAGGTCTTCATCAGCGGCGGCCGGAGCCAGGGGCTAAAGCCTGGCGACGAGCTGGCAGCGCTAGAACTCGGCGAGACCGTGAAAAGCGCCCAGTCCGGCTTCGACGTGACCCTGCCGCCGAGGCCGGTGGCTTCGCTGCGCGTGCTCTCGACCTTCGGCGACACCGAGACCAACGAGGGGTCGGCCTGCGAACTCACCTCGGGCGCCATCGAGCGCGCCGCTATCCCCAGGCTCTTCGTTACGGAGCGGAAGGCAGGCCAGCCATGAAGAAGCTCCTCCTTGCTGCGACCCTCGCCATGGCGGCCTGCGCCGGCCCAACCACCACCTTGAGGACCGTCGACGCCCGCCCCGCCCTGGCCATCACCGGCTCGGCCGACGGCCTGACGCTCTTCCTGGACGGTGCCGCGATCGGCGACCCCCGCCACTACGACGGGAACCCCAATATCCTGCGGGTCGAGCCCGGGACTCACGAGGTCGAGTTGCGCGACGCCGCTGGCGCCGTGGTGTTCCGCGAGCGGGTCTTCGTAGAGAGTGAACTCAAGACGGTCACGGTGCATTGAGGATGAGTCGCCCAATCTTCGCCCCGTTGCTCCTCGCCCTCGCCGCTAGCGGCTGCCTGGCGGGCGCTCGCCCCTACTACCACTGGGGCAGCTACAACGAGACGCTCTACGCCCACTACAAGACGCCGCTGGAGCGCGAGGCCTGGATCGGGGGGCTCAAGACAACCATCCTCGAGGCTGAGGCGCAGGGAGAGCGGGTGCCGCCGGGAATATACGCCGAGTATGGCTGCGCGCTCCTCGAAGAAGGGAACACGCAGCAGGCGATCGTCTACTTCAAGAAGGAGCAGAAGCTCTGGCCCGAGGCGCGCTTCTTCATGGAGAAGATGGTCCGCAACGCCGAGCAGCGGGGGGCCCAGCCCACGGCTCCAACAGTCGGGCCTTCCGGCGCCCTGGAGAAGTCATGACCCGCCTGCTCCCCCTCATCGGCCTCGCCGCCCTGCTCTCGGGGTGCATCCCCCAGGTTCCGCCGACCGACTACTCAAAGTTCCTCCAGGCCTCGCCGCGCTCGCTGCTCGTCGTCCCGGTGGTGAACAACACCGTTGAGTTGGACGCCTCCGCATACTTCCTCTCCACCATCCCGGTCCCGGTGGCGGAGCGCGGCTACTACGTCTTCCCTGTCAACCTGGTGAAGCGGGTGCTCGAGGACGACGGCCTCGCCGACGCCTCGTTGGTCCACGCCGCCGACCCCGTGCGCCTGTGCGCACTCTTCGGCGCCGATTCGGTGCTCTACGTCACCATCGAGCGCTGGGAGGCGAAGTACGTCGTGGTCTCGACGAGCGTCACGGTGGCCTTCAGGTACGTCATCAAGGACGGCAAGTCCGGCGAGACGCTCTGGACGTCGGAGCGGACCGCCACCTACACGTCCGACTCCGGCGGGGGCGGCGGCGCGGGGTCACTGGTCGCGGCCCTCGTATCGGCCGCCATCACAAAGGCCTCACCAAATTACATGCCGCTGGCCCGCATGGCCAACGCCCAGGCCATGGGGCCGCACGGCGCAGGCTTTCCGGTCGGCCCTTACCGGCCCGAGTACGGAATGGACTACCAGCGCCCCGGCATGGCGCCGCCGCCCCCGCCGACGCCGAGGTCGCCCCGCGCGTCGGAGCATTAGGTTCGACCGGGTAATGGCGACCCTGGTTCAAGGCCTCGTCGCGGGCGGCCGCAGCCCGGTGCCGAGCCAGAGCTGGTAGCGCTTGACCGGGACGCCGAAGCGGCTCGCCTCGACCTCGGTGAGCAGCCGCACCGCCGAGAAGTGGCCGGCCAGCCACGGTGTCATGGGCTGGCGATCCTCCACCGCCAGCAGCAGGTCGCGGCCGGCCAGGGCCGGATCGGCCCACTCGTCGAACTGGCTGCGCCGCTGCGCGATGGCCAGGAGATCGGCCCGGTCGAGCGCGAAGGCGAGCGACGAGGCCGAGCGGTAGTCGGAGGCGCCCACCAACGCCCGAGGGTGCGCGCCCTGCGCAGCCTCGACCGCGGCGGCCAGCTCGCCGAAGCCCCAGGTCATGCGTGAGTCGTCGTCCTGGATGCCGGGAAGGAGCGCGGTGAGCGGCAGCAGCGTGGCGTGGGCCGTCATCAGCAGCGCCGCCACCAGGCCGTACGTGGCGTGGGCCGTGAGCCAGCGGGGCCGGCCGGAGGCCGCCGCCACCGGGTAGAGCAGCAGCAGCCCGACCACGTTCCAGTAGTAGATGGCCGTGGTCACCGTGGAGATGGCCAGGAAGAACCCGGTCGAGACCAGCAGCGCCGCCAGCGCCAGCCGCCGGTGGAGCGCCGCGAAGCTGCCGGCGGCCGGGCGCGCTCCTGGGCAGAGCGCCGCCGCCAGCGCGAAGGGGCCGGCCGAGAGGAGGAGCGGCAGGAGGAAGCGGACCGGGCCGAGCGGGTTGGGGCGCACCATGCCGCCACCGGCGATCCGCTCGACCAGGTGGAACCGGAAGGAGGCGCCGCCCCGCGCGGCGTTCCACCAGAGCACCGGCGAGACGACCAGCAGCGCCAGCGCCACCGTGAGCCAGAGCCGCGGGTCGCGCAGCAGGTGGCGAAGCCGCCGGTCGAGCGCCACCAGGAGCAGCAGCGCGACGCCGAGCAGCGCCGCCGAGTACTTGGCCAGGCCGGCCAGGCCGATGGCGACGCCGGCGCCGAGCAGCAGCGCGGTCCGCCCGCGCCCGCCCTCGGCCACCTCCTGCAGGAACTCCAGGGCGAGCCAGGCGCCGAGCAGCCAGCCGAGGATCAGCAGGTGGTCCTGCCAGGCGAAGCCGGTCAGCATCAGCAAGAGCGGCGCCGCGAAGAAGGCCAGCAGCGCGGCCGGGCCGGCGCCGGGATCGATCCGCCTGGCCAGGCGCCAGACCACCCATCCCGAGGCGAGCGAGGTGAGCGCCGGCATGAGCCGCAGCGAGAAGCGCGAGGTGCCGAGCAGGGCGTGGACCGCACCCTGCAGCCAGGCGTGGAGCGGCGGATGGTCGAGGTAGGAGAGGGCCAGGTGGCGCCCCCAGAGCCAGTAGTAGGCCTCGTCCGAGTTGGGGGGCGCCAGCAGCCAGTGGCAGGCCCGCAGCGCGGCCAGCGCCACCAGCGCGGCCAGCACCAGCCGCGTCGACGGGGCCGCCCGGCCGGCACCACCCGCGGGGCCGTTCATGGCGCCGGCACCGGGGCCCGCTCTCGCAGCCAGTAGCGGTAGCGGCGCAGCAGGCGATCCCCGTCACGGACCTCGACCTCCCCGGCGGCGGTGAGCGGCCCGACCCGGGCGGCCAGCGCGGCGGCCTCCTCGCCCAGCCCGACCACCTCCACCAGCAGGAGCGGCCCCCCGCTCGCCAGCGGATCGGCGGCGTAGAAGCTGGCGCCGCACGGGCGAGTCCCGGCGTAGGCGACCGGCGCGCCGCCGGCCCAGCCGAGGTGACCGAGCGCCATCCAGTGGGTGGCGGCGATCGGTGCGCCGCGGGCGGCGGCCCGGGCCCCGGCCGCCCCCTCACCCCAGCCGCGCAGCTCGTCGAGCGGGCTGCGCGGCAGCGAGACCGCCCCGGTCACCAGGAGGAGCAGCAGCGCCACCAGCAGCCCGGTCAGCGCCGACCCGGTGGCCAGGGCGAGCTCGAGCCAGCGGCTGCCGCCCATGGCCAGCAGCAGCGTGGCCGAGAGCCACCCCGGCCCTGGCCAGTGCGGCAACGCACCGGGCGTGAAGGTGGCGGCGGCCGTGAAGAAGAGGACCACCGGGAGCGCGGTGCAGGCCAGCACCCGCTCCGCCGGCCCGCCGGCAAAGCCCCTCCAGGCGGCCAGCGCGGCCAGGGCCAGCACCACCGGCGAGACGTAGGCGGCCTGGGCGCCCAACGATCCGAGCAGCCGGGCCGCCGAGGGGCCGCCACCGCGCAGGCCGTGGCGGGCCTGGAAGAGGAAGGAGGGCCAACCGTTGGCGGCGTTCCAGGCGAGGAACGGGCTGGCCACCAGCAGCGCAAGCCCGAGGCCGAGCCAGGGCCACGGCGTGGCGAGCAGCGCCCGCCCGGGCCGCGAGGCGAGCAGCCCGGCCAGCAGGCCGAGCCCGAGCAGCCCGGCGGTCAGCTTGGAGAGGATGCCGAGACCGAGGAAGAGCCCGGCGGCCAGCAGCCAGCGCGGGTCCCGCGACAGGGACCGCTCGACCGCCCAGAGGGCGCCGACCCAGGCCAGCGCCAGCGGCGCGTCGGGCGTCATCAGCACCGCCCCGGCAGAGAAGACCGGCACCGCCTGCAGCAGCAGCGCCGCCAGCAGCGCGGCCCGCTCACCGGCCCGGGCCCTCACCAGCGAGGCGGCCAGCAGCGTGGTGACCGCCTGGAGCAGGATGGCCGGGAGCCGCACCGCCACCGCGTGATCGCCGAGCAGTCGCAGCGCTCCGGCCATCAGCCAGGCGACCGCCGGCGGGTGGTCGAGGTAGCCCGGCTGCAGGTGGCGGGCCCAGTCGACGTAGTAGGCCTCGTCGGTGGTGAGCGGCACCACGGCGGCCAGGCCGAGCCGGACGAGGAGGCCGGCCCCGATGATGAGCGCCACCGCCGGCTGGAGCGGCCGGAGCGGCTGGACTGGCTGGACTGGCTGGAGCGCCAGGGGCGGCGCATCGGGGGTGCTGGGCGTCGGGGCCACGGCCGCATCCTCGACCCGAGATGACACCGTCCGGTGTTGCGAAGGTCACGGCCTGGTGAACTTTTCCTCCGACGCCGGGGCGTCACACGCCAGCACCCGGACCGTTGCCTGGCGCCGGCAGGGTGCGCCGATGCCTGCCATCTACGCCTTCGACGCCTTCCCGCTCATCCAGGCGATGCTGGTCACGCCGCTGCTCGACTTCCCCATGGCGCTGCTCAGCACCGCCTGCGAGGGATGGGCGCTGGCGCTGATCGCCCTGGCGGTGGCCTGGGCCATGGAGCGCCGCCTGGCCGAGACCCTCCGGGCCGTCGTCCCGGTGCTGGTCACGCTCCTCGCCTCGGGGCTGGTGGCCCAGCTGGTGAAGCGGGTGGCCCAGCTGCCGAGGCCGCTCACCGTGCTCGGTGCTTCCCGGGTCCACCTGGTCCTGGAGCCGCTCGGGCAGCTCTCCTTCCCGAGCGGTCACGCCACCGCGGTGGCCGGCCTGGCGATGGCCCTCACGCTCCGCTATGGCGGCCAGGTCTCCTGGGTCTGGGCCTTCGCCTTCCTCGGTGGCCTCTCCAGGATCTACGTCGGCGCCCACTGGGCCGCCGACGTCGGGGCCGGCTGGGCCATCGGGCTGGCGGCCGGGCTGCTGGTCTACCGGTTGCTCCGCCTCCCGGTCAGCCTCCCCGTCCGTCCCGCCGCCGACGGCCGTGCCGCGCAGGGCCGACCGGTCGGCTCGACGCCCGAGACGGCCTAGCGCCGCGGTGCTGATCAGCGGGATCGGCGATCGCGGGAAGCGCTGGGTGGGGCCAGTCACCCTGCTTGTGGCGCTGGCCAGCTACCTCTACGGGCTGGGGGCCGTCGACCTGCCGAGCATCGGCGACGAGCCGCTCTATCTCCAGATCGCGCGGGTCACCGCCGCCACGGGCCAGTGGCTGCCGCTCCGCGCCGAGGCCGGGATCCTCGACACCAAGCCGCCCCTCCTCTTCTGGATCGGCCGCCTGGCCGGTGGAGAGGGAGCAGACTGGACGCTCTGGCGGCTGCGGCTCCCCATGGTGGCGCTCACCTTCGCGAGCGCCGGGGTGGCCGGGCTGATCGCGGCGCGCCTCTCCGGTGACCGCCGGCTCGGCTGGCTGGCCGGCCTCCTCTTCCTCGGCTTCCGCGCCACCATCCAGCATGGCCGGCCGTTCCTGACCAACCCCGGCGAGGTGCTCTTCCTCTCGGCGCCGCTGCTGCTGCTGGTCGACCGCCGGCCGGCGCCGGTCCGGCTGGCCCTGCTCGCCGGGCTCTCGCTGGGCGTCGCGGCCCTCTTCAAGTCCTTCGCGGTGGTGGCGCCGGGCACCGCGGCGCTGGCCCTGCTGCTCTGGTGCCGCGAGGGGTCGGCGCCGATCGCGCTGCGCCGCCACGGCCCGGCCTTGGCCGCCGCGGCCGTGCTCGGCCTGGCGCTCTTCGGGCTCTGGCCGCTGCTCGACCCTCGCCCCGAGCTGATCTGGTCCCAGTTCGTGCGCGGCGAGAACGCCGGCAAGCTCGCTTCGGCCGGCTGGCTGCCCGGGCTGGTGAGCGGGCGCTACCCGATCTGGCGCATCTGGCTCGGGCCGCTCTTCAACGCCGGCCTCCTCGCTCCACCGCTGGTCGCGCTCGGGATCGACCTCTGGCGCCGGCGAGCCGTCCTGCCGCGCGCCGAGGCGGAGCTCTGGTGCTGGCTGCTCGGCTTCCTGGTGGTCTACTCGCTCCCGAGCCAGCGCCAGGAGAACTACCTGCTGCCGGCCGGGGTGGCGCTGGCCGCCCTGCTGGCGACCCGCTGGCGGGCGCTGCCGGGCTGGTCGGTGCGCCTCCCGCTCTTCGCCCTGGCGCTGGCGGCGCTGGCGCTCACGCCGCTGCTGCTGTCGCTGCCAGCGGCACCCGGTGGCGACCGGCTCCACCCGGCCTGGCTGCTGGCCGCCGCCCCAACCGTCGGCGCCGCGGCGCTGGCAGGAGGCTGGTGGCCGGCGCTCGGCGCCCGGCTCCTGCCCCTGCTGGCGGTGCTGGCGCTCCCGCTGGTCACCGGCCTGCTCGCCCCCTTCGCCGGACCGTTCGACCAGGCGGCCATCGCCGAGGTCTCCGGGCGCGCCGTGGCGGCGCCGGACCGCTTCTCCCAGGACCAGGAGCTGCTCCGTCACCGCCTCCCCGGCGCCCGGCTGACACGCTACGCCTGCCCGCTCGGGACTGCCGCCTGCCCGCCTCCGGTGGCCGCCTCCTCTCACCTGATCGCCTTCCTCGAGCTCGAGGCGCCGGTGCCGGACGGCTACCGGCTGGTGGCGGAGCTCCCGCACCTCAAGTCGCGCCACTCGGCGGCGGAGCTGGCCCGGCTTGCGGGGGGCGAGCGCTCGCTCCTGCTGGAGCGGCTGGTGCTCCTCGGGCCTGCGCCCTGAAGCGCCACCTGCCCGCCCCCCGGGCAGCGCACAGACCGTGCAGGAGGCAGTGCGTCATGGCGGTCTGAGGGGACGGAGATTTCCCCCGTCAATCCAAGCCCCAGTTCGAGCAGGAGGTGGCACGGCCCCTGCTACGCACAGGAAGATGGATCCCCGCCGCGCCGACCTCGAGACCGAGACGCTCTACGAGATCAGCAAGGTCCTGTCGCTCACCACCGACCTCAACAAGGCCTTCACCTCGGCGCTCAACCTGCTCGGCCTCTACCTGGGGATGGAGAACGGGACCCTCTCGCTCTTCGACCCGGTGACCGGCGAGGTCTTCATCGAGGCGGCGCCGGAGATGAACGACGCCGAGCGGATCCTCGGGCGGCTCCGGCCCGGCGAGGGTGTGGTGGGGCGGATCTTCGCCACCGGGCTCCCGGTGGTGATCGAGGACATCGGCAAGGAGCCGCTCTTCCTCAACCGGACCGGGAGCTGGCGCAACCTGGCCCACGAGCCGCGCGCCTTCATCGGGGTGCCGGTCACCGACGGGCGGGCCGTGCTCGGCGTCCTCACCGTCGATCGCCCGCACCGCGGCGGCGCCCCGAGCTTCGGGCGTGACGTCCGCCTGCTCACCGTCATCTCGCACATGGTGGCGGCCCGGGTCCGGCTGCTGCAGCTCGAGAACCCGCGCCGGCGCGCGCGGGCCGACCTGCCCTCCACCTCCCCCGAGCCGGAGCGCTTCCCCACCGTGGTGGGGCGCAGCGGCCAGATGCGCGACATCCTCCAGCTGGTGGAGCGGGTGGCGCTGAGCCGGGCCACGGTGCTGCTGCGCGGCGAGAGCGGCACCGGCAAGGAGGTGATCGCCCGGGCCGTCCACGACGCCAGCCCGCGGTCGGGGCGCCCCTTCGTGCCGGTCAACTGCGCGGCGCTGCCGGAGACGCTGGTCGAGTCGGAGCTCTTCGGCCACGAGAAGGGGGCCTTCACCGGCGCCGTGGCCACCCGCCCCGGCAAGTTCGAGCAGGCCGACGGCGGCACGCTCTTCCTCGACGAGGTGGGCGAGCTCTCCCCCGGGGCCCAGGCCAAGCTGCTGCGGGCGCTGCAGGAGCGGCAGTTCGAGCGGGTCGGCGGGCGCAAGGTGGTGACCGTCGACGTCCGGCTGGTGGCCGCCACCAACCGCGACCTGGAGGCGATGGTGCGGAGCGGCGCCTTCCGGCTCGACCTCTACCACCGGCTCTCGGTGGTGGCGGTGGAGCTGCCGCCGCTGCGCGAGCGGCCCGAGGACATCCCGGCGCTGGCCGAGCACTTCCTGGCCCAGCTCAACGAGGAGAACCACCGGCAGGTCACGCTCCAGCCGGCGGCGCTCGACGTGCTGGGCGAGTGCCGCTTCACCGGCAATGCCCGCCAGCTGCGCAACTGCCTGGAGCGGGCGGTGGTGGCGGCCGACGGCGACCAGCTGGGGCGCGGCGACTTCCCCTGCGTCAGCGGCGGCGTCCATACCGCCTGCCTGCTGGAGCGGATCAGCGATCCGGGCGCCGGCCGCCCAGCGCCCGCCCCGGCGCCGACCCTCCCGGCGCTGGCGGCGCCGGCGCCGGCCGCGTCGCCGCCCCTGTCCGGCGTCGAGGACGAGCGGGCCCGCGTGCTGGCGGCGCTGGAGCGGTGCGGCTGGGTGCAGGCCAAGGCGGCCCGGCTGCTCGGCCTGACGGTGCGCCAGCTCGGCTACCGGGTGCGCAAGTACAGCATCACGCTGGAGCGGCTCTAGCGGCGCCCGCGGCATGGTGACCCTGCCCTCCTCGTTCAACCGCTGCAACCTGCCCCCCTGGGTGATCGCCTCGGCCGAGTTCAACGACGACCCGCGCCCGCTCGAGCTGCAGGGGGTGCGCGAGGCCAACCGCCCGCTCTTCCGCACCCTCGACGCCCTCGACGACCCGGCGGCGCGGGCGCAGCAGCTCGACGACTGGCTCTCGGTCCGCTTCCAGCTCCACCACTGGCAGGAGCAGGCCACCGCCACGGCCCGCCGCAGCCTCCGCAACAGCTACCGGCGCTACCTGCGCGGCTGGGGGCACAACGCCAACTCGGTGGAGGGGGCGGTGCTCAAGGCCTGGGTGGAGAGCCGCATGGGGATCCCGCCCACCTTCCACCGGGCCCGGCTCGACGGCGCCGACGGCCTGGCCCGGGCCCGCTTCGAGCGCGACCGCATGGAGGGGAGCGCCCGGACCAACGCCATCTTCGACCAGCTCGACCTGGTCTACGCCTTCACGCAGTACGAGCTGGCCCGCCGCTGGCCGCAGGAGCGCTGGGTGACGCTCTGGCGCGGCCAGTACGACGCCGCCGAGCACGAGGTGCTCGACCGCCCGGCGCGCCACCAGCTGGTGGTCCGGCTCAACAACCTCTGCTCCTTCTCCGACGACCCGGAGCGGGCCTGGGAGTTCGGCTCGACGGTCTGGGAGGCGCGGGTGGCGGCGCCGCGGATCTTCTGCGCCAGCTGGCTGATCAGCGGGCTGCTGCAGGGGGAGCGTGAGGCGCTGGTGATCGGTGGCGAGCTGAGGGTGCGCCGGGTGCTGGCGTAGCCTGACGATGAGGCGGCCCCGGCCAGCGTGGCCGGTTAGGTGCAGGGGATGACCATCCCCATCTTCGGCAAGGCCCACGAGGCGCAGGCCGGCGCCGACTTCACCTGGTTCGTCTACGGCTCGTCGCTCGACCAGGTCGCCTTCGCCACCTGGGCCGGGAGCCACGGCTACGTGGTGCCCGACTTCTCGAAGGCCCGGCCGGCGCGGCTCGACGGCTGGCGGCTCGCCTTCGACGTGGTCTCGAAGCACTGGGGCGGCGCCGTGGCCAGCCTGGTCGAGGCCCCCGGCCAGTCGGTCGAGGGGCTGGCCATCGGCATGCCGGGGGCGGCCCGCGGCCTCGTCGAGCACAAGGAGGGTGCGGTCTCCGGCCTCTACACCGCCATCGAGGTCTCGCTCCAGCCGCTCGACGGCGGGGCACCGCTGCCGGCGGTCGCCTACCGGGCCGCCGCGTCCCGGCGCCTGCCGGCCGAGGCGCCCCCCGCGCCGGCCTACCTGGCGGTGATGGTCAAGGGGGCTCGCGACGCCGGGCTGTCCACGGCCTGGCGGGCGCGGCTCGAGGCGCTCGCCGGTTAGCGCTTCTTCGTCGCCGGCGCCGCGGCCGGCGCCGGGGCCCGCACCGCGCCCGGACCGCGCCGCTCCTGCTCCGACTCCCGGACCAGCCGCTCGATGAGCAGGTCGACCGAGGCGAGCTGGGTCTCCAGCTCCAGCTCGCTTCCGACGGCGAGCCGCAGCCGCAGCACCTCCATGGCGCTGGAGCGGGCCCGCTCGCGCTGGGCCTCGGTCCGCGCCGGGTCGTCGGCCGCCGCCACCAGCGGCCGGAGCGGCAGGTAGCTCTCGGTCAGGTGCCAGTGGTCGCGGATGAAGCGGAGCTGGTGCGACTCGGCCAGCGCCCGCCAGCGCCCCAGGGCCGCCGGCCGGGCCTCGATGACGCCGTCGCGCAGCTCGTAGAAGATCGAGGGCGGCAGCTCGAAGGTGCCCGGGTCCATCCCCTCGAGCGGGATCACCTGCACCCAGGTGCCGGCCTCCGCCTCGACGTGGAAGTGGCCGCCGTCGTAGACGAAGCGCACCCCCTCGCCGGCGCGGAAGCGCTGCCCCTCGACCTCGAGCGTCCGCCCGGCATCGGAGATCTCCAGGTCGTGCCCGAGGATGCCGAGCACCTCCTGGCCGGGCTGGCCGGCCAGCACCGCCCGGCGGGCCTTGGCGATGACCGAGTCGAGCCGGCGCAGCGCCGCCAGGGTGGCCGCCTCGCTGGAGCCGGGCAGCCGCTCGTCGAGCAGCGCAGCCAGCACGCTGGCGGCCAGCCGCTGCCGGGCCGGCTCCAGCGCCGAGCCCTCCTTGCGCAGCGCGTAGAGCGACTGCCAGGCGGGGTTGGCGTAGCGGCTGGTGAGGTGGAAGTGCTCGGCGTGAGGATGGAGCTGACGCGACTCGACCAGCGCGGCGACGCTGGCTCCGGTCTCGAGGTGGAGCCGGATGGTCCCCTCGACCACCTCGAAGGGCGCCTTTGCGGGCCAGGCCGGGCGGCCGTCCGGGCCGAAGGGGACCGCCACGTCGAAGCTGGCGTCGGCGCCGATCGAGACCACGTGGAGCTGGCCGTCGCGCTCGAAGAGGGTGAGGCCGTCCTGCACCTGCCAGCGCTCACCCGCGATCACCAGGCTGCGCCCGTCGGGCGAGACCCGGGACGGGCGGGTGGTGCTGCAGCCGGCCAGCAGCGCCAGGGCGATCGCGGCACTCAACGCACGGTTCGGATCCATGGTCTTCCCTCGCGGTGAACTCTACACCATGGGCCCCGGGGGCACCGCCAGCGGACCGTGAGTCGCTGCTGCGACGGTGGCCGAGGGAAGATGTCCCTTGAACAGGCGACGCCTTCGAGGCGAGCAACGAGAATCCCGCCGGACGACCCGAAAGGGTATCCGGTCACACATCGGCGTGTGGCTAGTCTGCGGTTTGTGGCCGCGTGCGTGGCCGAGAGGTCGACATGGGACGCCTGACCAACTGGCTGGCCATCGGGATGCTGCTCCCGGCCGTCGCGACGGCCGCTCCGGGAGCGCCGCCGGCTGCCAAGCGGATGCGCATCGCGGTGATGGAGATCCGGGCGCTCGGCACCGAGCCCCACAAGGCCGAGCTGCTCTCCGAGGTGGCGCTCACCGAGGCGGCCGCCACCGACAAGTTCGAGATCATTGGCCGCTCCGACATCGCCTCGATGATCGGCTTCGACCAGCAGAAGAAGATCCTCGGCTGCACCGACGACTCCAACTGCCTCGCCGAGATCGGCGGCGCGCTCGGCGTCGAGTACGTGATGATCGGCACGCTCGGAAAGCTCGGGGCGCTCTACCGGGTCGACATGAAGCTGGTCGACGCCAAGCGGGCGCGAGTGGCCGGCCGCTTCGGCGAATCGGTGGAGGGGAGCGAGGAGAAGCTGGTGGCGACGGTGCAGCGCGGCGTCCGCAAGCTCCTCGGGCCCCTGCAGGCCGACCCGCTGGCGCCGACCGCGGTTTCCGCCGTCCCGGCCGCCGCCGAGAAGCCTGCCGCGGCGACGCCGGTCACGCCGCCTCCCGATCTCGCCGCCAGGCCCGCGGCCGCGGCCGCCAAGGTCGGCGAGGCCACCTCGAAGGAGGCCGGCATGTCGCGCCGCGCCTGGGGGTGGACCGTCGGCGGCACCGGCGTGGCGGTGATCGGGGTCGGCGCGCTCTTCGGCCTCCAGGCCAAGGCGGCCTTCGACGCCGAGAAGAAGGCCTCGGCCGCAGGGGACCAGGCGACCTACCTGAAGAAGAAGGACGAGGCCAAGCAGAAGGCGCTGCTGGCCGACGTCTGCTTCGTGGCCGGCGGGGTCGCGGCCGGCATCGGCACCTGGCTGCTGCTGACCAGTTCATCCCCCGTGGCGGTCGCGCCCACCGAGGGCGGCCTGCTGGCCACCTACTCCGGGAGGTTCTAGATGCGCCGCCTCGCGCTGGTCGCCTCGCTGCTGCTCGGCCTCACCGGCTGCTCGCTCACCATCGATCCCGACTCGGTGGCTCCGCCGGTGGTCCCGGGCTGCACGCCGGTCTGCGACGCCACGCTCACCTGCGGCGTGACCCTCAACAACTGCAACACCACCTGCGCCGCGGGATCGGGCTGCACCCCGCCCACCACCACCGGCCTCAGGGTGGACCGGGGCGGCCTGACGCTGGGGGCCGCGCACGCCTCCGGCACCGCGCACCAGGTGCAGGGGCAGCTCGGGCTGGGGTCCACCGCCCAGTCGATGCAGGGCCTCACCTTCCAAGTCGAGCAGGGCACGCTTCGCTGAGCCGAGGACACATGACCATGACCACGACCCGCCGCCTCCTCCACGCCGTCCTCGCCGCGGCGCTGCTCGCCGCCCTCCCGGCCCAGGCCGCCGTCTCCGGCGTGATGACCTACTCCGGCTTCCTCAAGTCGGCCGCCGGGGCGCCGGTGACCACCTCGACCAACATCACCTTCCGCCTCTACACCACCTCCAGCGGCGGCACCGCGATCTGGACCGACACGGTGGCCGTCACCCCCGGCGCCGACGGCTGGTTCAGCGCTCCGCTCGGCATCCTCAACCCGCTGCTCCCCGCCATCATGGCCCAGGACCTCTACCTCTCGCTGCAGGTCGGCACCGACGCCGAGTTCGCGCAGCGGGCCCGGGTGACGCCGAGCGGCTCGGCGCTGGCCGTCGACTGGTCCGGCGTGCAGGGGAAGCCCTCCTGCGCCACGGGCCAGTACCTCACGCTCGACTCGGCCACCGGCAACCTGCTCTGCGCCACCCCGGCCGGCGGAACGGGCGGCTTCACGCCCCCGACCTGCACCACCGGCCAGGTGCTGAAGTGGAGCGGCACCGCCTGGGCCTGCGCCGCCGACGACACCGGGGGGACCGGCGGCGTCACCAGCGTCGCCGTGACCGCCCCGGTCACCAATGGCGGAACCTCCGCCGCCCCGAACATCGGCATGACCGTCGCCGGTAGCAGCAGCGACGGCTACCTGACGGCGCTCGACTGGAACGCCTTCAACTCGAAGGCGCCGACCGCCAGCCCGGTCTTCACCGGCACGGTCTCGGCCGGCACCGTCTCCGCCACCACCTTCGTCGGCAGCCTGAGCGGCAACGCTTCCACGGCCACCTCGGCGACCACGGCCGGCTCGGCGACCACGGCGACGACGGCCACCACCGCGCTGTCGGCCGATGCCGTGGCCGCCAACGCCATCACCCCGTCCGACCTGAACACCGGGACGGCCCCCGGCACCGGCCAGGTCCCCTCCAAGGGCGCCGGCGACAGCTTCACCTGGGTCAGTCCGTTGGCGGCGCCCCCCGCGGCCTGCGCGGGTGGGCAGGTCCTGAGCTGGAACGGAAGCGCATTCGGTTGCGTGGCCGACGCCAACACCACCTATACCGCCGGCGCAGGGCTCAACTTGACGGGAACACAGTTCACCCCGGTCTTCACGGCGTCAGGGGGAAACAACGGCGTGGCGACGACCGTCGCGCGCGGTGACCATGGCCATGATTTCGGCGCCGTGGGCGTCAAGGTGGTGGACTTTGCCTCGATGGTGAACGTCTCCGGGGCCGTGACGAGCCAGTTCCTGGTCGCCTCGCTCACGGTGCCGGCCGGAACCAACAACACCGTGGTGCTGACGGCCCACCTCAACGGAGAGAAGTTCGCCGTCTCAGCGTTCTCCCGTTACATCGTCAGCATCTTCAAGGGGGCGGCTTGCACGGGGGCCGTGGTCGGCCTGACGTGGCACCGCCCGCCGTCACTTGCGGCCAGCGCCAGCCAGGACACCTTCATGAGCTTCAGCATCCCGGTCACCGGCGTTGACTCACCGGTCACGGGGGCACAGGCCTATTCATTGTGCGTCTCAAAGGTCGACACCACGGCGGCCGACCTGAACATCGGCCCGCGCTCCTTCATTGCGACCTGGTCGCGATAGCATCGGCATCGGGCACCGACCAGCCTGGCCGGTCGTGCAGGTCGACTCTTCGGCGGCTTGGCTGGTCGGTCACGGCCCGCCCCGCCCCACCGGCGAGAGCTCCACCATCCTGCGCGCCAGCCGCTCCAGCTCGGCGCGCAGGCCGCCGTCGAGCCGCTTCAGCCAGCGGATCGGCAGCTCCTCGGGGCCGTAGTAGGCCCCGGCGATCGCCCCGGCGATGGCGCCGGTGGTGTCGGCGTCGCCCCCGAGGTTGACCACCGTCACCAGGCACTCCTCGAAGGAGCGGGTCGAGAAGAGGGCGTGGAGCACCGCCTGGATGGTCTCGACGATGTAGCCGCTCGCCTGGCCGCGGTAGGGGCTCCAGGCGAAGCGCGGCTCTGAAGCGACCGCCTCGGCCGCCACCCGCTGGAGCTGGCGCATCGAGCGCCCCAGCACCGCCAGCTGGACCAGCCTGGTCACCAGCAGGGTGCCGGCGTCCGAGAGTGGGTGGTGGTGGGTGATGCGGGCCTGCTCCAGCGAGAGCCGCGCCGCCGCCTCGTCGTCGCCCAGCGTCAGGAGCGCCACCGGGGCCACCCGCATGGCCGCCCCGTTGCCGGCGTCCCAGGCCCCGGGCCGCCCCTGCAGCGTCCCCTCCACGAGGTAGCGGCGGATGCCGGCACGGCAGCTGCCGCCGACGTCGGTGGGGCGCCCCTTGAGCCAGGCGGCGAAGCCGTCGGCCACGCCCTTGAGCTCGAAGCCGCCGGCCCGGTCGATCGCCTGCGCCAGCGCCAGCGCCATCTCGGTGTCATCGGTGACGGCCCCGGGCCTGAGCCGCAACCAGCCGCCGCCGACCAGGTCGCGGTGCACGCCGTGGGCGGCGCGGATCTCGCCGGGGGTGAGGAACTCGACGGTGGCCCCGAGCGCGTCGCCGAGCGCCAGGCCGAGCAGCGCCCCGCGGGCCCGGTCGAGCACGTCGGGGAGGTGGACCGAGGGCGGGGCGGCGCCGCTCACGGGCTCCGGTGGAGCGCCACCAGCCGGGTGCGGCGCCAGCCGCGCCGGTCGTAGAAGCGGAGCGCCGCCTCGTTCTCGCGGTCGGCCACCAGCTGGAGCCGGGTGGCGCCGCGCTTTCGCGCCCAGCAGGAGAGCTGGTCGAGCAGCCAGCCGCCGATGCCGTGGCCCCGCCAGGCGGCCGCCACCACCACGTCCTCCACCAGGCAGGCGGCGCCCCCCTCGGCCGTGGAGATCACCAGCTGCCCCGTGGCCATGCCGACCACCTGGCCCTCGGCCTCGGCGACCAGCACCACCCGCTGGTCAGGGTGGGAGAGCATGGCGGTGAGGCCGCGCCGCTGCCGCTCCGGAGCGAGCTGGAAGTCGGCCTCGATGCCGAAGAGCACCTGCAGCAGCTCGACCAGCCCGGGGAGGTCGGCCTCGGTGGCGGGGCGGACTCGGACCGTCATGGCCCCGCGTCAGCCGACCAGCGGCTCGAAGGCGAACGCACCCTTCTTGCAGGTCCGGCCGCAGGCCTCGCAGCCGATGCAGTCGTCCGGGTTGGCGACGATGGCGAACATCTTGGCAGACTCCTCCTCGTCGACCTCGGCCGGCGCCAGCACGTCGTGGGCGCAGATCTTGATGCAGCGGCCGCAGCCGATGCAGAGCTCGGCGTCGATCGCCTTGACGAAGTGGGGGGTCCACTCCTTCTTCCCTCGGGTCACTCCGGTGATCCAGGCCATGGTCTGCTCCGCGTGCGGGTTGGTGGGGGGGGGCTACAGCCGTGCTGGTTGGGGGTTTGGGAGCGGCCCGGTTCAGCCCTCGGCCTCGGCCGGGGCAGGGTCCATGAGGCGGCGCAGCCAGGGGGGCGGGCGGCCGCGCAGCACCTCCTGCAGCCTGGCCACCACCTCGGCCACCGGCACCTCGGCCCCGGTCTTCATGGGGTGGATGCGGCGGGAGACCAGCTTGGCCGCCGCCGGCCCGCCGATCTGCATGGTGTAGACCACGGCGCAGCCGGCGATGGCGGCGGCCCGGGCGGCGATCCGGTCCTCCTCGTCGGCGCCGGTCGGGCCGATGACCACCGCGCCGAGCGGCTCGGCCGTCTCCGGCCCCAGCTCCCAGATCCAGAACCGCGTGGCCTGCCCGAAGTGCTGGTCGATGGTGCGGCCGTCGCTGCTGGTGAAGGCGATCTTCATGGCGGTTCCCTTCAGTTGTGGGCCAGCTTCTGGGCCTCGGTGGCGGTCGACTGGAAGAGGTTGGCCGCCTCGAAGACCAGGTTGAGCGTGCCGCGGTAGCCGACCCGGACCTGCTGGTGGGCGCCGAGCCGGTCGAAGACCGGGTAGCCGGCCCGCAGGTGGGCCTTCACCCCGAGCTTCGCCGCCGCCTGCCGGCCGTTGGAGTTGGCCACCAGCAGCGCCGCGCCGCGCCCGGCCGTCTCCAGGTCCTCGAGGTCGCCGACGAAGACGCTCTCCGTGGGGAGGGCGTCGAGGCCGCGGGTCCGGGTGGCCGAGAGGGCGGCCTGGATCTCGCACCCCATGCCGTGGAGGAAGCCGGTCAGTGCCTTCAGGTGATCGGCCTCGAGCGCCAGCGCCACCCGCTTGCCGCTGAACTGGTAGTGGCTGTCGACCATGGCGTCGAGCAGCCGGCTGCGCCAGCGGCGCACCGGCTCGGGCGCGGCCCGCCCGGAGAGGGCGGTGAGCGTGGCCACCAGCCGGTCGACCTCGGCGAGGCCGGTGAGCGAGTTGAAGCCGTGGGCCGGGACCCCGTGCGCCACCTGCAGGATGGTGGCGGCGCGGTGGAGGGAGTCGCCCACGTAGATGGTGGCGACGCTGCGGCCGGCCCGGCGGATCGCCTCGACCGGGACCCCGCCGGTGGAGAGCGGCGAGACCTCGTCGTCGAGGTGGCCGTCGAGGGCGGTGGAGCTGTCGGGCACGGAGATGACGGTGAGCCCGAAGGCCTCGATCAGCCCCTTGACCTCCTCGACGTCGGCCGGCGTCAGGTGGGAGCCGGGCAGCAGCGTCACCTGCCCGGGGATCCGCTCGCCGGCCTCGGGCAGCGAGGTGACCAGCGCCTCCACGGCGGCGGCGTACCCCTCCTGCAGCGAGCCGCAGTAGTCGGGGGTGGAGGCCCAGACCACCGGCGTGCCGGCGTGCTCGGGCCGCTCGGCCCGGAAGCGGTCGATGGCGGCGCGGACGTCGTCGCCCATGGTCTCGGTCAGGCCGGTGGTCATGACCCCGACCACGCCGGGGTGGAACTTCTCCATGACCCTTCCGAGGCCGCGCTTCAGGTTCTCCCAGCCGCCGAAGATGGCCGTCTCCTCGCTCATGGCGGTGGAGTTGAGGGCGATCGACTCCTTGAAGTGGCGGGAGAGCTGGAGCCGGATGAAGGTCGAGCAGCCCTGGGCGCCGTGGAGCAGGCCGAGCATCTGGTCGACGCCCAGGTAGGCGAGCGTGGCCCCCAGCGCCGGGGAGTTCTTCTGCGGGTTGACGGTGGCCGCCTTCGACGGGACCTTGACGCGCGAGGCCTGCAGGTCCTCGGCGAGGAAGCGCTCGGCGTGGCCGGCGGCGCGCCTGGCCTCGGCGCGGCAGGCCGCCTCGCCCGCCTCCCACGGGGCCGGGGCGGCCAGGGCCTGCCAGATGGGGTTGTTGACGGTCAGATCGAGCTGGCGGGCGAAGGTCCGCATCCCGGCGTAGCCGGCGTAGGGGTGGGAGCGCCCGTGGTTGATGTCGAGGAAGGGGGTGCGGGTCTTGAGGGCCAGGAACTTGGTCTTGCCGCCGGCCACGATCAGGTCGGGGAGCTTCTCCTTCATCACCGCCAGCAGGCCGGCGGTGGAGGTGTCCTCGATGATCTTGGCGTCCTGGTGCATGAGCGACTTCATGCGGTGGAAGTCCTCGAGGGTGGAGTTCTGGGTGCCGGCCGCCAGCACCTCGACCCCGAGCTCGCGCAGGGCGTTGACCATCGACCAGGTCTTGACCCCCCCGGTGAAGAGCACGGCCCGCTTCCCCTCGAGCCGGGCCCGGTGCGGGGCCAGGGCCAGCCGGCAGGCCGCCTCCTCCTCGGCGATGAGCCGCTCGACCCGGTCGCGCATGGTGGTGTCGCTGGCGTCGCCCTCGCAGAGGTCGAGCGAACCGGCGATGTCGCGCAGCGCCTTGGCGGTGTCGGTCAGGCCGTAGAAGGACTCCTCCAGCCAGCCGATCCCGTACTTCTTCTTCATCTTGCGGGCCAGGTTGGTGAGGCTCTTGGAGCAGATGATGACGTTGAGCCGGGCCCGGTGGGCGTGGCGCAGCTCCTCGAAGCGGGCGTCGCCGGAGATGCAGGAGAGCACGCGGATGCCGAGCCGCTCGAAGAGCGGGAGCATCCCCCAGAGGTCGCCGGCGATGTTGTACTCGCCGATCAGGTTGATGTCGTAGCGGGTCAGGGTGGCCGGCTCGGCGGTGCCGACGACGTGGTCGAGCAGCAGCTCCCCGGCCAGCCGGTTGCCGATGTTCTTGTCGCCGACGAAGCCCGGGGTGTTGACGGGGATGACCGGGATCTCGACCTGGGCGGCGGCGCGGCGGCAGACCGCCTCGAGGTCGTCGCCGGTCATGGCCGAGACGCAGGTGGCGTAGACGAAGACCGCCTTGGCCTCGCCGCGGTAGCGGCCGGCCACGTCGATGATCGCCTTCTCCAGCTTCTTCTCGCCGCCGAAGATGACGTCGTTCTCCAGCAGCTCGGTGGTGAAGCCGCGCCGGTAGAGCTGGGCGCCCGAGGAGCGGGCCCCGCGGTTGTCCCAGCTGTTGCCGGCGCAGGCGATGGGGCCGTGCACCAGGTGGATGGCGTCGGTGATGGGCATGAGCACGACGCGGGCGCCGTCGTAGGCGCAGCTCCGCTCCGTCCCCTCCCCCGGCTCGGAGACCTTGCAGAACTTCGGCGCCCCCTGCTCCTGGTGGGTGTCGCACTCGGCTGCGTCGTAGTAGTCGGGGCGCGCCATGGCGGACTCCAGCCTGAACCCGGGCGCACGCCACCGGGGCGCGCGCCCGGAGGGTTCACCGCATCATCTCGAAGAAGCGCTCCTCGCAGGTCTCGTCCTTGAGATCGAGGAACTTGTTGCAGATCTCGGAGAGCATGTTGATGACCCCCTGGTAGCCGATGATGGGCGAGCGGTGCTTGTTGACGCGGTCGAAGACCGGGAAGCCGAAGCGGAAGAGCGGGACGCCGGCGTCGCGAGCCAGGAACTTGCCGTGGGTGTCGCCGATGACGGCGTCGACCGGATCGGTCATCACCAGGCTGCGCAGGTGCCAGAGGTCGCGGTTCATCCAGACCTGGGCCTGCTTGCCGAACGGCGAGCCGTCGAGCAGGGCCTGCAGCTCCTTCTCCAGCTTCTTCGAGCCCCGGCTGCAGAGCACGTGGCGGGGGACCGCCCCCATCTCCAGCAGGAAGGCGACGTAGCCGAGCAGCTGGTCGGGGTCGCCGTAGACGGCGAACCTCTTGCCGTGCAGGTACTGCTGGGCGTCGGTCATGGCGTCGACGGCCCGGCCGCGCTCGGCCTTGAGGGCGTCGGGCACCGGCTTGTCGAAGAGGTCGGCCAGCTTCATGAGGAACTCGTCGGTCCGGCCGATTCCCATGGGCATGGGGATGGTGGCGTGCGTGCCCGAGTAGTGCTCCTTCATCCAGGTGAAGGTCTTCTGGGTGGCGTAGGGCCCGACCGTGAGGGTGGCCTTGCCGTTGATCGAGTCGCCGGCCTCCAGCAGCGAGGTGCCGCCCGGGTAGAGCCGGTAGGTGCCGTCGTTGGGCGAGTCGAAGGTCTCGGAGATGTCGGCCAGCACCGTGGCCGGGATGCCGAAGGCGGCGAAGATGCGGTGGTACTCGCGGTAGTTGCCGGTGTTGGCGTCGAAGCCGGGGATGAAGTTGAGCTTGCCGGTGCAGCGCCCCTCCACCTTCTTCCCCTCGGTGAGGGTCTGGAGGATGGCCGCCAGCATGTTGTCGTAGCCGGTGACGTGGGTCCCCTTGAAGCTCGGGGTGTTGGCGAACGGGGTGGGCAGCTCCTTGGGCAGGGTCCCCTTGTTGCGGGCGTTCTTGATGAAGGCGGTCAGGTCGTCGCCGATCACCTCGGGCATGCAGGAGGTGAAGACCGCGATCATCTTCGGCTTGTAGAGGGCCACGGCGTTCTCCAGCCCCTCGTGCAGGTTGGCCTGGCCGCCGAAGACCGCGCCGTCCTCGGTCATGGCGTCGGAGACGGCCGGGGCCGGCTCGCGGAAGTGCCGGTTGAGCGTGGATCGGTAGTAGGAGGCGCAGCCCTGTGAGCCGTGCACGAAGGGGAGCGTCCCCTCGAAGCCGTGGGCGCAGAGCTCGGCGCCGAGCGGCTGGCAGGCGTGGACCGGGTTGACCACCAGCGCCTGCCTGGCGAAGTTCTTCTCCCGGTACTCCGGGGTGTTGATCCAGTCCGCGACGCGGGCCTCCTCCTCGGGCGAGGTGGTGGTGACGGGCAGGACGGCGAGACCGAGGTTGTTGGCCATGGCGGCTCCTTGATGGCGAGGCTTTCGCGAAGCGGCTTCTTCTCGGGGGGTGGGGCCCCGACGGCTCCGCCGGCGGGGAGGGGGCGAGGCGCCCCCTGCAACTCAGAACGGCGACTTGACCAGCTTCCAGGTGGGGCTGTTGACGGCCAGGTCGATGTCCCGGGCGAAGACCGGGAAGCCCTGGTAGGCGTGGTACGGGCCGGAGTAGTCCCAGCTGTGCATCTGCCGGAAGGGGAGCCCCATCTTCTGGAAGAGGTACTTCTCCTTGATCCCCGAGCCGACCAGGTCGGGCTTGAGCTTCTGGACGAAGTGCTCCAGCTCGATCTCCGAGGCGTCGTCGTAGATGACGGTGGCCTCGGGCAGCTCCGGGTGGGTCCGCTCGTAGTCGTCGGAGTGGGCGAACTCGTAGCCGGCCCCCACCACCACCATGCCGAGGTCCTCGTAGGCGCCGATGGTGTGGCGCGGGCGCAGGCCGCCCACGTAGAGCATCACCTTCTTGCCCTCCAGCCGCGGCCGGTACTCCTCGACCACCTTCTTCATCTCCACGTCCCACTTGGCGATGACCCGCTCGACGTTCTCCTTGATGCGGTCGTCGAACCTGGCGGCGATGGCGCGCAGGCTCTCGCGGATCTTGGTGGGGCCGAAGAAGTTGAACTCCAGCCAGGGGATCCCGTACTTCTCCTCCATCACCCGGCACATGTAGTTCATCGACCGGTAGCAGTGGATGAGGTTGAGCTTGACCTGGTGGGTGGCGGCGATCTTGTCCATCTCGCCGTCACCGGTCCAGGTGGCTTTCACGTCGAGGCCGATCTCGGCCAGCAGCTCCTTGGCGGCCCAGACGTCGCCGCCGATGTTGTAGTCGCCGATCAGGGCCACGTCGTAGGGGCCGGCCGGCTCGGTGAACTCGCGGGTCCCGATGATGTAGTCGCGGATGGTGTCGTTGGAGATGTGGTGGCCCAGCGACTGGGAGACGCCGCGGAAGCCCTCGCAGCTGCAGGGCACCACCGGGAGGTCGAGCTCCTTGGCCATCTTCTTGGCGACGGCGTTGATGTCGTCGCCGATCAGCCCGACCGGGCACTCGGAGAGGATGGAGATGCCCTTGGCGAGCGGGAAGAGCTCATGTGTTTCTGCCAGCAGCCTCTCCAGCTTCTTGTCGCCGCCGTAGACGATGTCCTTCTCCTGGAAGTCGGACGTCATCTGCATGCCGAACTGGGTGACCCCGTTCTTGCCGGTCATCAGGTTGCGGCGGGTGCCCCACGAGTACCAGCCGCACCCGACCGGCCCGTGGGAGATGTGGGCCATGTCGCGGATCGGCCCCCAGACCACCCCCTTGGCGCCGGCGTAGGCGCAGCCGCGGGCGCTCATCACGCCGGGGACGGTCTTGCGGTTCGACTTGACGCAGGTGGAGCAGGCCGACGGGTCGTTGGGGGCCAGGTGCGGCGTGCGCTTCTTCCTCCCCTTCTCCGGGTAGAGGGCGAGCGCCTCGTCGATCATCTCCTGCGTCGACTCCCTGGTGATCCCCTCGACCTGCTTCACCTTGACCTCGTCGGACATGGCTCGAGCTCCTTCCCTGCGCGTGCGGGTGCGTATGCGGCGGCGTGGTGGTGTGACGGCCTGGAGCTGCGTCGGCCTGGCGGTGCGGCTAGGCGGCGACCACGGCGGCGGCCTTGCCGACCACGGCCTCGTCCTCGGGGGCCATGATCCCGAACTCCATGAGCAGCCCCTCGAGCTCCTCCATCTCCAGCGGCGTCGGGATCACCAGCATCTTGTTCTCGGCGATCTTGCGGGCCAGGGTCCGGTACTCCTCGGCCTGCTTGTGCTCCGGCGCGTACTCGATGACCGTCATGCGCCGCAGCTCGGCCCGCTGCACCTCGTTGTCGCGGGGCACGAAGTGGATCATCTGGGTGCCGAGGCGCCGGGCCAGGGCCTCGATCAGCTCGGCCTCCCGGTCGGTGTTGCGGGAGTTGCAGATCAGGCCGGCCAGCCGGACCTTGCCGGAGGTGGCGTACTTGAGGATGCCCTTGGCGATGTTGTTGGCGGCGTACATGGCCATCATCTCGCCGGAGCAGACGATGTAGATCTCCTGGGCCTTGCCCTCGCGGATGGGCATGGCGAAGCCGCCGCAGACCACGTCGCCGAGCACGTCGTAGAAGACGTAGTCGAGCTCGGGCGTGTAGGCCCCCTGCTCCTCGAGGAAGTTGATGGCGGTGATGACGCCGCGGCCAGCGCAGCCCACCCCCGGCTCCGGGCCGCCCGACTCGACGCACTTCACGTCGCCGTAGCCGACCTTCATGACGTCGGAGATCTCGAGGTCCTCGACCGTGCCGCGCTCGCGCACCAGGTCCATCACGGTGTTCTGCGCCTTGGCGTGGAGGATGAGGCGGGTCGAGTCGGCCTTGGGATCGCAGCCGATGATCATCACCTTCTTGCCGAGCGAGGCCAGGCCGGCGACGGTGTTCTGCGTCGTCGTCGACTTGCCGATGCCGCCCTTCCCGTAGATTGCGATCTGTCTCATGGTGGTCTCCGGTGCTGCGGTTGCCGCTGCGTGGTCTGGCCGATGGGCCCGGTCGCTGCGGCCCGTCGCATGGAAGCCACTGCGAAGGGCGGGCCAAGTCGGTCCGGCTGCGCCTTGGCCTGCAACCGGCCGGTTTCCGCGCTTCCGGCCGCCACGGCGCCAGGGGGCGGCGCGCCGTTTGCGCGACGGCTGTCCGGAAGCTGACAATGGCGTGGGGATCCTGACAGTGCCCGTCGTGACGGCGCTCCCGGAGGGGGCGGACCGCTGGCGGCTGGGGCCGAATCGCTGGCGGCCGGGGCCGGAACGCCGGCGGGTCGGCTGCCGCAGGCGCTGGAACGGCCGGTGCAAAGGGAGCGGCTGGAGTCCTCCCGCACCACCCGGAGCGCGCCACCGTGAGCAGACACCTCCCCGTCCTCGACGCCGCCGCGCCGGCCCCGGCACGCGCCCAGGCCGCCAACTGCTCCTTCGGCGGCGGCTGCGGCGACGCGGCCCCCCCGCCCCGCCCGCTCCCGGCCGACGTGGCGGAGAAGGTCCGCAACC
Organism: Anaeromyxobacter sp.; assembly: GCA_031388695.1. Lineage (GTDB taxonomy): Bacteria > Myxococcota > Myxococcia > Myxococcales > Anaeromyxobacteraceae > JADKCZ01. The sequence goes on along the minus strand of JANMRY010000067.1, from coordinate 5,970 downwards.
ACCCCTGCTACAGCCAGGAGGCCCACCACCACTTCGCCCGCATGCACCTGGCGGTGGCGCCGGCCTGCAACCTCCAGTGCCACTACTGCAACCGGAAGTTCGACTGCGCCAACGAGAGCCGGCCCGGCGTGGTCTCGGAGCGGCTCACGCCGGCCCAGGCGATCCGCAAGGTGCTGGCGGTGGCGGCCGAGGTGAAGCAGCTCTCGGTGGTCGGCATCGCCGGGCCGGGCGATCCGCTCGCCAACCCGGTCGCCACCTTCGCCACGCTCGAGGGGATCCGCGAGGTGGCCCCCGACCTGACGCTCTGCCTCTCCACCAACGGGCTGGCGCTGCCCGACCACGTCGAGCGGCTGGTCGCCCTCGGCGTCGACCACGTCACCGTCACCGTCAACATGGTCGACCCGGCGGTGGGCGAGGCCATCTACCCCTGGGCGCTCTGGAAGGGGAAGAAGGTCCGCGGCCTCGACGCCGCCCGCCTGATCTCGGAGCGCCAGCTGGAGGGGATCGAGCGGCTCACCGCCGCCGGCGTCCTCTGCAAGGTCAACTCGGTGGTCATCCCCGGCGTCAACGACCAGCACCTGCCCGAGGTGAGCCGGCGGCTGCGCGGGCTCGGCGTCTTCCTGCAGAACGTCATGCCGCTCATCTCGGCGCCGGAGCACGGCACGCACTACGGCCTGACCGGCCAGCGCGGCCCCACCGGCGCCGAGCTCGAGGCGGTGCAGCGGGCCTGCGAGGTCGACTCGCGCATCATGCGCCACTGCCGCCAGTGCCGCGCCGACGCGGTCGGCATGCTCGGCGAGGACCGGAGCGCCGAGTTCACGGTGGCCGCGCTCCCGCCCGAGCCGGCCCAGGACGCCAGCCAGGTGCGCGCCGCCCACCGGGTGGCGGTGGAGCGGGTGCGGGAGCGGCAGGAGGCGGCCCGGCGCGAGGCGCTGCGAGGGGTCGCGGCCGCGGCGGGCGGGCTCAGCGCCCGGGTGGCGGTGGCCACCCGCGGCGACGGCCTGGTCAACCAGCACTTCGGCCACGCCAGGGAGTTCCTGGTCTACGACGTCGACCGGAGCGGGGCCCGGCTGGTGGCGCCGCGCGCCGTCGACCGGTACTGCCGCGGCGGCGCGGGGGAGGAGGACGCGCTGGCGGCGGTGCTGCGCGCCCTCGCCGACTGCCAGGCGGTGCTGGTGGCGATGGTCGGCCACTGCCCGCGCGGCCAGCTCGGCGCCGCCGGCATCGAGCCGGTGGTCGACTTCGCCCACCAGCCCGTCGAGGCGGCGGTGCTCGGCTGGTTCAGCGCCTACGCGGCGCGGGTGGCGGGCGCGGCGGGCGGTGAGCGCCCGAGGGTGCGGCCGGCCGAGCCCCTCGAGGCGCCGGCGGCCGCGGTCGCCTGAGCTCGGGCCGGAGGCCTACCGCCCGACCAGGTCGGGCGTCGGCGACGGCGCCGAGGCGGGCGTGGCGCGGCCGAGCTGGCCGTCGGCGTTGCTGCCCCAGCACTTCACGACGCGTGCGCCTCCCTCGTCGACCAGCGCGCAGGTGAAGGCCCGGCCGGCCGAGGCGGCCACCACCGGGCCGCCGAAGGCCACCTCGAGCTCCGCGACGGCCGGCGAGGCCGACGGCGCGCCGCCGCACTGCGCCTGGTCGTTCCGGCCGGCGCACTTCATGGTCAAGTCGCCGGCCTTGGCCGAGCAGCTGAAGGCCTCGCCGGTGATGAAGACGCTGGCGGCCCCGTTGTTGATCCGGTCGGCCTGCACCGGCGCGAGGACCGGGGTGGTGGTGGTGCGGTTCCCCATCTGCCCCTCCCCGCCCGAGCCCCAGCAGAAGAGCGGCGTGCCGCCGATCGCGTCGGTGTAGCTGGCGCAGGCGTGCTTTCGCCCGACAGCCACGCTGAGCGCGGGGCCGGTGACGACTGGGAGTGGATTGGGCGCAATCGGGAGCGGCACCGAGACCGGCGCCGGCTTGGGCGCCCGCGGCGTCACCGTGTCCTGTGAGCCGGTCTGCCCCTCGGTGTCGGCGCCCCAGCAGCTGGCGGCGCCGGCCGCCACGGCGCAGGTGTCGTCGCCGGCCGCCGAGAGCGCGGTCGCCCCCGCCACGACCAGGGTGGCGACCGGGGCGGCGTGCGGCGTGAAGTCGCCGGTGCCGAGCTGCCCGTTGTCGTTGGCCCCCCAGCACCTGACCGCCGCGGTCGGGCCGCTGCCGACGATGGCGCAGCCGTGGCGGGCCCCGAGCGCCAGCGCCGTGGCCCCGGCCAGGGGGCTGGAGACGATGGCCGAGGTGGCCGAGGTGTCTCCGCCGCCGAGCTGCCCGGCGGCGTTGGCCCCCCAGCAGTTGAGCGTCGCGCCGACGCCGGTGCCGACCAGGGCGCAGGTCTGCTGGCCTCCGGCGGCCACGGCGGTGACGCCGGAGAGCGGCACGGTGACCGGGCGGATCGAGCGGAGCAGGCCGGCGGCGCCGGGGCCGAGCTGGCCGGCGTCGTTCTTGCCCCAGCAGACCAGCGCCCGGTCGCTGGTGACGGCGCAGGCGTGCTCGTCGCCGGCCGCGACCGCGGTGGCGCGGCAGCAGCCGGTGGAGCAGGCAAACCAGCCAGCCTGGCAGGCCTGGCCGCAGGCGTAGGCGCCTCCGGCCCCCGGCTCGCAGGTCGCCGTGGCGTTGGCGCCGGCGGAGCATGTGGCGCAGCCGTCGCCGCAGGCGGTGATCGACTGGGCCACGCAGGCGTCGGCGCAGACGTGCTGCGGCGCCTCGCAGGCCGGCCCGCCACCGGGCAGGGCCGGCACCCCGGCGGCGTCGTGGAGCGTCCCGTCGCAGGCGCCCAGCAGCAGGGTGACCAGGGCGGCGGCGAGGAGGCGCGGAAGCGAGGCCGGGAGGCGCACGGTCAGATCCCGTAGAGCAGCAGGAGCGAGAGGTTGGCGACGGGTCGGACCACCCGGTCACCGTTGAGGCTGAAGGCCTTGGCCCCACCGGTCAGGTCGAGGGCGGCGCGCAGCGGCCCGATCGGCATCGAGCCGCGCAGCACCAGCCCCGCCGTCAGGTCACCGGTCTCGAAGTGGCGGCCGTCGGGGAGCGACTGGCTGTTCCAGCCGCCGCCGAGGTCGAGCCCGCCCTCCAGCAGCGCCCGGCCGCCGACGATCGGCAGGAGCGCGCTCAGGCCGCCGCCGGCGCGGGTGTAGCCGTAGGTGAGCGCCCGGTCGCCGACGTCGCCGACGGCGTAGTCGGCGTGCACCACCAGGGCCACCGGTCCGACCTCGCGCCGCAGGCCGAGCCGGAAGCCGGGGACCGCCAGGCTGCCGGGCAGGCCGGTGGTCTGCAGCCCGGCGCCGACCCAGATCTCGGTCGGCCGCGGGCCGCCCTTGGAGCGGGCCACCTCGTAGCGGGTCGGGACCAGGTGGGGCAGGGCGCGGGTCTCTCCCCGGGCCAGCGTGACCTGGCCGAGGGCCCGGCCATTCCGGGCGCGCCGCTCCACGGAGTAGGCCCCGACCGGCAGCGCCAGCAACAGCTCGCTCGCGCCGGCCGGGACCTCGGCGGTCAGGCCGCGCGGGCCACGCAGCACGTAGAGCGCCCCCGGGTCGATCGGCACCAGCAGCCTGGCCTCGGCGCGGCGCAGGTCGGCCAGCACCACGTCGCCCCGCCCCGACATGCGGAAGTCGTAGGTCGGGTGCTGGGCGCCGGTCCGCGTCGACGAGGTGTCGGAGACGGTCGCCTGCGAGGTGTAGCGGAAGGCCTCGGCCAGGGTGACCCGGCCGTCGCCGTCGGCGTCGCCGGCGCCGCGCAGCGCCACCTCGAGGTGGTGGCTGAAGAAGCTGCCGCCGATGGCGGCCGACTCCTGCGCCGCCTCGCCGACCGCGGTCGAGGCGATGAAGGCGGTGCCGCGCACCTCGTCGACCGGCAGCGCGAAGTCGAGGCGCGCCTCGGCCCGCGCCCCCTTCACCTGGGTGAGCGCGCCGGCCTCGCAGGCGTCGACCACCATCACCTTGGCCTCGGCGCTCGAGCTGGCCGCCGCAGCCTTGAGCTCGTCGTACCCGACCCGCTCGTTCCCGAACTCGAGCCCGCCGGCCCCGGCGTGGCCCGAGTAGAAGACCAGCAGCAGGGTCCGCTCGCCGCTGGCGCGGGCCGCCTGGACCCGGGCCTCGGCGCGGGCCAGGGCCTGGCGGAAGGCCCCGGCGGTCGGGCCGCGCAGCAGCTCGACGCCCTCGGGGGGGAAGTCGCCCAGCTCGATGAGGGCCCGCTCGAACCGCTCGGCGTCCTTCTCGGCGAACCAGAGCTTCTCCCGCCCGGACGCCCCCTGGTTCATGCCGGCCACCACCGCCACCCGGCCGGGCAGCGGCGCGGCGGCGAGCGGGGCGAGGAGCAGGAGTGCTGCGAGCAGGCGGCGCATGGCGTGGACCGGTGGCCGGGGGTTCAGGGGCGCTTCTCGAGGAGCAGGGCGTCCTGCGCGGTGCCGGCCGGAAGCCCGGCGATGGCGGTGGCGCGGCGGACCGCCTCTGGTCCGGGCGCTCCGAAGGCGGCACGCACCGCCGCCTCGGCGCTGCTCCAGCCGAGCGGCGCCGGCGCGCAGAGGGCGATGATCCGCTCCGGGCCGGCCTGGCCGTCGAGCACCGCGCCACCGGGGAGGTCGGCGCTCCGCTCCAGCGCGGCCCCGCCCTCGCCCTGCGTCGGGTAGAGCCGGGAGACCTGGCCGCGGCCGTCGACCGAGAGCAGCCAGAGGTTGCAGGGCCGGGCGGTGCGGACGCGGAAGCGCAACGACGCCCCGGCCGGCACCGGCTCGCCGTCTCGCGCCGAGCGCGGCGTGCTCCCCTCCTGGACGAAGACCGCCAGGCCGAGCGGGCCGCCACCCTTCACGCCGAGGTAGTCGTCGGGCGGCGCCACCGGTCGGGCCAGGAAGAGCGCCAGGGCGGCGGCGCCACCGAGCGCCGGGACCAGCGCGAACCAGCGGCGCCAGGACGAGAAGAGGCCCGGGCGGGCCGCGGCCGCCTCGACCGCCTCGACGGTGGCCGGGTAGACGAAGCGGAGGAACTCCTCGCCCTGCCGCTGCATGGTGGCGAGGCGGGTGGCGCAGCCCGGGCAGGCCGCCAGGTGGCCCGCCAGCGGCGATTCGGGGGCGAGCAGGTGGCGCTCCAGGGCGAGGTCGGATGGGCAGCGGGCGGTCATCTTCAGCTCCGGTCGACGTGGTGTCGGGCGAGGTCCAGGAAGCGAGCCAGCTTGCGGGCCACGGTGCGGCGCGAGAGGCCGAGCACCTCGGCCACCTCCTCCTGCTCCATGCCGTCGACCAGCACCCCGACCGCGACGGTCTGCGTGGTGGCGTCGAACCTGGAGAGGATGGCCTGCACCAGCTGCCGGTTGGGGAGGCTGTCGTGGTCGGTCGAGGCGGCCAGTTCCAGCGGCGGCGCCTCCTGGTCCTCGCCGCGCCGGGTGCTGTTGCGGCGCTGGTTGAGGCAGTGGTTGGTCGCCACCCGGTAGATCCAGGGGAGCACCGTCTCGCGCCCCTCGAGCTTCGACATGTCACGGATCAGCTTCATGAAGACCTCCTGCGTCGCGTCCTTGGCCGCCTCGGGGTCCTTGAGAATCCGCAGGCAGCGGCGGTAGACCGCCGGACCCCAGGTCCGGTAGAGCTCGGCCGCCTTGCTGCGTTGCTCGCTCAAGTGGGCCCCGCCTCCTCTCGACATGACACCCGGCCCAGCCCGGGTGTGCCAGCGCCACCAGGGAAATCCTCGGGGGCCGGCCCCCGTGTTCTACCCCAGCCGCCGCTCCGGGGCCTCTTCCGCCCTGGCCCGTCACGTGATCCGGGGACGGTGGCCAGCTGGCCGACCGTCCCCGGGGTCCCGCGGAGCTGGCGCTCCAGCTACTTGTCGCCCTCCAGCTCGACCTGCCTGGCCGTCAGCACCGGGTCGGCGAATGCGGCCGGGTTGTTGCCGCGGGCCTTGACGACGGTCCGGCCGGCGGTGATGGCGGCGAAGAAGTCGCTCGAGGAGAGCGAGGGGCCGCTGC
>JANMRY010000041.1:0-49122 GCA_031388695.1 Anaeromyxobacter sp. | reverse complement strand
GCAGGGCGGGCCGGCGGCGGGCCGGCCGGCGTCCCGGGGCGCGGCGGCATGGCGGGCGCGGCGGTCTTCCCGGTGGCGAGCGGCACCGGGCCGGCCGCGGCGACCGGCGGCGGCGAGTCGTCGTCGCCGAAGTCGCCGAGGTCGACGTCCTCGGCCTGCGAGTGGCGCAGGATCTCCTTCTTCCCCTTCACCCCGGCCGGCCCGACGCCGCGCTGCTTGGCGTGGAGCCGCGCCTTGAAGAGGTCGCGGTGGTAGGTCCCCTCCTCCTTCTCGCGCACGCTGCGCAGCCAGAGCCGCTCGTAGGAGATGAAGCGGGCGTGGAGCGACTGGATACGGAAGCGGATCCCGGCGTTGCGGGTGAACCGCTCCTTCAGCCGCACCACCTTCTTCTTCAGGTCGTCGCGGATCCGGTTCGGCTCGCCCCGCTCCACGCCCAGGAAGTACATCTCGTACTTGACCTTGAGCTCCTCGACCTCGGTCTCGAGCGCCGCGCAGTCGTCGGCCAGCTGGTCGGTGGCGTGCTTCCCCTTCTCCTCGACCGGCTCCGCCGGCGGGGCGCCTGGCTTCTGCGGGGGCTTGATGGGCGTGGCCACGCTCTAGACCTTAGCGCGCCGTCCGGCCGTCGCGAAGATCGCCGCGCCGGCTGCGAAGATGACGAGGGAGGTCCAGATCCCCACCCCCAGCCCCAGCACCACCCCGCGCTCCACGTCGCCGCGGAAGCTCTCCACCACGGTCCGCAGCACCGCGTAGAGCATGAGCCAGGTGGCCAGCACCTGCCCGTGGAACCGCTTGCGCGGCCGCACCAGCAGCACCAGCACCAGGAAGAGCCCCAGCTCGCCGAACGACTCGTAGAGCTGCGTCGGGTGGAGCGGCAGCGTGGCGCTCCGGTCGGCCGCCAGGAAGGCGCCCGGCGAGGACCGGCCGGCGAAGGTCTGGTAGGCGAGCGACTCGGGCGGGAAGTGGACCGCCCAGGGCAGGTGGCCGTGCGCCACGTCGCCCCAGCAGCAGCCGGCCCCGTAGCAGCCGAGCCGCCCGAAGAAGTGGCCGAGCGCCACCGAGGGGATGAGCGTGTCGGCGTGGGCCAGGAAGCCCATGGCGTGGCGGCGCATGTAGAGCCAGGCGACCAGCACCGCGCCGAGGAAGCCGCCGTAGAAGACCAGCCCTCCCTCCCAGATGGCCAGCACCCGCGGGATGCGGCCGAAGGAGGTGTTGGCGAAGAAGGTGCCGGCCTCGAAGTAGTCCCGCCAGTTGACGAGGATGTAGTAGACGCGGCTCCCGACCAGCGCCGCCACCAGGATCCAGAAGGTCAGGTCGGCGATCTGCTCCGGGTCCTGGCCGCGCCGCTTCCCCTCGCGCTGCCCGAGCCAGATGCCGAGGATGAAGCCGGTGGCGATCAGGAGGCCGTAGCTGTGGAGCGGCAGCCGGACCTCGCCGTCGAGCAGGCCGAACTTCCAGAGCAGCCCGGCCCCGGCCAGCAGGACCAGCGAGACGGTCCAGTCGTCCTTGAGCGCGGTGCCGAGCGAGATGGGGTGGCCCTGGCGCGTCGAGCGGCGCCGCCAGGCCAGCGCCCGCCCCAGCGCCACCAGCAGCAGCACGCCCACTGCGGCCGGCTTGACCAGCCCGGCCGGGATGACGATGGAGAAGAGGATCGGCAGCATCTCAAGCCGTCTCGGCCGGCAGCAGCACCAGCAGCAGCACGCCGACCACGATCATCGAGTCGGCGATGTTGAAGGTCGGCCAGTAGAGGTCGGGCCGGTTCCACCAGTGCCAGTCGATGAAGTCGACCACGTAGCCGCGCGCCAGCCGGTCGATGAAGTTGCCGATGGCGCCGGAGAAGACCAGCGAGAGCGCCACCTGGGCCGCCCGCTGCTCGCGGGTGAGCTTGCGGAAGTAGAAGAGGATGAAGGCGACCGCGCCGAGCAGCGTCAGCGTGAAGACGGCGTTGCGCGCGGTGAGCGAGAGGTCGCGGAAGAGCCCCCAGGCCGCCCCCGGGTTCTCGGCGTAGCGCATCCGCCAGACCGGCTTCCAGACCACGTGGGGCTCGGTGGCCCAGGGCTCGAGGTGGCGGAACGAGTAGAAGCCGGCCACCCGGGCCGGGAGCGAGCCGTCGGTGCGCGACAGCGCCGTGGTGAGCCGGTCGACCGCCATGAACTTGGTCACCTGGTCGGCCACCAGGCCGGTCAGCACGATCAGCAGGAAGAGGCGCCACTTGTTCATGCGGTCCTCAGGCGAGCGCCTCGACGCACTTGCCGCAGAGCTCCGGGTGGGCGGCGTTCTTGCCGGTGTCGGTGGCGAAGACCCAGCAGCGCGGGCACTTCTGCCCCGGCGCCCCGGAGACCTCGACCCCGAGCGGGCCGTCGGCCAGCGTCACCTTCGAGACGATGAAGAGGGCCGGCAGCTCGCCGTGAGCCGCCTCGAGCAGGGCCCGCTGCGCCCCCTCGGCGCGGACCAGCACCGCCGCCTCGGTGCTCTTGCCGATCAGCTTGGCGCCGCGGGCCGTCTCCAGCGCCTTCTGCACCACCTCGCGCACCGCGAAGAGCGCCTGGTAGCGGGCGTCGAGCGCCGCGGCGTCGGCCGCCGGGGCCCGGGTGGTGAGGCCGGCCAGGAAGACCGACTTGACCGGCGCGCCCGGCAGGTGGCCCCAGGCCTCGCTGGTGGTGAAGGAGAGGATGGGGGCGAGCCAGGTGCAGAGGTCGTGGGCCACGTGCCAGAGCACGGTCTGGGCGCTGCGGCGCGCCTTGCCGTCCTTCTTCGCCGTGTAGAGCCGGTCCTTGACGACGTCGAAGTAGAGGGCCGAGAGCTCCACGGCGCAGAGCTGGATGGTGGCGTGGTAGGCGGTGTGGAACTCGTACCCCTCGTAGCCGGCCCGGACCTTCTCCTGCCAGGCCACCAGGCGGTTCCAGGCCCAGCGGTCGATCGGCTCGAGCTCGGCCAGCGCCACCGCGTCGCGGGTCACGTCGAAGCCGTCGACGGCGCCGAGCGCGTAGCGCAGGGTGTTGCGGATCTTGCGGTAGCCCTCGGCGAGGCCGTCGGTGATCTCCTTGCCGATGCGGACGTCGTCGCGGTAGTCGGAGGCGCTCACCCAGAGCCGCAACACGTCGGCGCCGTACTGCTTGATGATCTCCTCGGGCGCCACCACGTTGCCGACGCTCTTCGACATCGCCTTGCCGTGCTCGTCGAGCACGAAGCCGTGGGTCAGCACCGCCCGGTACGGGGCCTTGCCGTTGATGGCCATGCTGGTGAGCAAGGACGAGTGGAACCAGCCGCGGTGCTGGTCGGAGCCCTCCAGGTAGAGGTCGACCGGGGCGCCCAGCCCCGGGTCGCGCTCGGCCACCGCCGCCCAGCTGACGCCCGAGTCCCACCAGACGTCGAGGATGTCCTGCTCCCGCCGGAAGGCGGTGCCGCCGCACTTGGCGCAAGCTGCACCCTGCGTGAACTCGCTCGGCTGGTGCCGGTACCAGGCCTCGATCCCCTCCTGCTCGAACCGGTCGGCCACCCGGTTCATCATCGCCGGGGAGACCAGCGGCTCGGCGCAGCCCTCGCAGTAGAAGACCGGGATGGGCACGCCCCAGGTCCGCTGGCGCGAGAGGCACCAGTCGGGCCGGTTCTCGATCATGTTGTAGATCCGGTCGCGCCCCCAGTGCGGGATCCAGGTGACCCGGTCGATCTCGTCGAGGGTGCGCGCTCGCATCCCGTCGTGGTCGAGGCTGAGGAACCACTGGTCGGTGGCGCGGAAGACCACCGGCTTGTGGCAGCGCCAGCAGTGCGGGTAGCTGTGCTTGAGCGTGGCCTTCGGGTCGGAGAGCAGGTGGCCCGAGGCGGCCAGGTCGGCCACGATCCGGGCGTTGGCCTCGAAGATCTTCTGGCCCGCGTAGGGCCCGGCGTCGTCGGTGAAGACGCCGGCCCCGTCGACCGGGTTGAGCACGTCGAGCTTGTAGCGCTGCCCGACCACGTAGTCCTCGGCGCCGTGGCCCGGGGCGGTGTGGACGAGGCCGGTGCCGGCCTCGAGCGTGACGTGCTCGCCGAGGATCACCGGCGACTCACGCCCCATGAACGGGTGGCGGTAGCTCAGCCCCTCCAGCTTCACGCCCGGGAGCTCGGCCAGCAGCCGCTCCGGGTGGGCCAGCTCGCTGCCGGAGAGCTCGCCCGGCGCGCAGGCGGCCAGGAAGGCGCCGAGCAGGTCGCGGGCCACCACCAGCACCGTGCCGTTCAGCTCGTAGGCGGCGTAGAGGAACTCCGGGTGGACGCAGATGGCCAGGTTGGCCGGCAGCGTCCAGGGGGTGGTGGTCCAGATGACCAGCCGCGCCGCCCGGCCGCGCAGCTTCTCGTGGGGCAGCGGCGAGTTGAGGTCGAAGGCGACGTGGATCGACGGCGAGACGTGGTCCTCGTACTCGACCTCGGCCTCGGCCAGCGCGGTCCGGTCGGTGATGCACCAGTAGACCGGCTTCTTGCCCCGCGTGAGGAAGCCGCGCTCGGCGGCCCGCGCCAGCGCCCGGACCGTGTCGGCCTCGTAGCGCTTGTCCATGGTGGCGTAGGGGGTGCTCCAGCGGCCGAAGATGCCGAGCCGCTTGAAGGAGACCCGCTGCTTGTCGATCCACCTGGTGGCGGAGGCCCGGTAGGCGCCGATCAGGCTGGCCCGGTCCATCTCCCGCTTCTTCGCCCCCAGCTCCTTGTCGACCTTCAGCTCGATCGGCAGGCCGTGACAGTCCCAGCCCGGCACGTAGTCGGCCACCTCGCCGTTCTGGTTCCGGTACTTGACGATGATGTCCTTCAGGATCTTGTTGAGGGCGTGGCCGATGTGGATGTCGCCGTTGGCGTACGGCGGCCCGTCGTGCAGCACGAACTTCTTCGCCCCCGGCTTCGCGGCGTTCTGCGCCAGCACCTGCTCGTAGATCCCTTCGGCCTCCCAGGCGCGCTGGAGCTCCGGCTCCCGCTGGGCCAGGTTGGCCTTCATGGGGAAGTCGGTCCTGGGGAGCTGGATGGTGTCCTTGTAGTCCACGGGAGCCCTCGGAAAGAGAGCGGTTCTAGCAGGAGGGGGGGCTGAACGGCTACCCTCCCCTCACCGATGGCGCCACCGGCCCTGATCATCCTCTCGCGCAACCCGAAGCTCTACTCGACCCGCCGGCTGGTGGCGGCCGCCCGGGCCCGGCGGCTCGCCCCGCGCGTGCTCGACACGCTCCGCTGCGACCTCCTGCTGGAGCGCCACCGGCCCCGCCTCTTCCACCGCGGCAAGGAGCTGCTGCCGGGCGCGGTGCGGGTGGTGATCCCGCGCATCGGCGCCTCGATCACCGGCTACGGCCTCTCGGTCCTGAACCAGCTCGACCTGATGGGGGTACCGGTGCTGGGGAGCGCCGCCGCCATCGGCCGCTCGCGCGACAAGCTGCGGGCCCTGCAGCTGCTCGCCTCGGCCGGGCTCTCCATCCCGCGCACCGCCCTCTGCCGCTACCGCGACGAGGTGCCGGCCGCCGTCGAGCTGGTGGGCGGGCTGCCCTGCATCATCAAGCTGGTGCGCGGCACCCAGGGGGTCGGCGTCATGATCGCCTCGACGATGGCCGAGGTGACCGGGCTGCTCGACACGCTCTGGACGCTCGGGCAGGAGATCCTGCTGCAGGAGCTGGTCAAGGAGTCGAAGGGGCGTGACGTCCGGGCGCTGGTGATCGGCGACCGGGTGGTGGCCGCCATGCGCCGCACCGCCCGGGCCGGCGAGTTCCGCTCCAACATCCATCGCGGCGGCGCCGCCACCCGGCTCCAGCTCCCGGCCGACTACGCCGAGGCGGCGGTCCGGGCCGCGCAGGTGGTCGGGCTGCCGGTGGCCGGGGTCGACCTGCTCGAGGCCCGCGGCGGCCCCATGATCATGGAGATCAACAGCTCCCCCGGCTTCGAGGCGCTGGAGCGGGCCACCGGGCTCGATATCGCCGGCCGCTACGTGGAGGAGGCGGTCGCCTGCGCCGCCAGGGCCCGCTCGGGTCGCCGCAAGCCGGCCCATTGAATGGCCGTCGTCCGTGGTACGTCTGCTGGGTGAGGCCCCCCTGACCGTGGCCTCGAGGAGTGTCCCATGAAGCGTCTCCTGCTGGCCCTCGTCTCCTTGGCGTTCGTCACCGGCTGCGTCGTCGCCCGGCCGGTTCCGCGGCAGACGTACTACGCGCCGCCTCCGGCCACCTACGAAGCGCCGCCTCCGGCCTACCAGCCCCCTCCGCCTCCGCCTCAGCCCGCCTACCAGCCCCCGCCGCCTGCGTACCAGCCGCCTCCGCCGGCCTACCAGCCGCCTCCGCCGGCCTACCAGCCTGCCCCACCGGTCGCCTACGAGCCGCCGCCGCTGGAGCTCTGGTACTACGGCGAGCACTTCATCCCCGAGGAGGTCGGTGGCGGCTGGTGCTACCTCGACGGTCCGCACACCCACGACTACTACCCGGACCGCGACGACCATTACGTGGTCGAGGGTGGCTACTACTACTACCGCGGCCCCTTCTCCTTCATGTACTCCGCCGGCCACCCGCTCCCTGGTGGCGGCTGGTGCTTCCTCGGCGGCCCGCACCGCCACGACTACTACCCGCCCCGCGGGCCGGAGTGGCGCTGGTACAGCGGCCGCGGCTACGTCTACTCGGGCAACTACGCACCGGCGCGCCCCCCGCCGCCGACCTACTGGCTGCGCCCCGCGCCTCCTCCGCCCAGGGTGATCGCTCCCAGGCCGCGGCATGAGTATGCGCCCCGCCCCGCACCGCCGCCGCCACCACCGCGCCCGGCCCCGCCGCCGCGCCCCGCGCTCGGCCCGCCCCCGCGCCACGGGATCCCGACCCCGGTTCGTCCCCCGCCGCCGGTCGCCGCGCCGCCCCGCTTCGGCGAGCAGGTTCGCCCGCCGCTCAATGTCGAACGCGACCGGGACCGTGACCAGCGTGAGCGGAACGATCGGGACCGCGACCGGGACCGGGATCGTGACCAGCGCGAGCGGAACGACCGCGATCGCGAGCAGCAGGACCGGAACGATCGCGACCGGCAGCAGCGCGAGCGCGACCAGCAGGACCGGAACGACCGCGACCGGCAGCAGCGCGAGCGCGACCAGCGGGACCGGAACGATCGCGACGACCGCGGCCGCTCTGGCGAGGCACCGGGCCACGGCAACCAGCCCCCCGGGCACGGCGGCCAGCCTCCCGGTCACGCCGGCCCCGGGCAGCTCCAGCCGCCCGTCGCCCAGCCGCCCGTCGCCCAGCCGCCGCCGCGCATGACGCCGCCGCCGGCCGCGCCGCCCACCCAGGGTCCTCCGCCCAACCAGGGCCCGCCGCCTCGCGCCTTCCCGCCGGCTCGGACCCTCCCGCCGCCGGCCCAGCCCCCCGCGTTCCAGGCGCCGCCTCCGCGCGGCACCCCGCCGCCGGATCGGACCGCTCCACCGCCTCCGACGCGCGGCGACGACAAGGAGAAGTCGAAGGACAACAAGGAAAAGGAGAAGGAGAAGGAGAAGGAGCGGGGGAAGCGCGGCATCCGCAACGGCTGAGCAGGCCAGGCCGGCCAAGAGGGCCAGTCCGCTCCTGAAATCGACGCCCCGGGTCCGGTTTGACCTCCGCCCGGGGCGTTCGATTCCCAAGTCAACACCTCGGCGCGACATGCTAGCGTCCGCGCCATGAACCCACTCCTCACGGCCGCCCTGCTGCTCGCCGGGCTCGGGCTCTTCAGCTACTCGGTCGTCACCCGCCTCCGTCCCCTGCTCGCCCTGCGGCGCGAGGATCGCCGCGACCGGACCGAGGAGCGGGTCTCGGGGCTGCTCCGCTTCGGCTTCGGCCAGAAGCGGCTGGTCGACCCGGAGGAGCTGACCGCCGGCATCCTCCACGTGGTCCTCTTCGCCGCCTTCCTGGTGCTGGCGCTGCGGACCGTCACCCTCTTCGGCGTCGGCTTCTCCGCCGACTTCCACCTGCCGCTGCTCGGCCCCGGCTCGGCGCTCGGCCGCGGCTACGACGCCGTCAAGGACGTGGTGGTCTGGGCGGCGCTGCTGGCGGCGCTCGGCTTCCTCTGGCGCCGCGTGGTGACGAAGCCGGCCCGCGTCACCGCCTCCTGGGAGGGGACGCTGGTGGTCGGCTTCATCATCGTCCTGATGGTGACCGAGATCCTCTACGAGGAGGCCGGCCTGCTCGGCCTGTCACCCGGCGCCACCGAGGCGGTGGTGCAGGTGAGCTTCTGGCTCCACCTGGTGGTGATCCTCGCCTTCCTCAACTTCCTCCCCATCGGGAAGCACTTCCACGTCATCACCGCGCTCCCCAACGTCTTCTTCCGCCGGCTGCCGCCCGAGGCCCGGCTCGCCAAGCTCGACCTCGAGTCGGAGGGGGCCCGCTTCGGCACCGCCACCGCCAAGGACCTCTCCTGGAAGGAGGGCTGGGACGTCTACAGCTGCACCGAGTGCGGCCGCTGCCAGACCCACTGCCCCACCCACGTCACCGGCAAGCCGCTCAGCCACAAGGAGGTCAACAAGGCGATCCGAAAGCACCTCGGCCAGGTCGGGCCGACGCTGATCGAGCTGGCCGCCGCCACCGATCCGGCGGCGCGCGAGGCGATCGCGGCGAAGCTGCCCCCCATCACCGAGGTGGTCGCCCCCGAGACCGCCTGGGCCTGCACCACCTGCGGCTGGTGCGAGACCGCCTGCCCGGTGCTGATCGAGAACATCCCCCGGCTCATCGACATCCGGCGCCAGGCGGTGCAGGTCGACTCGGTCTTCCCCGACGAGGCGGCCCGCATCTTCAAGGGGATCGAGACCCAGGGGAACCCCTGGGGCATCGGCTCCAACAAGCGGGCCGAGTGGTGCGAGGACCTGGCCATCCCGCGGGCCGCCGACGGCGGCGACTACGAGTGGCTCTTCTTCGTCGGCTGTGCCGGCGCCTTCGACGACCGGCAGAAGAAGGTCTCGCGCGCCATCGTCCAGATCCTGCGCGAGGCCAGGGTCAGCTTCGCCATCCTCGGCGAGGAGGAGACCTGCACCGGCGACGCCGCCCGCCGGCTCGGCAACGAGTACCTCTTCCAGATGCAGGCCACCGCGCTCACCGAGACACTCAACGGCCACGGCGTGAAGAAGATCCTGGTGCAGTGCCCGCACTGCCTCAACACCCTCAAGAACGAGCTGCCCGACTTCGGCGGCCGCTACGAGGTGGTCCACCACGCCGAGCTGATCGCCACGCTGGTGGCCGACGGCCGGCTCAAGCCGGGCCAGGCCGAGGGGCTCGGCGGCACCGCCGTCACCTACCACGACCCCTGCTACCTGGCCCGCTGGAACGGCGTCACCGACGCCCCGCGCGCCGCGCTGGCGGCGGCCGGGGTCACGCCGGTGGAGATGCCGCGCAGCGGGCGGCAGGGCTTCTGCTGCGGCGCCGGCGGCGGCCGCATGTGGCTGGAGGAGCACCTCGGCACCCGCATCAACCAGAACCGGGTCACCGAGGCGGCCGAGACGCTCGGCGCCGGCGGCGGGGTGGTGGCCACCGGCTGCCCCTTCTGCCTCACCATGGTGAAGGACGGCATCAACGAGCTGAGCCGCGAGGAGACCATGAAGGCGATGGACATCGCCGAGATCGTGGCGCTCGGGCTGCCGAAGCGCGAGGCGCCGCCGGCGTAGCCTTCGTCGCTGCGCCAGGGGGGGGTTCCACATGGGGCGCTGGACCACCGCCGCCGACGCCGTCACCGCCATCCAGTCCGGCCACCGGGTCTTCATCCACAGCGTCGCGGCGGCGCCGCGGCTGCTGGTCGAGGCCATGGCCGCCCGCGGCCCCGACCTGCGCGGCGTCGAGGTGGTGCAGCTCCACACCGAGGGGCCGGCCCCCTACGCGGCGCCGGCGCAGGCCGGCCACTTCCGCGTCAACGCGCTCTTCGTCGGCGCCAACGTCCGCCGCGCCGTGCAGGAGGGGCGCGCCGACGCCACCCCGGTCTTCCTCTCCGACGTGCCGGTGCTCTTCCGCGACGGGACCCTGCCGCTCGACGTGGCGCTGGTGACCGTCAGCCCGCCCGACCGGCACGGCTACTGCTCGCTCGGCGTCTCGGTCGACGTGACCCGGGCGGCGGTGCGCTGCGCCGCCACGGTGATCGCGCAGGTCAACCGGCAGATGCCGCGGACCCACGGCGACGGGCTGGTCCACCTCGACGACCTCGACCTGCTGGTGGAGGGGGACGAGCCGATCCACGAGCTGGCTCGCCCCACCCCCGACGCCGTGGAGCTGGCCATCGGCCGGCACGTCGCCGGCATCGTCGAGGACGGCGCCACGCTCCAGGTCGGCATCGGCGCCATCCCCGACGCGGTGCTGACGGCGCTGCGCGGCCACCGCCGGCTCGGCGTCCACACCGAGATGCTGACCGACGGCGTCATGGAGCTGGTCCACTGCGGCGCCGTGACCGGCGAGGAGAAGCGGGTCCACCCCGGCAAGATCGTGGCCGGCTTCGCGCTCGGCACCCGCGCCCTCTACGACTTCGTCGACGACAACCCGGTCGTCTCGATGCTCGACATCGGCTACGTCAACGACACCGCGGTGATCCGGCGCAACCCGCGCGCCACCGCCATCAACGGGGCGATCGAGGTCGACCTGACCGGGCAGGTCTGCGCCGACTCGATCGGCGAGCGGATCTACTCGGGCGTGGGCGGACAGATGGACTTCGTCCGCGGCGCCGCCCTCTCGCCGGGCGGGCGGGCCATCATCGCCCTCCCCTCCACCACCTCCTCGGGCGCCTCGCGCCTGGTGCCGACGCTCCAGGCCGGGGCCGGCGTGGTGACCACCCGGGCCCACGTGCAGTTCGTGGTGACCGAGCACGGCGTCGCCTCGCTGCACGGCCGGAGCTACCGGGAGCGGGCCGTGGCGCTCTCGGCCATCGCCCACCCGCGCCACCGCGACGCGCTGTTGGCCGAGGCCCGCCGGCGCTTCGGCCCCGGCCCGGGCTGAGAGGTCACCAGCGCCTGCGCCGCCGGCAGGATGCGGGTGTCGAGCCATTGCGCCGTGAATGCCTGGGAGTATAATGGCGGCCTGAATGAGCCGGCCACGCCCACCGCTCGACGCCGCCACCCTCGACCGGGCCTTCCGGGCCCTCGACGCGCTCCTGCCACGGCCGGTCACGCTGGTGGTCGGCGGCGGGACGGCGATGATGCTGGCCTACGGCCTCCCGGTCAGGACCACCGACGTCGACGCCTACCCCGTCTCCGGGAGCCTCGACGACCTGGGCGGAGAGATCCGGGAGGTGGCCCGCGCGGTCGGCCTGGCCTCGGACTGGCTCAACCCGCACTTCGAGACCTTCGCCCACGTCCTGCCGGCAGACTACGGCAGCCGGCTGCGGCCGATCTTTGCCGGGGCGCGGCTGCAGGTGAAGGCGCTGGGCGTCGAGGACCTGCTGGTGATGAAGTGCTTCGCCGGCCGCGAGAAGGACGTCGGGCACGCCCGGGCCCTGCTGCGGCGCCGACCCGACCTCTCGCTGGTGGAGGCGCGCATCGATGAGCTGGTGGCGAAGGGCGTGCGCGGCGCGGCCGACGCCGCCGACTTCCTCGACGATCTCCAGGGGGAGGCATGATCGACCTCGGCCTGCTGCCGCTCGGCGAGCGCGAGCTGCCGCGGCTCTACCTGGAGCTGGCCGCGCTGGGGGCCCGCGCCGAGGGGCGGCCAGGCCGCTGGCGCTTCGGCAAGCCCTCTCCCGAGGAGCTGGTGGTGCTGGCCTCCCAGGCGGCCCGCCAGGACCCACGCCTGCTCTGGGTGCTGGTCGAGCTGCTGGCCAGGCGCTACGACCGGCTCGACCCGCTGCGGCTTCGCCGGGCGCTGGCGCTGGCGCGCTGGCCATCGGCGCTGGCCGTCGCCTTCGAGTTCGCGCGGCGGGCGGCCCGCTCCAGTGAGCTGGACGAGGTGGCGGCCTTCGTCCTGGCCCGGGTGGCGCCGGCGGGCGGCGAGCGCTTCTTCCTCGGGACCCGCGGCTTCGCCGGGGCGCTGGCCCGCCGCGACGTGGAGGAGTCCCTGGCCGAGTACGCGCGCTGGGGGTGGTTCTCCCGCGAGGAGCCGCTGGCCAAGGAGCTGGGCGGTGGCCTGCACGGCACGCTGGCCCGGCCGGAGCGCATGAACCTGCTGCGGCGCCTGGCGGGGCGGCACGGCGGCCTCGCCCTGCGCGACTACCTGGAGGCGCTGCGCGGGCGCGCCTCCCGCCGCCAGGCCACCCGCGACCTGGCCACGGCCGACTTCCTGCGGCGCAGCGGGACCACCCGGGGCGCCCGGTACCGGCTGGCGCGCTGAAGCGGTGCCCGACGCCGCGGCTTCAGTCCGGCACCGCGGTGGCGGGCGGCCGGCGCGCCGGGCCGATCCGGGCCGGCGTCTCTGGCGCGGGCTCCAGCGCGGCCGGCGCCGGGGATGGCGGGGGCGGCTCCGCTGGCCGGGCCGGCTCCGGGAGCGGCGGGCCTGGCGGACCGATGGTCGGCGGCGCTGGGGTCGGCGCGGGCGCGAAGCCGGCCTGGCGCAGCGCCGGGGCGGCCGCCCGCGTCGCCTGGCCCCCGACCAGCGGCCACCAGGCGAGCCCGACGCAGGTGAGACCGACCCCGAGCACGCAGCCGACCGTGGCCAGCCGCTCCCGCCAGGCCGACTGGCGCCGCTCGCGGGCCGGCGCCGGCCTGGTCCTGAGGGTCCCGGCCGCGCCCCGCAGCAGCGCCGCCACCAGCGAGAGCGAGGCCCCGAGCACGTCGCCGCCCACCACCTGCAGCGCGCCCCGCCCCACCCCGAGCCCCAGCTCGCCGATCGGCGACTGCCCCTTCTCCTTGTCGGCCTGGCGGCGGGCCAGCCGCGCCGCCTTGCGCTCGAAGCCGGCGATGCGGACCCGCATCACCGCCAGCCGCACCGCGGTGGCCAGCAGGAACCAGCCGGCCAGCAGCAGCTCCGGCGCCGGCGGTGCGGCCAGGCGCCGGCTCAGCGGGATGCCCGCCAGCTGCACCAGCACCGCGCCACCAGCCAGCAGCAGGAACCACATCGGCGACGCCTCCGGGTCTCTGGGCCGAGGGTGCAGGCTATCAGGGTTCCGTCCTGCCGCAGATTGTCGCGGGGCTCGTGACGCCCTCCTTTCCACTTGCACGCGGTGACGAACGGGGGTGTCCTCGGCGCGGGGGAAGCGCCATGACCTTCAAGCACCTGGTCGTCCACATCGACTCCTCCGCCCGGGCCTCCGAGCGGCTGGAGCTGGCCGTCCAGCTCGCGCTCCGCGGCGGGGCCCGGCTCGCCGGCCTGTTCGCCGAGGCGCAGACGCTCGGTGGCGGGCGGGTCGGTCGCCGCGCCCCGGAGCGCATGGCCGCGGCCGCCCGGGAGGCCCGCGCCGCCTTCGAGACGCGCACCGGCGCCGTCGGCCTGAGGTCGGAGTGGTGGCCGCTCGAGGCGAGCGAGGACGCGGTGCTGCTCGGCCAGCTCCAGGTCTGCTGCCGGTACGCCGACCTGGCCGTCTTCGGCCAGCAGCCGCCGGACCAGGCCCGGCTGCCCGACGGGGCGATCGAGCAGGCCATCTTCCACGGCGGCCGGCCGGTGCTGGTCATCCCCTACGCCGGCCACTTCCCCTCGGTCGGCCGGAACGTGCTGGTCGGCTGGAACGGGAGCCGGGAGGCGGCGCGGGCACTCAACGACGCGCTGCCGCTCCTCGCCGCGGCCGAGTCGGTCCTCCTCCTCGCCTTCCAGCGCGAGGCGCGCCCCGAGCCCGGCGGCCTGCCGCCGCTCGACGTGGTGGCCCACCTCGCCGCCCACGGCGTCCGGGCGACCTACCGGCCGGTCCTCATCGACCCGGAGAGCCTCGACGCCGCCGACGCCATGCTCAACCACGCCTTCGAGGGCGGCTGCGACCTGATCGTGACCGGGGCCCACGCCCAGTCCGGCCTCCCGGGGCCGCGGGCCGCGGCCGGCACGCGCAAGCTGCTGGCCACCATGACCGCGCCGGTCCTCTTCTCTTGCTGATCCCGGCCGGGTGCCCCTACCCCCTCACCGGGAGCGGCGTGAAGGCCCCGGCGCAGCCGTCGAGCCGGCGCCGGACCTCTCCTTCCAGCAGGTCGAGGTCGTTGCCGCTGTGCGGGTCGGCCCCCACGCAGGTGAGCAGCGCGTCGTAGGGCGAGCGCTCCCGGTCGATCGCCGCGTAGTCGATGCTGCGTGGCACCGGCTCGCCGTCGCGCCCGGGCCGGAAGGCGCCGAAGAGCCCCTCCGAGCCCGGCTCCAGCTCCTCCTTGAGCGCCAGCAGGTGCGTGAAGGCGGCCCGGAAGCCCGGCCGCTCGAGGTGGCGCCGCTCCACCCGCGCCCCGGTCAGCGCCGCCACCGCGCCGAGCGCCGCCCGCAGGAAGGGGACGTCGGTCACCACCAGGCCATAGAGGTGGAAGTCGGCCGCCCCCAGCTCGGCCAGCGTCGCCTCGGCCTCGTCGAGCCAGGCGTGGCTGGGGCAGAGGAACGACTCGCAGATGGTGACGTCGTAGACGCCGGCGTCGCGCAGGTCGGGGCCGCCGGTCACCAGGGGATGGGCCAGGCAGCCGATCCGGGTCTCGGCCTCGTCGAGGAAGCCGAGCAGCGGGCAGACCCGCACCGAGGGGAAGAGCGGCGCCGGGCCGCCGGCCGCCAGCTTCGCCGCCGCCGCCTTGAAGGCCGGCAGGGTCGGCTCGGTGCGCCGCAGCGCGAGGGTGCGCCGGGTCAGCTCGGCGTGGACCGCGGCCCGGCCGTGGTCGCGCGAGTTGTAGAGGCCGCAGCAGGCGCCGCAGGAGGCCTCCGGGCGCTGGCAGAGGCCGATCACGCGCGGTCACCGGCCAGGGCGGCGCGGTGGTGGAGCTGAGGCGGAAGGATTCGAACCTTCATACGCGGATCCAAAGTCCGCAGTCCTGCCGTTGGACGACGCCTCAAGGGGATCCCCGTGTAGCAGGGGGGCGCGCCGGCCGCTACCAGCGCAGCAGCGCCGCGCCCCAGGTGAAGCCGGCGCCGAAGGCGGCCAGCCCCACCAGGTCGCCGCGTTGCACGCCGCGGACCCGGACCGCCTCGTCGAGGCAGATGGGGATCGAGGCGGCCGTGGTGTTGCCGTACTTCTGGATGTTGTTGAAGACCTGGTCGTCGCGCAGCTCCAGCGAGCGCTGCACCATCTGGCTGATGCGCAGGTTGGCCTGGTGCGGGATGAGCAGCTTCAGGTCGGCGGGGGTGAGGCCGTTCTTGCCCAGCACCGAGCGGACCACCTCGGGCATCTTGGAGATGGCGTGCTTGAAGACCTTCTGCCCCTCCATGTGCGGGAAGATCGAGCCGTCCTCGAGCATGCGCGGGTGGATGCGCGGGTGGTAGCGCGAGCCGGGGGCGTCGGTCCAGAGCTCCTTGGCGTAGCGGCCGTCGGCGTGCAGCTCGCAGGAGAGCAGGCCGCGCTCGGGATCGTCGGTCGCCTCCAGCAGCGCCGCCCCGGCGCCGTCGCCGAAGATCACCGAGACGTCGCGGCCGCGGGTGGAGACGTCGAGGCCGGTCGAGTGGACCTCCGAGCCGACCAGCAGGATCCGCCTGTAGGTGCCGCAGCGGATCCAGGCATCGGCGATCGAGAGGCCGTAGATGAAGCCTGAGCACTGGTTGCGGACGTCGAGCGCCGGCACCCCGGGGATGCCGAGCTTGCCGTTGAGGAAGCAGCCGTCGCCCGGGAACATGTGGTCGGGCGAGAGCGAGGCGTAGATGATGGCGTCGAGGTCGCCCGGCTGCCAGCCGGCCC
The DNA here is from genome assembly GCA_031388695.1 of Anaeromyxobacter sp. Taxonomy (GTDB): domain Bacteria; phylum Myxococcota; class Myxococcia; order Myxococcales; family Anaeromyxobacteraceae; genus JADKCZ01. The sequence goes on along the minus strand of JANMRY010000041.1, from coordinate 33,447 downwards.
GCTCCAGCGCCTGCCTGGTCGCCGCCAGCGCCAGGTCGGAGTTGGAGGTCTCCTCCCCCACCCAGCGCCGCTCCTCGATGCCGGTCCGCTCGCGGATCCAGGCGTCGGTCGTCTCCATGAGGCGGGTCAGCTCCTCGTTGGTGACGACGCGGTCGGGGACGGCGGTGCCGAGTGCGGCGATGGCGGTGCGGGGCATGGCGGCTCCTCCGTGGCGGGGACCGGCTAGATGTCGAGGTTCTGCACGTCGAGCGCGTGCCGCTCGATGAACTCCCGTCGCGGCTCGACCGCGTCGCCCATCAGCACGCTGAAGACCTCGTTGGCCTCGATGGCGTCGTCGACCCGCACCTGCAGCATGGTGCGCCTCGCCGGGTCCATGGTGGTCTCCCAGAGCTGCTCCGGGTTCATCTCGCCCAGCCCCTTGTAGCGCTGGATGGTCTGGCCGGCCGCCGAGGCCTTCTTGATCGCCTCGACCGCGGCGAAGACGTCGGAGACCTCCTCCTCGCCGTCCGGGGTCTCGAGCTTGTAGGGCCCGAGGCCGAGCTCGGCGAAGGTGGCGTGCAGCGCCGTCAGCTCGCCCCACTCCGGCCCGGAGAGGTAGTCGAGGTCGAGGCGGGTCTCGCGCGGCGCCCCCGAGACGGTGGTCTGGAAGACCAGGGCGTCGCAGTCGTGCTCCACGTCGCGCTCGATCTTGGCGAGGCGCACCTCCAGCTCCGGGTGGTGGCGCTGGGCGTACTGGAAGATCTTGTCGACCTGCGCCTTGACCTGCTCGTGGTCCTTGAGCAGCCCGGGATCGAGGTCGCCGAGCTTGATGGCGGCGTCGACGATGCGCGAGTCGCGGCGCCGGTCGGCGCGCGCCAGCAGGGCCCGGAAGGTGATGGCGTCGCGGCAGAGGGCCCGCAGGTCGTCGCCGGCGATCACCAGGTCGCCGGCCACCAGCCGGGTCTTCTCGGTGCCGATGGAGAGCAGGAACTCGTCCATGGCCTCCTGGTCCTTCAGGTAGTTCTCCTTCTTCCCCTTGGCGACCCGGTAGAGCGGCGGCTGGGCGATGTAGAGGTAGCCCTTCTCCAGCAGCTGCGGCATCTGCCGGAAGAAGAAGGTGAGCAGCAGCGTGCGGATGTGGCTGCCGTCGACGTCGGCGTCGGTCATGATCACGATCTTGTGGTAGCGGACCTTGGCGACGTCGTACTCCTCCGAGCCGATGCCGGTGCCGAGCGCGGTGATCATGGTGGCGATCGCCTCGGACGCGAGCATCTTGTCGAAGCGGGCCTTCTCGACGTTGAGGATCTTGCCGCGCAGCGGGAGGATCGCCTGGACGCGCCGGTCCCGCCCCTGCTTGGCCGAGCCGCCGGCCGAGTCGCCCTCGACGATGAAGAGCTCCGACTCGGCAGGGTCCTTCGACTGGCAGTCGGCCAGCTTGCCGGGCAGCGAGGCGCCGTCGAGCGCCCCCTTGCGGCGCACCGTCTCGCGCGCCTTGCGGGCGGCGATGCGGGCCCGGGTCGCCTCGCCCACCTTGGCGCAGATCCGCTTGGCGATCGGCGGGTGCTCCTCCAGGAAGGCGCCGAGCCGCTCGTTGAGCATCTGCTCGACGATCGACTTGGCCTCGGTGTTGGAGAGCCGGGTCTTGGTCTGCCCCTCGAAGCTCGCCCCGGGGAGCCGGATGGAGATGACCGCCGCCAGCCCCTCGCGCATGTCGTCGCCGCTGGGGAGCTCGTCCTTGAGATCCTTGAAGAGGTTGTTCTTCTGGCCGTAGGCGTTGATGGTGCGGGTCAGCGCCGTCTTGAAGCCGATCAGGTGGGTGCCGCCCTCGTGGTTGTGGATGTTGTTGGCGAAGGCGAAGACCTTCTCGTCGTAGCCGTCGTTCCACTGCAGGGCGATCTCGACCACCGCGGTGCCGCGCTCCACCTCGGTGGCGCCGCGCAGCGAGATGGGCGGGTTGAGGGTCTCGCGGGTCCGGTTGAGGAAGGCGACGAACTCCTTGATGCCGTCCTTGAAGAGGAAGTCGTGGCGCTTGGCCGCGGTCCGCTCGTCCTCGATGGTGATCTTGAGGCCGGCGTTGAGGAAGGCCAGCTCGCGCAGCCGCCCCGAGAGCGTCTCGAAGCTGAACTCGTGGACCTCGAAGATGCCGGTGTCGGGCTTGAAGGTGATCTTGGTGCCGCGCCGCTGGGTCTCGCCCACCAGCTGCACCTTGCCGGTCGGGTTGCCGCGCTCGTAGCGCTGGGTGTGGACCTTGCCGTCGCGGTAGACCTCGACCTTGAGCCAGTCGGAGAGCGCGTTGACGCAGGTGACGCCGACGCCGTGCAGGCCGCCCGAGACCTGGTAGGCGTTCGACTCGAACTTGCCGCCGGCGTGCAGCTTGGTCATCACCACGTCGAGCGTGTCCATGCCCTTGACGGTGGAGTGGGGGCCGACCGGGATGCCCGAGCCGTTGTCGACGATGGTGATCGAGTTGTCGGTGTGGATGCTGACGTTGATCTCGTTGCAGCGCCCGGCCATCGCCTCGTCGACCGAGTTGTCGACCACCTCGTAGACCAGGTGGTGCAGGCCGCGCTCGCCCACGTCGCCGATGTACATGTGGGGGCGCTTGCGGACGGCCTCGAGCCCTTCGAGCACCTTGATGGCGTCGGTGCCGTACTCGGCGCCGGCGGCGTTGTGCGGGAGGCTGCTCTCGACGTTTTCCAGGGGCGGACCTCTTCCTGTTTCTCTGAGCGGTTCTCTGGACTTAGGCGACACATCGGTATACCAGAGCCGGGGGTCCCCAGCAACGCCCAAACCGGTGCGGAACCGGGCTGAAAGGGTGCGGAACGGCTCAGGAATCGAGCGGCGAGAGGGCGCCCGCGGCCACCTGGAAGAAGCGGGTCTCCGGGCCGGCCAGCGGCTCGATCAGCCGGCGGTCGGTCGAGGTCAGGAAGGCCTGCGCCGGGAGCGCCCCGACGTAGTCGAGCAGGTAGCCGTTCTTCTTCGGGTCGAGCTCGCTGGAGACGTCGTCGAGCAGCAAGAGCGGCGCCTCCTGCTGCACCGCCCGCAGGTTCTCCACCTCGGCGATCCGGAGCGCCAGGGCGAAGGCCCGCTGCTGCCCCTGGCTGCCGTAGGTCCTGGCGGCCCTGCCGCCGAGGCCAAAGAGCAGGTCGTCCATGTGCGGCCCGCAGGTCGAGTAGCCGCGCTCGAGGTCCCGCGGCAGCCGGGCCTCGAGCAGCCCGGCGAGCCGCCCGGCCAGCTCATCCTCCCCGCCCTCGAGGTCGAGCCCGCCGCTCGGCCGGTAGGAGAGCAGCGGCGCCGGCGCCCCGGGCCCGGAGATCTCGGCGAAGGCGGCGACCAGGCGCGGGGTCAGCTCGGCGGCGATGTCGCGGCGGCGGCGCAGCAGCCGGGCCCCGGCCCGCACCAGCGGCCCGCGGAAGCTCTCCTCCACCTCCCCGCCGCCGGCCCGCAGGGCGGCGTTCCGCTCGCGCAGCGCCCGCACGTACTCGCGCGACTCGCCCAGCACCGCCGGCCAGCGGTTGAAGGCGGCCCGGTCGAGGAAGCGGCGGCGCCCGTCGGGCCCACCCTTCACGAGCTGCAGGTCGTCGGGCGAGAAGCAGACCGCCGCCAGCCCGTCGAAGTAGTCGTCGAGCCGGTCGATCGGCTTGCCGTCGAGCGTGGCGTTGCGCTGCCCCGGGAGCACCTCGACCGCCAGCCGGCGCTCCACCGTGCCGCGCAGCACCGTGGCCCCCACCGAAGCCCGCGGCTGGCCGAAGCGGACCAGCTCGGCCAGCCTGGCGGCGCGCAAGGGCCGCAGCGTGGTGAGCAGGTAGACCGCCTCGAGCAGGTTGGTCTTCCCCTGCCCGTTCGGCCCGAGCAGCACCGTGAGCCGTGGCGACGGCGCCAGGCTCACCTCGGCGAGGTTGCGGAAGTCCTGCAGCTGCAGCGAGGCGATCCGCACCGCTCAGACCCCGTCGGTGACGGCTCCGCTCGGCGCGCCCGTCGCCATCAGATGCGCATCGGCATCACGACGGCGGTGTAGCCGGCGTCCGGCTCGCCGGCGCCCTTCAGGACGCCCGGCGAGAGGTCGTCGGCCAGCTCCAGCTGCACGTCGTCGGCCTTGAGCGCCGCCACCACGTCGGTCAGGTAGCGCGAGTTGAAGCCGATCTTGAGCGGCTCGCCGGCGTACTCCACCGGCACGTCCTCGCGGGCGTCGCCGAGGTCGGGGTTCTGCGAGAGGACCCGCAGCGTCCCGGCCGAGAGCTCGAGCTTGACGGCGTGCGACTTGTCGGAGGAGAGCAGCGAGACCCGCCGCAGCGTCTCCAGGAAGCGCTGCCGGCCGACCTTGACGATCTTCTCGCCCGGCTTCGGGATCACCTGCTTGTAGTCGGGGAAGAGCCCCTCGATGAGCCGCATCACCAGGATGACGCCGGGGCGCTTGTAGACCGCCGAGTTCTCGGCGAAGCCGAGCTGCGAGACCGGCTTCTCCTCGCCCGACTCGGCCGCCTCGGTGAGCAGCTTGCGCAGCTCGTTGAGCCCCTTCTTGGGGAGGATGACGCCCTTCTTCAGGCCGAAGTCGCCAGAGAGGGGGCGCTCCGAGACGGTGAGCCGGTGACCGTCGGTGGCCACGAGCCGCAGCACCGCCCCCTGCGGCTCGAAGAAGACGCCGTTCAGGTTGTAGCGGGTCTCGTCGTTCGAGGCGGCGAAGAAGGTCCGCTCCACCTGGTCAAGCAGCGACTTCGGGTCGACGTCGACGAAGGCGAGCTTGTCGAAGCGCGGCAGCGCCGGGAAGTCCTCGGCCTGCAGCCCGACGATGCGGAACTCGGAGGGGCCGCTCTTCACCTCGAGGTAGTTGTTGCCGGCCCGCTTCAGGGTGACGGTCTGCTCCGGCAGGGCCCGGACGATCTCGTAGAGGTGCTTGGCCGAGACGGCCAGGGCCCCCTCCTTGCCCACCTCGCAGGCGTGGGTCGAGGAGACCGAGAGGTCGAGGTCGGTCGCCGAGATCTGCAGCTCGTTCGACTTCTTCGCCTCGAGCAGCACGTGGGACAGGATCGGCATGGTCGACTTGCGCTCGACGATGCCCTGGGAACGGCCCAGCGCCCTGGCGAGATCCTGTGATCCGATCTTCAGTTCCATGGAAGAGACCTTCTTCTTCTTTGATACAGCCGTAGTAGCAGGGGGCTGATCGATGTGGAGAACCGGGACGAGCCTGCGGAAAGACGGACGTTTCTACTGCTGACAACTCCACCGATCAGGCCGGGTCCGACTTGTGTAGCGTGCGGAAGATCGAGGTGTCAACGAGAGGGCACAGCCCCTCCCCGCCCCGATCCGGCCGCGATCCACGGCCTGTCCACGCCGTCGCCCGGAGCCGCTCGAGGGGGGCGGCTGGAGCTCAAGGGGCGAGCTTCTGCGTCAGGGTGGCGACCGCGGTCTGGATCTCCGGGTCCTGGCCGAGCAGCTCCTCGACCCGCTCCTTGGCCGAGATGACGGTCGAGTGGTCCTTCTTGTTGAACTTCTCGGCGATGAGCTGGAAGGTCTCCTTGGCCAGCTCGCGGCAGAGGAACATCGCCACCTGGCGCGGGATGGCGATCTTCTGCTCGCGCGATGAGCTGGTCAGCTTGGCCACCGTGAGCCCGTAGTGGGCCGCGGTCGCCTCCTGGATCCGCTCGATGGTCGGCTTGTAGCCGGGCGGCGGGATGACGTCGGACAGCACGTCGCGGGCCAGCCGGGTGCTGATCGGCTCGTTCTTGAGCGAGGCGAAGGCCGAGACCTTGGTGAGGGCGCCGTGCAGCTCGCGGACGTTGGAGCGGATGTGGGTGGCCAGCAGCGTCGCCACCTCGTCGGGCAGGTCGATCTGCTCGAGCTCCGCCTTCTTCTTGAGGATGGCGGCCCGGGTCTCGAACTCCGGGACGTCGATCTGCACCCGCATGCCCCACTCGAAGCGGGAGCAGAGCCGCTCCTCCAGCCCCTTCAGCTCCTTGGGGCTGCGGTCGCTGGAGAGGACGATCTGCACGCCCTGCTCGTAGAGGGTGTTGAAGGTGTGGAAGAACTCCTCGGCGGTCTTGTCCTTTCCGGCGAAGAACTGCACGTCGTCGATCAGCAGCGCCGCGCACTCGCGGTAGCGGCGGCGGAACTCGTCGAGCGTCCCCTTGCGCAGGGCGTCGACGAAGTCGTTGGTGTAGCGCTCCGAGGTGACCACGGCGACGTGGCCGCCCGGGGTCGAGGCGAGGATGGCGTTGCCGATGGCGTGCAGCAGGTGGGTCTTGCCGAGGCCGGAGTCGCCGTGCAGGAAGAGCGGGTTCCAGGCGTGGCCCGGCTTCTGGGCGACCGCCTGGGCGGCGGCGAAGGCGAAGCGGTTCGACTCGCCGACCACGAAGGTCTCGAAGGTGTAGCGGGCCCCGGGGCGGCGCTCCTGCGACTCCAGGCCGCTCCCGGCGGCCGGCTGCTGGGGCTGGGGGGCCTCGATGGCGGCGGCGGCGCGCGGGCGGTCGTCGACCACGAAGACCACGCGCAGCGAGGTGCCGGTCACCGCCGGCAGGAACTCCTCGAACCAGGGGCGGTAGTTGTCGTCGACGAAGTCGCGGTGGAACTTGTCGGGCGCGGCGACGTGGAGCCGGCCGTCGTCGATGGCGCTGGCGCGCAGCGGCGCGAACCAGCGATCGTAGAGGTCGGGGCGCAGGCGGGAGCGCAGGTAGCCGTCCACCCTGCTCCAGGTGCTGTCGAGCGCCGTCGTCTCACGCGTCCTTGCAGGCGATTCCATGAACCATTCCCCCAGTTCCGCGCCGGGCCAGCGACAGGCCAAACGGAGGCCGCCCCGGGGGATCAGTGCTGATCCACCGGGATTCGTGACTTCGTTGGTGTCGGAGTGTGCCGAAGCGGTGCCGCGTGTGGCTGGAAAGAACCACGGCGGGCCTGAACGATCAAGGGCAAGAATGAGGGTCGTGGAAGGGCTGCGGAAGCACGGTGGATTCGGCGCGACCGGCCAGACTTGACATGCCGCACGTGATCGTGGAGGTTGCCGCGCCATGAAGCGCACTTACCAGCCGAAGAAGATCAAGCGGAACCGGACCCACGGCTTCCGCAAGCGGATGGCCACCCCGGGTGGTCGCAACGTCATCAAGCGTCGTCGTGCCAAGGGGCGCAAGCGCCTCACGACGAAGGCGCCGACCAAGTAACGGTGAAGCTCCCCAAAGCCGCGCGCCTGCGCCGCCGCCGTGAGTACCTCGCGGTCCAGGAGCGTGGCGTCCGGTTGTACTCGGGCGAGCTCCTGGTCCTGTTCGGTGACGCGGCGGTGGACCGGCCGCGGATCGGGATCACGGTGTCCTCCAAGGTCGCCAACGCGGTCGGGCGGAACCGGGTCAAGCGCTGGGTGCGCGAGGCCTTCCGAGAGATCCAGCCTGAGCTTCCCCCGGTCGACCTGGTGGTGATCGCCCGATCGGGCGCGCTCGCCCTCGGGCTGCCCGGGGCCAGGCGGGCGCTGGCCGGGGCGCGCGCCGAGCTGCAGCGGCGGGGGCTCTCGGCCGGCTCGGTGCGGCCGGTCCCGGGGATCACGCCATGAGCCGGCTGCTCGTCCTGCTGGTCCGCTTCTACCAGCGCTTCATCGGCCCCGGCCTGCCGCAGGCCTGCCGCTTCCACCCCAGCTGCTCCACCTACGCCGTCGAGGCGCTGGAGCGCCACGGGGCGCTGCGCGGCGGCTGGCTCACCCTCCGGCGGCTCGGCCGCTGTCATCCTTTTCATCCTGGCGGCATCGATCCGGTGCCGGACCGCAGCGAGGTAACCCGTGGGAACTGACAATCGCCGCTTCCTCTACGCCATCGTCGCATCGATGGTGATCGTCTTCGGCTGGCAGCTCCTCAACCCGCCGCCCACGCCGAAGCCGGTCGCGGCCGGGGCCAACAGCCTCGCCCAGGCCCCGGTCTCCCCGGGGACGGCGGCGCCGGCGGCACCAGCCCCGGGCGCGCCTCTGGTGGCGCCGGTGGCCGAGGCCCCCGAGGAGCTGGTCAGGCTCAAGGGGACCGAGTTCGCGGTGGTGCTCTCCAGCCACGGCGGCGCCATCGCCCACGTCGAGCTGCTCGGCGAGAAGTTCCAGCACGCCGTCGACGGGAAGCTCCTGCCCATCGACATGGTGCGGGTCTTCAAGGGGATGCCGCTGCCGATGGCGCTGGCGGTCTCGCCCGAGCTGGGCGGCGCCGCCGACCCGCTGCTCGATCCCGGCTCCAGGGGCTCGATGCGGGTGGTCTCCCGCGACGCCGTGAGCGTGGTCTTCGAGGGTCGCGCCGGCGCGGTGGCCGTCAGGAAGAGCTACCGGCTCACCGGCAAGCCCTACGAGGTGGCGGTGGAGCTGGAGCTCTCCGGCGCCCCCGGGCCGGGCACCGTCTCGGTCCTCTTCAGCGGCTACATGCCCCCCTCCACCTCCAGCGGCGGCATCTTCTCCGGCCCGCCGCTCGACTTCGTCAGGCCGGTCTGCCGCGCCGGCAAGAAGACCGAGCGCTTCGACGTGGCCGGTGACGAGGTGAAGCAGAAGCTCGAGGGGGCCGTGCTCTGGGCCGGCATCGACCAGCACTACTTCACGGCGGCGCTGCTGCCGGTCGATCTCGGCGGCACCTGCCTCTTCTTGAAGGGCGGGGAGAAGGGGAGCGGCGCGGCGGTGATCCAGTACCCGCTCGACCCGGCCGGCAAGAAGCTGGCCTTCACGCTCTACGCCGGCCCCAAGCAGCTCGAGCTGCTCAAGGCCTACGACAGCTTCGGCGGCACCGAGCGCGGCTTCGCCTCGGCCATCGACTACGGCCCGGTCAGCAACTTCTTCGCCTTCTTCGCCCAGATCCTGCTCGGGGTGATGCGCTGGTTCCACGGCTTCGTCGGCAACTGGGGCGTGGCCATCATCCTCCTTACACTCACAGTGAAGCTGCTGCTCTACCCGCTGACGCTCAAGTCGATGCAGTCGATGAACGCCATGCGGAAGCTCCAGCCGGAGATCGAGAAGTTGAAGGCCAAGCACGGCGACGACCGCGAGGCGATGAGCCGGGCCCAGATGGCGCTCTTCCAGCAGCACAAGGTCAACCCGGCCGGCGGCTGCCTCCCCATGCTGCTGCAGATGCCCATCTGGTTCGCGCTCTACGCGGCGCTGCAGACCTCGGTCGAGCTCTACCGCGCGCCGTTCCTCTGGATGACCGACCTGACGCAGATGGACCCGTACTACATCCTGCCGGTGGCCATGGGCGCGACCAGCTTCGTGATGCAGAAGTTCTCGCCGCAGCCGACCGATGCCACCCAGGCGAAGATGATGCTCTACTTCTTCCCCGGCTTCTTCACGGTGATGATGCTCTTCGTGCCGTCCGGCCTGACCCTCTACATCTTCATCAACAACCTGCTCTCGATCGGCCAGCAGCAGCTGGTCAACCGGATGTCCGACAAGGCGATGGCGCCCAAGGCGCCCAAGGCCTGAGCCGGGCCACGGCCGAAGCGGAGGGGAGCGACGATGGAACGACCCGAGACGCCGCCGCCGGCCGAGGCCCCGGAGAAGGTCGAGAAGGCGCGCGCCTTCTGCGAGGGGCTGCTGCGCCGCATGGGGGCGCTGGTCGAGCTCGAGCTGCGCGAGTCGCCCGAGGCGATCGGCGTCTGGGTCAAGCCGCTCCCTGGCAACAGGATCGAGTTCAACTCGGCGCTCATCGAGGCGGTCCAGGCGCTGGCCAACCGGGCCGTCAACCCGCCGGGCGAGGTCCGCAAGTGGGTCAACCTCGAGGTGGGCGGCTTCTCGGAGGAGGGCGACCCGGCCGTCAAGGCGATGGCGATGAGCCTGGCCGAGACGGTCCGGCGCACCGGCAAGGCGGTGGCGCTCGCCCCCATGAGCGCGCGCGAGCGGCGCCAGCTTCACATCGCGCTGCAGGACGCCGAGGGGGTCGGGACCCGCAGCGAAGGGGAGGGGATCTTCCGGCAGCTGATCGTCTTCCCCGACCCCGGCAAGCGGCTCGTCGGCGATCCGGGCTGAGGACGGCGCGCGTGGCCAGGGAGAAGACGCTCGAGGAGAGGCTCTTCGCCGCGGCGGTGCTGCGCCGCTCCTTCGAGCTGCGCGGCGAGGAGTACGCCGAGGGGTTCCGCTTCGTCTACGAGGGCGTGCTGCGCGACATGGGGCTGGAGGACGACGCCGTCGTCCAGTTCCTGGCGTCCCACCGCGAGGCGGTCGAGAAGGCGATCGGGCGGCAAGGGTCGGCGTAGACTGCGCGGAGACTGCTCGCGGCGGGGCAGGATCGGCGGGGCAGGGTGGTCGCCGCTTCGGCGAGGGAGCATGGACCGGGTCTTCGAGCAGGTGCTGCGGAGCGGGATCGAGGCGCTGGCGCTCGCCGTCGACGAGCCGTCGATCGCCCGGCTGGTCCAGTTCGCCGACCGGCTCACCACCTGGAACCGCAAGGTCAACCTGACCGCCATCACCGACCCGGCCGAGATGGCCGAGAAGCACTTCCTCGACAGCCTGGTGCTCCTGCCGGCGCTCGAGGGGCGGCCGACGCTGCTCGATATCGGGAGCGGCGCCGGGCTGCCGGGCATGGCGCTCGCCTGCGCTCGCCCCGACCTCGTGGTCACCTGCTGTGACTCGGTCGGCAAGAAGATCGCCTTCGTGAAGGCGATCTCGGCCGAGCTTCGGCTGGCCGTGCGGGGGGTGGCGGTGCGGGCCAGCGGCGACCCGGAGAAGGACGGCCTGCCGATCTGCGACGCCGTGGTGAGCCGGGCGCTGGCCGACCCGGACCGCTGGGTGCCGCTCGGCGCGCCCTACCTGGCCCCCGGCGGGCTGCTGCTCGCCATGCTCGGCAAGGGGGCGGAGCGCAGCCACCTCGAGGCGCTCGGTGCCGGACATGGCCTCACGCTGCTCGGGGTCGACCAGTTCGAGCTGCCGTTCTCGCACGCGGCCCGGGCGGTGGTCCGGTGGGTCCGGCCCGATGTTCCACGTGGAACATCGGCCGTGGTCTGACCGTTCCACGTGGAACATTGTCAGAGCCCCGGGGCAGATTCCCCCCATGAGCCGCATCCTGACCATCGCCAACCAGAAGGGTGGCGTCGGCAAGACCACCACTGCCGTCAACCTCGCCGCCTCGCTGGCCGCGGCCGAGCACCGGACCCTCCTCATCGACCTCGACCCGCAGGGGAACGCCGGGTCGGCGCTCGGCATCCGCCGCGACGAGTCGGAGCAGAGCATCTACGAGGTGCTCCTCGACGGGCGGCCGCTCGCCGACGCCGTCCGCAAGACCGAGCTCAAGTACCTGGATCTCGTCCCGGCTTCGCAGCACCTGGTCGGCGCCGAGCTGGAGCTGGCGGCGCTCGAGGGGCGCGAGGCCCGGCTGCGCGACGCCATCGCCCCGCTCACCGGCGGCTATGAGTTCATCATCATCGACTGCCCCCCCTCGCTCGGCCTGCTGACGCTCAACGGCCTGGTGGCCGCCAAGGGGGTCATCATCCCGCTCCAGTGCGAGTACTACGCCCTCGAAGGGCTGGCCGACGTGCTCAAGACCATCGAGCTGGTCAAGGGGGCCGCCAACCCCGACCTCAAGGTCGACGGCATCGTCCTGACCATGTACTCACCCAACAACCTCGCCAACCAGGTGGCCGAGGAGATCCGCAAGACCTTCTCGAAGCAGGTCTTCAAGACCATCATCCCCCGCAACGTGCGGCTCTCCGAGGCCCCGAGCCACGGCAAGCCGATCCTGCTCTACGATGTCGGCTCCAAGGGGTGCCAGAGCTACCTCGAGCTGGCCCGCGAAGTCGAACAGCGTCTCGAAGGGAGTGCCGCGTGAGCCTCGCCGACAAGCGCCGTCCCGCCCTCGGTCGCGGCATGGCCGCGCTCCTCTCCAACGCCGCCTCCCCCCCGACCTCCGCGCCACTCGCGCCGGGGCGCGCCCTGCTCCAGCTGGCCATCGAGGCGGTCGAGCGCAACCCCGACCAGCCGCGCAAGCGGTTCGACGAGGCCGAGCTCGAGGAGCTGGCCGCCTCGATCCGCGCCCACGGCGTGGTCGAGCCGATCCTGGTGCGGCGCGAGGGGAGCAGGTACCGGATCATCGCCGGGGAGCGGCGCTGGCGCGCGGCGCAGCGGGCCGGCCTGCGCGAGGTGCCGGCCATCCTGCGCGAGGCGAGCGACCGCGAGGCCTTCGAGCTGGCGCTGGTCGAGAACCTGCAGCGCGCCGACCTGAACGCCATCGAGGAGGCCGAGGCCTACGAGGTGCTCGCCACCGACCACGGCCTGACCCAGGAGCAGGTGGCGGCCCGCGTCGGCAAGGAGCGCTCCACCGTCGCCAACTCGCTGCGGCTCCTCAAGCTGCCGGCCGAGGTGCGCGACGCGGTCCGCGGCGGCGCGCTCGACATGGGCCACGCCCGCGCCCTGCTCGGCGTCGAGGGGAGCGAGGCGATCCGCAAGCTGGCGGCCCGCGCCGTGCGCGAGCAGCTCTCGGTCCGGGCGCTCGAGGCGCTGGTCCGCGCCCTCAACGGGCCGGCCCCGAAAAGGAAGCCGGCCGAGGGGAGCGCCTCGACCCGCGAGCTGGTCAACCGGCTGCAGCGCCGGCTCGGGGCCCGCTGCCGCGTCGTGCAGAAGTCGGCCAGCGCCGGGCGGCTGGAGATCGACTACACCTCGCTCGACGAGCTCGACGGCATCCTCTCGCGCATCGGCGCCTGACCGCGCCCCGCGAGGCCGTGAAAGGTTGCCTTGCGCGGCGCGTTGCACTATCAACGCCACTTCCAACCTGGAGACCGACCGCCATGGCCATGCTGAAGCGTGAAGAGATGTCCGTTGTCCCGGCCGCCGCCGGCGGCGACCTCAACGCCCTGCTCGGGCGCGGGTCCGAGTTCGAGGGGAAGCTGACCTTCGAGGGGACCGTCCGCATCGACGGCAAGTTCACCGGCACCATCATCACCAACGACGTGCTGGTGATCGGCGAGGGGGCCAAGGTGGCCGCCGAGATCACCTGCGGCACCATCATCGTCCACGGTGAGATCAGCGGGAACATCAAGGCCCGGTCGCTGGTGGAGCTGCACCACCCGGCCCGCATGCGCGGCAACGTCGAGACCCCCGTCCTGATGGTCGAGAAGGGGGTCCTCTTCGAGGGGCAGACCAAGATGGAGGGCGTCGAGAAGGCGGCAGCCAAGCCTGCGCTGACGCCGGTCGGCACCCCCCCGAGTGGGAACCCGCCGGTCCGATAACGCGCCGCGTCATCGGCGCGTCATCGGCGCGTCGCGGCTCAGCTCACCTTCACCTGGATCGGCCGCGGCTTGGCCTCGGCCTTCTTCGGCAGGCTGACGGTGAGCAGGCCGTTCTTCGACTCGGCCCGGATCTTCTCCACGTCGACGGTGCCGGGGAGCGAGAAGCTGCGGCTGAAGGAGCCGTACTGCAGCTCGACGCGGTGGTAGCCGTCCCGCTTCGCCTCGTTCTCCAGCCGCCGCTCGCCGCGCAAGGTGAGCAGGCCGTTCTCGAAGCGGATGTCGACGTCCTTGGGGTCGACGCCGGCCAGCTCGAAGCGGACCGTGACCCCCTCGCCGTCCTCGAAGATGTCGCACGCTGGCGACCAGCCGACCGACTCGCCGTTGTTGGCGCCGAGCCGGTCGTCGAGGCCGCGCGCGAGCACGTCCTGGAGACGGAAGAGGTCCCTGAAGGGGTCATACCGAGTGAGCATCGCCATGATTTTCGTCCTCCTTTTGGTCGTGTGCCGGATCGAGTGCCGGACACCGGCAAAGTAAGCAGGCCCGGGCACCTGTCAAACACGGGCCAAGTGCTCGGAACACCGGGGCAATCGCCCTTGACCACCTTGAGGGTGCCGTGCTAACCAGCGCTCCCCTTATGATCCCTGGCTCCATCGCTCGCCGTTACGCCAAGGCGCTCTTCAGCCTCGCCGTCGAGAAGGGTCGCATCGAAGCCTGGAGCGACAGCCTCCTCGCCCTCGGCAAGGCGGTCGACGCCTCGCCCGAGCTGCGCGACGTCCTGCAGAACCCGGCCTACACCCGCGAGGTCCGCGCCAGGATCGTCGGGGAGCTGGCAAAGGCCATCCAGCTCGACGCCGAGCCGGCCGCCCTGCTGCAGCTGCTCGGCGAGCGCAACCGGCTCTCCGGCCTCTCCGCCATCGTCGGCGCCTTCCGCGAGCTCGGCGACGTCGAGCTCGGCCGGGTCCGCGCCAAGGTCACCAGCGCCGTGCCGCTCGATGACGCCGCCGTAAACGCCATCGCCGAGAAGCTCTCGGCCTCCACGCAGAAGAAGGTCCTCGTCGAACGCGCCGTCGACCCCGCCCTCCTCGGCGGCGTCGTCACGCAGGTGGGGAGCATCGTCTACGACGGCTCGCTCCGCACCCAGCTCGAGGATCTCCGCACCAGCTTGAAGCGCTAGCCGACACCTTTTTCGACTCCCCCGGAGAGAGATCGCAATGGACATCCGCGCCGACGAGATCAGCCGCATCATCCGCGACCAGATCAAGGACTACGGCAAGAAGGTCGACGTCGCCGAGACCGGCACCGTGCTCTCCCAGGCCGACGGCGTGGCCCGCATCTACGGCCTCTCCGGCGCCGCCGCCGGCGAGCTGCTCGACTTCGGCAACGGCATCAGCGGCCTGGTGCTCAACCTCGAGGACGACAACGTCGGCGCCGCCATCATGGGCGCCTACGAGCACATCCGCGAGGGCGACCCGGTCAAGCGCACCGGCAAGATCGCCGAGGTGCCGGTCGGCGAGGAGCTGCTCGGGCGCGTCGTCGACGGCCTCGGCAACCCCATCGACGGCCGCGGCCCGCTCAACGCCAAGCACACCCGCAAGATCGAGATCAAGGCGCCCGGCATCGTGCAGCGCAAGTCGGTGCACGAGCCGATGCAGACCGGCCTGAAGGCCATCGACGCCCTGGTGCCGATCGGCCGCGGCCAGCGCGAGCTGATTCTCGGCGATCGTCAGACCGGCAAGACCGCCGTCGCCATCGACACCATCATCAACAACAAGGGGCAGGGGCTGCACTGCTTCTACGTCGCCATCGGCCAGAAGCAGTCGACGGTGGCCCGGGTGGTCGAGACCCTCAAGAAGTACGGCGCCATGGAGTACACCACGGTGGTGGCGGCCAACGCCTCCGACCCGGCCCCCATGCAGTACCTGGCGCCCTACACCGGCGTCACCATGGCCGAGTACTTCCGCGACAGCGGCCGCCACGCCCTGATCGTGTACGACGACCTCTCCAAGCAGGCCGTCGCCTACCGCCAGCTCTCCCTGCTGCTGCGCCGCCCGCCGGGGCGCGAGGCCTACCCGGGCGACGTCTTCTACCTCCACAGCCGCCTGCTGGAGCGCGCCGCCAAGCTCTCCGACAAGGAGGGCGGCGGGTCGCTCACCGCGCTCCCCATCATCGAGACCCAGGCCGGCGACGTCTCCGCCTACATCCCGACCAACGTCATCTCGATCACCGACGGCCAGATCTTCCTAGAGTCGAACCTCTTCTTCCAGGGGCAGCGGCCGGCCATCAACGTCGGCATCTCGGTGTCGCGCGTCGGCGGCTCGGCGCAGATCAAGGCCATGAAGCAGGTGGCCGGCTCGCTCAAGCTCGACCTCGCCCAGTACCGCGAGCTGGCGGCCTTCGCCCAGTTCGGCTCCGACCTCGACAAGTCGACCCAGGAGACCCTGGCCCGCGGCGCCCGCCTCGTCGAGGTGCTCAAGCAGGGGCAGTACGAGCCCATGTCGGTCGAGAGGCAGGTCATCCAGATCTACGCGGCCACCATGAAGGACGACAAGGGCCAGAGCTGGATCAAGGCGGTCCCGGTCGACCGGGTGGCCCGCTACATGAAGGAGCTGCTCGCCTTCCTCGACGGCCGGCACCCCGGGGTGGTCAAGCTGCTGACCGAGAAGAAGCAGCTCGACGACGCGGTGAAGAAGTCGCTGGACGCCGCCCTGAAGGAGTTCAGCGGGATCTTCCAGGCCTAGGGAGCACGCACGTGCCTTCTCTTCGCGACATCCGAACCCGGATCACCTCGGTCAAGAGCACGAGGCAGATCACCAAGGCCATGAAGATGGTGGCCGCGGCCAAGCTGCGCCGTGCGCAGGACGCGGTCCTGAAGACCCGCCCCTACGCCATGCTGCTCGACAAGGCGCTCGCCAAGGTGGCGGCCCGCGCCGCCGCCGAAGAGAGCGCCACCCTGCACCCGCTGCTCACGCCGCGGGAGGCCCGCCTCGCCGAGGTGGTGGTCATCACCAGCGACCGCGGCCTGGCCGGCGGCTTCAACTCCAACATCATCCGCCGCGTGGTCCGCTTCCTCACCGAGAGCGGCGAGGCCTACCAGCGCGTCGAGCTCACCACCATCGGCCGCAAGGCCAAGGACTTCCTGCGGGCCCGCAAGCTGGCGGTCCGCAAGGACTACCTCGGCGTCCACCAGGGGCTCACCTGGGAGAAGGCCGAGGCCATCGCCCAGGAGCAGGTGCAGCGCTACCTGGCCGGCGAGGTCGACGCCGTCTTCCTCTGCTACAACGAGTTCAAGTCGGCCATCGCCCAGGTCCCGGTGGTGGTGCAGCTGCTCCCCATCCAGCCCCCGGCCGCCGAGGCCGAGGCCACCATCGACTTCGTCTACGAGCCCTCCCGCGATGCCCTGCTGGCGGAGCTCCTCCCGCGCCACGTCGCCATGCAGGTCTGGCGTGCGCTCCTCGAATCGGCAGCCTCCGAACACGGCGCTCGCATGAGCGCCATGGAGTCGGCCACCAAGAACGCCGAGGAGATGATCGCGGCGCTCACCCTCCAGTACAACCGCGCGCGCCAGGCCTACGTCACCAAGGAGCTCATGGAGATCGTGGGCGGCGCCGAGGCGCTCAAGTAGCCACTGAAAGGCAACCATGGCCACTGCGACAACTGTTCAGAACGGCAAGATCACCCAGGTCATCGGACCGGTCGTCGACGTGGAGTTCCCGGCGGGCGGACTGCCGGAGATCTACACGGCCTGCACCGTCACCAACCCGGGCATCGACGCCCGCCCCGACAACCTCACCATCGAGGTCTCCCAGCACCTCGGCGAGAACACGGCGCGCTGCATCGCCATGGACTCCACCGAGGGGCTGGTGCGCGGCATGGCGGTGAAGAACACCGGCGCCAACATCCTCATGCCGGTCGGCACCGCCGTGCTGGGGCGCATCCTCAACGTGGTGGGCGAGCCGGTCGACGAGCGCGGCCCGGTCAAGGCCACCCAGAAGATGCCCATCCACCGGCCGCCGCCCACGCTGGTGGAGCAGAACCCCAAGATCGAGGCCTTCGAGACCGGCATCAAGGTCATCGACCTGCTGGCCCCGTACCTGCGCGGCGGCAAGATCGGCCTCTTCGGCGGCGCCGGCGTCGGCAAGACCGTGCTCCTCATGGAGCTGGTCAACAACGTGGCCAAGGAGCGCGGCGGCTTCTCGGTGTTCGCCGGCGTCGGCGAGCGCACCCGCGAAGGCAACGACCTGTACCACGAGATGATGGACTCGGGCGTCATCAACAAGGACGACCTGGAGAAGAGCCAGTGCGTGCTGGTGTACGGCCAGATGAACGAGCCGCCCGGCGCCCGCGCCCGCGTCGCCCTCTCGGCGCTGGCCATCGCCGAGTACTTCCGCGACGTCGAGGGGCGCGACATGCTCCTCTTCATCGACAACATCTTCCGCTTCACCCAGGCCGGCTCCGAGGTCTCGGCCCTGCTCGGCCGCATCCCCTCCGCCGTCGGCTACCAGCCGACCCTCTCCACCGAGATGGGCGAGCTGCAAGAGCGGATCACCTCCACGCAGAAGGGCGCCATCACCTCGGTGCAGGCCATCTACGTGCCGGCCGACGACCTGACCGACCCGGCCCCGGCCACCGCCTTCGCCCACCTCGACGCCACCACGGTGCTCAACCGCAAGCTGACCGAGATCGGCATCTACCCGGCCGTCGACCCGCTCGACTCCACCAGCCGCATCCTCGACCCGTTGGTGGTCGGCGAGGAGCACTACAAGGTGGCCCGCGCCGTCCAGGAGACCCTGCAGCGCTACAAGGACCTCCAGGACATCATCGCCATCCTCGGCATGGACGAGCTCTCCGAGGAGGACAAGCTCTCGGTGGCGCGCGCCCGCAAGATCCAGCGCTTCCTCTCCCAGCCCTTCACGGTGGCCCAGCAGTTCACCGGCAACCCGGGCAAGTACGTCAAGCTCCCCGACACCATCCGCGGCTTCAAGGAGATCGTCGAGGGCAAGCACGACGACCTCCCCGAGCAGGCGTTCTACATGGTGGGCGGCATCGAAGAGGCCGTCGAGAAGGCCAAGAAGCTGGCCGCGGGGTAAGCGATGGCGCTCACCCTCGACATCGTCACGCCGGAGCGCCGCGTGCTCTCCGTCACCTGCGACGAGGTGCGGGCCCCCGGCGTGCTGGGCGGCTTCGGCATCCGCCGCGGCCACACCAGCTTCATGAGCGCGCTCGAGCCCGGGCGCCTCACCTACCTCGAGGGCGGGCGCGAGCACGCCTTCGCGGTGGGCGGCGGCTTCCTGCAGGTGGCCGACGACAAGGTGATGGTGCTGGCCGACAGCGCCGAGGCCGCCGCCGACATCGACCTGGAGCGCGCCGAGCGCGCCCTCGCCGACGCCCGCGAGAAGCTGAAGAAGCTGACCGTCGACGACCGCAACCACGCCGAGGAAGAGGCGCGGGTGCGCCGCGCCACGGCCCGCATCGCCCTGGCCGGCAAGTAGCCTCGGCCGGCGGCGGCGCCGCCCCGAAGCGACGTCAGCCCGGCCCCACCCCGGCCGGCCGGCGCACCAGCCGGACGCGGAAGAGCGACCCACCCCCGGGCGGCGACTCGGCGCTGAGGCCCCCGCCCAGCCCGTGGATGATCCCCCAGGCGACCGAGAGGCCGAGCCCCGCGCCCTGCCCCTGCGGCCGGGTCGTGTAGAAGGGATCGAAGATGCGCGGCAGCGCCGCCGCCGGGATCCCCGGCCCGCTGTCCTGGACGGCGATCTCCACGCCGACGTTGAGCTGGGTGACGCGGATGCTGACCCGGCCGGCCGGTCCCGACGCCTGCACCGCGTTCTCCAGGATCGGCACCAGCCCCTGCTCCAGCAGCCGGCCGATCGAGGCGATGGGCGGCCCGGCCTCCACCTCCAGCTCGACGCGCGGCATCGCCACCTGCCGGGCCCGCACCAGCAGCAGGGCGTGCTCCACCGCGGTGCCGGGATCGACCGCCTCCTCGGCCGGGAGCTCGGGGCTGGCGATGACCCGCAGGTCGGCGGCGATCCGCTCCAGCCGCCGACTCGCCTCGACGAGGTCGGTGGCCAGCTCGCGCATCTCGCCGAGCGCGTGGCCGAGCGCCGGGGAGGGCGCGCGGCCCGGCGCGGTGAGCTGCTCGATCTCGCCGGCCAGCCGCTCCAGCGTCCCGGCGTCCGACTTGATGCAGGAGAGCGGGTTGTTGATCTGGTGGGCCAGGCCGGCCGCCAGCGTGCCGACGCTGGCCAGCTTGCCGGTCAGCACCAGCTGGTCCTGCGCCGCCCAGAGCGCCTCGTTGGCCCGCTGCACCTCGGCCGAGCGGGCCGCCAGCGCCTGGTTGGCGCGCCGCAGCCGCAAGAGCGAGGCGACCCGGGCCAGCAGCTCGCGGTCGCGCAGCGGCTTCACCAGGTAGTCGTCGGCGCCGGCCTCGAGGCCGGCCACCCGGTTGTCCGGGTCGGGGACGCCGGTGATGAGGATGAAGGGGACCTCGGCCAGCGCCGGCAGCTCGCGCACCCGGCGGCAGAGGTCGGAGCCGGACATCCCCGGGAGCCAGAGGTCGCAGATGATCAGGTCGGGGTCGAAGCCCGGCGCCAGCTCCAGCGCCTCCTCGGCCGAGGCGGCGCAGAGCACGGCGTACACCGGCTCCAGCAGCCGGGCGATCACGGTCCGCATGGTGGCCGAGTCGTCGCAGACGAGGACTCGCGGCAGGGGAGGTGTCGAGGCCTGGGCCATGTCGAAAGGGGGTGGAAGGGGCGTCGAAACGGCACCCTCTGGGCACCCCCTCCAACTTGGTCACGGTACACCCGCGACGGCAAGCCCCGGCAGGCCAGAAAGGGGTCTGCGAAGGCGGCAAGCGCCTTGAGATTCTTGGGTTTATCGGCTACAAACGGGGCTCGCCAGCGGGGCGTTTCGGCCCCGCCGAGCGCGCCCGCGAGAGAGCTTGAGAGACGATGCCCGACGAGACCCTGCCGCCGCCTCCGCCCGAGACCCCCGCCACGCCGCCGCCGCCGTCGGCGGAGCCGCACCGGGCCCAGGTCAACATCGAAGACGAGATGCGCAAGTCGTATCTCGACTACTCGATGTCGGTCATCATCGGCCGCGCCCTCCCCGACGTGCGCGACGGCCTGAAGCCGGTCCACCGGCGCATCCTCTACGCGATGCACACCGAGGGGCTGCACCACAACAAGCGCTACTCCAAGTGCGCCGGCGTGGTCGGCGAGGTGCTCAAGAAGTACCACCCGCACGGCGACGCCTCGGTCTACGACGCCCTGGTCCGCCTGGTGCAGGACTGGAACCTGCGCTACCCGCTCATCGACGGCCAGGGCAACTTCGGCTCGGTCGACGGCGACCCGGCCGCCGCCTACCGCTACACCGAGTCGCGCCTCGACAAGCTGGCCGACTGGCTGCTGGCCGACATCGACAAGGAGACCGTCGAGTGGGGGCCCAACTTCGACGACTCCACCGTCGAGCCGCTGGTGATGCCGACCCGCTTCCCCAACCTGCTGGTCAACGGCTCCTCCGGCATCGCCGTCGGCATGGCCACCAACATCCCGCCGCACAACATGAGCGAGGTGATCGACGCGGTCACCCACCTCATCGCCCACCCCAGGGCGACGGTGGCCGAGCTGATGCGCTTCATCCCCGGCCCCGACTTCCCCACCGCCGGCATCATCCTCGGCCGCGACGGCATCCGGAAGGCCTACGAGGAGGGGCGCGGCAACATCCAGGTGCGGGCCCGCGCCAGCGTCGAGGTCCACCCCAAGACCGAGCGCGAGGCGATCGTCGTCACCGAGATCCCCTACCAGGTCAACAAGGCCAAGCTGGTCGAGCACATCGCCGACCTGGTGCGGGAGAAGCGCATCGAGGGGATCAGCGACCTGCGCGACGAGTCGAGCCGCGAGGGGATGCGCATCGTCATCGAGCTCAAGCGCGACGCCATCGCCCAGGTGGTGCTCAACAACCTCTACGCCCAGACCGCCATGCAGAGCGGCTTCGGCGTCACCCTGCTCTCCATCGACGCCGGCCAGCCGCGCACCCTCGATCTCAAGTCGATGCTCGACCGCTTCGTGGCCCACCGCCGCGACGTCGTGACGCGGCGGACCCGCTTCGAGCTGCGCCAGGCCCGGGCCCGCGAGCACATCCTGCTCGGCCTGCAGATCGCCCTCGACCACATCGACGAGATCATCGAGCTGATCAAGAGGGCCGGCGACCGCGAGCTGGCCCGGCTCGGCCTGATGGAGCGCTTCGCGCTCTCCGAGCTCCAGGCCAGGGCCATCCTCGAGATGCAGCTGCAGCGCCTCACCGGGCTGGAGCGGCAGAAGATCATCGACGAGCTGGCCGAGGTGCAGAAGACCATCACCCGGCTCAAGGAGATCCTCGCCTCCGAGAAGGTGCTGATGGAGGTGATCGCGGTCGAGCTGGCCGAGGTCCGGCAGCTCTTCGGCGACGAGCGCCGCACCGAGATCCAGGGCGAGGCGGCCGACCTCGACACCGAGGACCTGATCGCCGAGGAGGAGATGGTGGTCACCGTCTCCCACCTCGGCTACGTCAAGCGCAACCCGGTCAGCCTCTACCGCGCCCAGAAGCGCGGCGGCCGCGGCAAGACCGGCGCCGCCACCCGCGAGGAGGACTTCCTGGCGCGGCTCTTCGTCGCCTCCACCCACAGCTACGTGCTGGTCTTCTCCAACCAGGGGAAGGTCTACTGGCTCAAGGTCCACGAGATCCCGCAGGCCGGCCGGGCGGCGCGCGGCAAGCCGATCGTCAACCTGGTGCAGATGGCCCAGGGCGAGAAGGTGGCCGCCATCCTGCCGGTGCGCCGGCTCCCCGATCCCCCCGGCGGCGGCGAGGAGGCCGAGGCGCCCGAGGGGGCCGAGCCGGTCGAGGAGAAGGGGAGCGGCGAGCACGTCTTCATGGCGACGCGGCGCGGCCTCATCAAGAAGACCCGGCTCGACGCCTTCTCGCGCCCCCGCGCCGCCGGCATCATCGCCCTCGGCATCGAGGAGGGCGACGAGCTGATCCAGGCCACCCTGACCAGCGCCGGCGACCACCTGCTGCTCTCCACCGCGCAGGGCATGGCCATCCGCTTCGAGGAGACCGACGCCCGCGCCATGGGCCGGACCGCCTACGGGGTGAAGGGCATCAACCTCGACCAGGGCGACGAGGTGGTGGCGGCCGAGGTGCTCCCGCCGCAGGTCGAGGGGGCGCCGGTCCCGACCATCCTCACCATCACCCGCAACGGCTACGGCAAGCGGACCGAGCTCGCCGAGTACCGGGTGCAGAGCCGCGGCGGCAAGGGGCTCATCACCATCAAGACCACCGAGCGCAACGGGCCGGTGGTGGCGGCGGCGCGCGTCCTCGACACCGAGGAGGTCATGCTCATCACCAACCACGGCATGCTCATCCGCATGGTCTCGAGCGGCATCAGCGTCATCGGCCGCAACACCCAGGGCGTCCGGCTCATCACCCTCGAGTCGCAGGAGGAGCAGGTGGTCGGCGTGGCCCGCGTCGCCGA
Organism: Anaeromyxobacter sp.; assembly: GCA_031388695.1. Taxonomy (GTDB): domain Bacteria; phylum Myxococcota; class Myxococcia; order Myxococcales; family Anaeromyxobacteraceae; genus JADKCZ01. The sequence goes on along the minus strand of JANMRY010000041.1, from coordinate 10,802 downwards.
GACCAGCCCCGAGGCCGAGGCGGCCGGCGTCGAGGAGCCGGGCGGCGAGGTGGCCGCCCCGGTGGAGACCGCGCCGGGGCAGGGCGAGGGGGAAGAGGAGCCGGGGTGATCGCGGCAGGCCACAGGGCCGCCGCGGTGGCGCTGGCCGGCCTGCTGCTGGCGCTCCCCGCCTGCCGCTCGTCCGAGGCGGTGCTCGAGGAGGCCGCCACGCTGCGCCGGCGCGGCGAGCCGAAGGAGGCGCTGGCCCGGCTGCAGAAGCTGCTGGCCTCGCTCGGCGAGGGGGCGCTGCCGGCCGCGCAGGGGGCGGTCCGCCAGAAGGCGCTGCGGAGCGCCGGCGACGTCGCCTACCTGGAGCTGGGCGACTACGCCGGGGCCATCGCCTACTACCGCCGGCTCATCTCGCTGGCGCCCGGCAGCCCCGAGGCGCTCGAGGTCCGCGCGCTCATCGGCGACATCTTCCGCGACCGGTTCCAGGACCGGCAGGCCGCCATCGCCCAGTACGCCGACATCGCCGCCGGCGACGCCCCGCAGGCCCCGGCCTTCCAGCTGCGCGTGGCCCGCGAGTACCTCGAGCTCGGCAACGCCGAGCAGGCCCGGGCCGAGGCCCGGGTGCTGCGCGAGCGCTGGCCGGCCTCGGTCGAGGCCGACGAGGCCCAGCTGCTGACCGCCCAGGCCTGGGCGCTCGACCGGCACGAGGAGGAGGGGCTGCGCGCCTTCCAGGCCCTCATCGATCGCCGCCCGGCCCCCGGGCTGGTGGCGCGCGCCCAGGAGGGGCGGGCCGGCCTCTACGCCCAGCAGGGCAAGTTCGACCGCGCCCTCGAGCTCTACGCCCAGGCCATCCCCCACCACCCCAACCCGCAGGCGATCCTCACCAACATCGACTCGGTCCGGCGCCGCAGGGAAGCGGCCCGCACCGTGACGCCCGGCGACCGCAACCAGGCCTTCGACTACGGCCACCCCAAGCCCCCCGACCGCGAGATCACCCCATGAAGACCGACCTCTCAGAGAAGCTCTTCGCCAAGGCCAACACCCTCTTCCCCGGCGGCGTCAACTCGCCGGTCCGCGCCTTCAAGGGGGTGGGCGGCACGCCGCGCTTCATCGCCCGCGGCCGCGGCGCCCACATGTACGACGTCGACGGCAACGACTACGTCGACTACGTGCTCTCCTGGGGGCCGCTCATCGCCGGCCACTGCGCCCCCGAGGTGATGCGCGAGGTGCAGGAGGCGCTGCGCGAGGGCTCCAGCTTCGGCGCCCCGTCGCCCAAGGAGATCCAGCTGGCCGAGCTGGTGCGCGAGCGGGCCCCCTGGATCGAGAAGATGCGCTTCTGCTCGTCGGGCACCGAGGCGACCACCGCCGCCATCCGGGTGGCCCGCGGCTTCACCGGCCGTGATGACCTGGTCAAGTTCGACGGCTGCTACCACGGCGCCGGCGACCCCCTGCTGGTCAAGGCCGGCTCCGGCGTCGAGACCCTCGGCCTGCCCGACTCGCCCGGCGTGCCGGCCGACGTGGCCAAGCACACCCTGACCGCCCCCTACAACGACCTGCCGGCCCTCGAGGCGCTCTTCGGCAAGCACGGCGCCACCATCGCCGCCGTCATCATCGAGCCGGTGGTCGGCAACATGGGCGTGATCGTGCCGAAGCCGGGCTACCTCGCGGCCATCCACGACCTCTGCCGCAAGCATGGCGCGCTCTACATCGTCGACGAGGTGATGACCGGCTTCCGGCTCGGCAGCGGCGGCGCCTGCGGGCTCTTCGGCCTCAGGCCCGACCTCGTCACCTTCGGCAAGGTGATCGGCGGCGGGCTGCCGGTCGGGGCCTTCGGCGGCCGCGCCGAGGTGATGGACCGGGTGGCGCCGGCCGGCCCCATCTACCAGGCCGGGACGCTCTCCGGGAACCCCATGGCGATGGCGGCCGGGATCGCCACCTTGAAGCTGCTGCCGCCGGCCGCCTACCAGCTGCTCGAGGCGCGCGGGGCGGCGCTCGAGGCCGGGCTGCGCGACGCCGCGGCCGCCGCCGGGGTGCCGATCACCCTCAACCGGGTCGGCTCGATGCTGACCGTCTTCTTCACCGGCTCGCCGGTCACCGACGCCGCCAGCGCCCGCAAGGCCTCCTCGCGCCGCTTCGGCGTCTTCTTCCACGCCCTGCTCGAGAACGGGGTCTACTTCCCCCCCTCCCAGTTCGAGTCGGCCTTCCTCTCCACCGCGCACTCGGAGGCCGACCTCGACCTGACGCTCCGCGCCGCGAAGATCGCCTTCGCCGCCGCGGCAAAGACCGAGGCGTGACGGGGGTTTGCGCCCGTTGACGAGCGCCGTCCGCCCCTGCTATACGAACGTCCCCTTTGAAGGAAGTCAGCAGCCTCGCCGAAGCCTACCGGAAGGCGGCCCCCTACACGGCCGCCTCGACGAGCCTGGTGATCGCAGTGGGTGGGTGCACCTGGCTCGGGCACCTGGCCGACGGGTGGTTCGGGCTGCAGACGCCCTGGCTGACGCTGGCCGGGGCGGGGTTGGGAATGCTGGCCGGCTTCATCAGCTTCTTCAAGCAGATCCGCGAAGCGGGGAAAAAACCTTGAAGTTCCAGCTCGCCGCCGCCGCTCTCGCCGCCGCCTTCATCGGGCTCGCCGCCGCATCGGGCGAGCACCGGTTCGGCGCGCTGGTCGGGTCGGCCATCGCCGGGCTGACCGGGCTGCTCTCCATCGTGGCGCTCCGCTTCACCAGCCGCGCCTCCAGGGCGACCCAGGGGGCGCTGGCCGTGGTGGTGGTCGGCTTCCTGGTCCGGCTCGTCCTGCTCGCCCTCGGCACCGTCGCCGTGGTCCGCGGCGGCGGCAGCATCATCGCCTTCGTGATCGCCTTCTTCGTCCCGTTCTTCGCCTTCGTGGCCCTCGAGGCCACCTACGTCCACACCCTGCGTCAGCAGCCTGGGGAAACGACCGCATGATCGCCTCGACGCTCCTCTCGCTCGCCCTCAGCCTCGCCCTCGGCCAGCACCAGGCCCCCGCGGCCGACCCGCACGCCGGTGACAACCATGGCCCGGCCGTCGAGCACGCCGCCCCCGCCGGTCACGAGGCGGCGGCCGGCGCCCACGGCGGCGGGCACGACGAGAGCCTCGGCGCGGTGATGATGCACCACGTGGTCGACGGCGACGTCATCGAGCACCCGGGCCTCTGCGACAAGGAGGGCGTGCGCGGCTTCCACTGGAACTGCGAGTGGAACGTGGCGGCCAGCTTCGGCGCCTCCGGCGCGCGCGGCACCCCGGAGCGGGCCGGCCCGCTGGTCTTCGGCGCCTTCGACCTCACGCCCACCAAGCACGTCATCATGATGTGGCTCGCCTCGGGGCTGCTGCTGCTGGTGGTCCTCGGCGCCGTCCGCAAGCGCGCCGTGGTGCCGCGCGGCGCCTACAACTTCATCGAGCTGCTGGTCGCCTTCGTGCGCAACGAGCTGGCGGTCCCCAACATCGGCAAGAAGGACGCCGACCGCTTCCTCCCCTACCTGCTCACCGCCTTCTTCTTCATCCTCTTCGTCAACCTCTTCGGGCTCATCCCCTTCAGCGGCACCGCCACCGCCAACATCAACGTCACCGTCTGCCTGGCGCTCTTCACCTTCTTCATCACCCAGTACGCCGCCATCCGCGCCATGGGCATCGGCGGCTACCTCGGCCACCTGACCGGCGGCGTCCCCAAGTCGCTCTGGCCGCTCTGGTTCATCATGATCCCGGTCGAGTTCCTCGGGCTCTTCACCAAGCCCTTCGCCCTCACCGTCCGTCTCTTCGCCAACATGGTGGCCGGCCACTTCGTCATCCTCGCCCTGCTCGGCCTGATCTTCGCCATCTCGGTCTGGGTGGCCCCGGTCTCGGTCGCCCTGGCGCTCGCCATCTTCATGCTCGAGCTCTTCGTCGCCTTCGTGCAGGCCTACATCTTCACCATGCTCTCCTCGCTCTTCATCGGGGCCGCCTTCGCGCACCACGGCCACGACGAGCACGAGGGTCACGGCGCCGGTCACGGCGACCAGGCCGAGGCGCACCACTAGGCTTCCAACCATCACACGCGGGCGGGGAGGTCCCCGGCCCAGCGGGCAGCAGGCGCGGCGGTCCGAGCGCCACGGGCAACAGGCGGCCCGGTCAACCCTCCGCCCCGACGCAGCACAAGGAGCAGACACCATGAACCAGTTCTCACTCGGTTACTTCGCCGCCGGCATCGGCGCCGGCCTCGCCGTCATCGGCGCCGGCCTCGGCATCGGCAAGCTCGCCGCCGCCGCCATGGAGGGCTCGGCCCGCCAGCCGACCGCCGCCGGCGACATCCGCACCTCGATGATCATCGCCGCCGCCCTCATCGAAGGCGCCACGCTCTTCGCCATCGTCGTCACGCTGCTCCTCGCCATCGCCAAGTAGTCTGGCCGGTCCCGATAGCGGACCAGAAGGAGCCCTCATGGCCCTCTTCGCCGTTCCCGCCCCGGTCATCGCCGCCGGGTCGCTCACCAGCATCAACCCCGGGCTCACGCTCTGGGCCGCCATCACCTTCCTGGTGCTGCTGGTGGTGCTCTCCAAGTTCGCCTGGGGTCCCATCGTCAAGATGCTCGACGAGCGGACCGCCACCATCCACGACGCCATCGACTCGGCCAGGAAGGAACGCGCCGAGGCCGAGCGGATGCTGGCCGAGCAGAAGGAGTCGCTGGTGCGCGCCACCCGCGACGCTGCCGAGCTCGCCAAGCGCAACCAGCAGGAGGTCGAGACGCTCCGCCAGGAGCTCACGGCCAGGGCGCGCAAGGAGGCCGACGAGCTGGTCTCCGGCGCCCGCAAGCAGATCATCGAGGAGAAGTCCAAGGCGGTCGCGGAGCTCCGCGGCATGGCGGCCGATCTCGCCATCGACGCGGCGTCCCGGCTCATCAAGTCGAGCCTCGACGAGAAGTCCCAGCGCCAGCTGGTCGAGGACTACCTCAGGCAGCTCCCCACCGGCCGCGCCTAGGCGCGATCGGCGGTCACGAATCGCCGGCCCCGGCGCGCCCTTGACGGGACGCCGGGGCCGTTTTTCATTTCGAAGGACGACCTCATGGCACTCGGCATCGGCATCGTCGGCCTCCCCAACGTGGGGAAGTCCACCCTCTTCAACGCGCTGCTCGGCACCGCCCAGGCGGCGGCGGCCAACTACCCCTTCTGCACCATCGAGCCGAACCTCGGCGTGGTGCCGGTGCCCGACCCGCGGCTCGACGCCCTCTCCGCCCTCTTCGGCCCGGAGAAGACCACCCCCACCACCCTCGAGTTCATCGACATCGCCGGGCTGGTGGCCGGGGCCTCCAAGGGCGAGGGGCTCGGAAACCAGTTCCTCGCCACCATCCGCGAGGTCGACGCCATCGCCCACGTGCTGCGCTGCTTCGTCGACCCCGACGTCATCCACGTGGCCGGCAAGGTCGACCCGCGCTCCGACCGCGACGTGGTCGAGACCGAGCTGATGTTGAAGGACCTCGAGGGCGTCGACAAGCGGCGCGACCGGACCATCAAGAACACCAAGACCGCCGGCAAGGTCGGCGAGCTCTCCAAGGCCGAGGTGGTGCTGCTCGACCAGCTCAAGGCCGGGCTGGAGGCCGGCACCCCGGTGCGCCGCCAGAAGCTCTCCGACGAGGGGCGGGCGCTGGCGAAGGAGCTGGCGCTGCTCACCTCGAAGCCGGTGCTCTACATCGCCAACGTCGACGACACCGAGCTCGCCCCCGACGACCCGCACGTGGCGCTGGTCAAGGCGCTGGCCGACGAGGAGGGCGCCCCCATGGTGGTCATCTGCGGCAAGGTCGAGGCCGAGCTGGTCGAGCTGCCGCTCGCCGAGCGGGCCGAGTTCCTCGCCAGCATGGGGATGACCGAGCCGGGGCTCAACCGGCTGGTGCGGGCCGGCTACGACCTGCTCAAGCTCATCACCTACTTCACCTCCGGCGGCGACGAGTGCCGCGCCTGGACCGTGCACCGCGGCGACACCGCGCCCAGGGCGGCCGGCGTCATCCACACCGACTTCGAGAAGGGCTTCATCAAGGCCGAGGTGATCAAGGTCGAGGACCTGCTCGAGCTGAAGACCGACGCCGCCTGCCGCGAGAAGGGCAAGCTGCGCATCGAGGGGCGCGAGTACGTGGTGCAGGACGGCGACGTCATGCACTTCCGGTTCAACGTATAATCGCGTCGGCGCCGGCTTCTGGTGGCGCCGACGCAAGCCTGGTCACGCCGGTCCGGCTCGCGCGGCGCCGCTCCCTCGTCCTTCGGGGCGCGTCTTCCGCACCCGGGTCCGCTGCCGCTCGAAGAACGTGGCCACCGGTACGCCCAGGGCCCTCGCCACCCGCCTCAGCGTCTCGAGCTTCGGCTGGTGCCGCGCCGCCTCGAGCCGGGCGTAGTTGGACCGGGCCATGCCGGCGGCGGCCGCCACCGCCATGGCCGTCTTCCCCGACAGCTTGCGGAGCTCGCGGACCCGCGCCCCGACCGGCACCGCCTCCTTCGAGCGCGCCGCCAGCTCACGCCGGAAGACCGGGTCGCAGGCGGCCCGCAGGCGCTCCACCGGGAGATCGACGAAGGCCCCGCCGGCCAGGACGAGCTGGACCACCCGGGCGTCGGGGCCCGGCATGGCCAGGACGCCATGCCAGCCGCGCCCAAGCCTGGCCACGGCGACCTGGTAGGTCGCGCCGAAGCGAAAGCGCAGCTCCAGCGTGGCGCCGCCCGGCATGACCCGGGCCGCGGCGAGGTCGAGTCCACCCGGCTCACGCCAGAAGCGATCGGCCATCTGTCTCGCTCCTCTCTCGCGCCCCTCCCGGGTGCCCCTGCTGCCTTCCGGTCGCGAACGGCAGGCCGCACAATTCGAGAGGGGGTTTCGCCGCGCCGAAACCCCTCGCCAAACCTCTCGCCGCACGGAACCGGACGGAACCGGACGGAACCGCACGGCCGCCGTACCGCATGGCCACCGCACCGCACCGCACCGCACCGCACCGCGCCGCGCCGCCAAGCACCGCAGCGCCTGACCAGGCGCCAGCCTACACGCCGGGCCGCGCGCCGGCCCGCTCGTCCAGGAAAGCCGCGACCAGCCCGAAGTAGGCCTCCTGGTTCTCGAACAGGATCGAGTTGTGGTCGCCCTCCTCGAAGATCCGCAGCGTGGCCGGGCCGCCAGCCCAGGCAGCCAGCCGCTCGGCGTGGCTCACGTCGACCAGGCCGTCGTGGCGCGTGTGCATCAGCAGCACCGGGCCGCGGTACCCGGCGATCTTGGCCCGGTGGTCGAGCCGGGCCGCCACCGCCGCCTCGAAGGTGGCGGCGTCGACCCCCAGCTCGCGAGGCGAGACGCGAAGCAGCAGCCGCTCGAGCGGGTCGGCGATGGCGCTCTCCAGCACCAGCCCGGCGATCGTGGGAAAGCGGGCCACCGCCTCGAGCGCGAAGAGCGAGCCGACCGACCGCCCGAAGACCACCAGCGACTCGGGCGGACCGGCCGTCGCCAGCACCGCCGCCACGTCGTCGAGCATCCGGCCGAGCCGGGGCTCGCCGGTCGATCCGCCGTAGCCGCGGTACTCGGCCAGCAACAGGTCCCAGTCCATCCGGCCGATCACCTCGGGGAAGCCGTCCTGCCAGTCGGCCACCACCTCGCCGTTGCCGTGGAAGTGGACCACGGTCCGCCCCTCCGGGCTGGCGCGGTGGAGCCCGCAGGCCAGCACTGCGTCGCCGGCGTCGACGTCGAGCCGCGAGCGCGGCCGGGCCGCGCGCGGGAAGAAGTACCGCTCGCCGATCAGGGGGTGGTCGAGGAGGTCGGGCCGGGAGGGAGCGCGGGGCACGGAACCCTAGGCCGACCCGGGGCGCGCGGCCGCCCGCACCGCCGCGATCCGCGCCGCCAGCCTGAGCGCCGCGATCATCGAGGCCGGGCTCGCCTTGCCGGTGCCGGCCAGCGAGTAGGCCACGCCGTGGTCGGGGCTGGTCCGCACCATGGGGAGCCCGAGCGTCACGTTGACCGCCGCGTCGCCCATCACCGCGTCGAGCAGCTTCACCGGGATGAGCCCCTGGTCGTGGTAGAGCGCCACCACCGCGTCGAACTGGCCGAGCGCGGCGCGGAAGAAGACCGAGTCGGCCGGGTAGGGGCCCTGCGCCGGCGTCCCGGCCCGCCGCGCCAGCTTCAGCGCCGGGGCCAGCAGCACCGCCTCCTCGTCGCCCACCAGCCCGTCCTCGCCGGCGTGCGGGTTCCAGGCGGCCAGCGCCACGCGGGGCCTGGCCATGCCGAGGTCGTCGCGCAGGGCCCGCCAGGTGACCGCGATGGTCTCGGCGATCAGCGCCGGGGTGAGCGCCCGCCGCACCCTGGAGAGCGGGGCGTGGTTGGTCACCAGCGAGACGCGCAGCCGCTCGCCGGCCAGCATCATCACCGAGCGCGCCGCGCCGCAGCGCGCCTCCAGCCACTCGGTGTGGCCGACGAAGCCGGGGAGCACGCGGGCCACCTGGGCCTTGCTGATCGGCGCGGTGCAGAGCGCCGCCGACTGGCCGTTCACCACCGAGTCGAAGGCGGCGGTCAGGAAGGCGAGCTGGGCCGAGGCGCCGCGGGCCGAGGGGCGGCCGGGCCTCAAGGCCGCGGCCGGCAGCCGGGTCACCGCCACCAGCGCCCCGCCGCGCGGCACCGGCGCCCCCAGCTCGATCACCGGCAGCCGCAACGCCTCGAACCCGCGCTCCAGCAGCCCGGGGTCGCCGAAGAGCAGCGGCTCCACCTCGCCGCGCAGCGCCTCGAGCGCCGCCGCCGTCACCTCGGCCCCGATGCCGGAGGGATCTCCGAGGCTGATGGCGATCCGCGGCGAGCCGACACGGCGTGCGGCAGGACGGCGCGCGACGGGGCGGGCCATGCGGGCCTACTCCTTCAGCTCGGGGATGCGGTAGTCGATCACCGCGTCGCGCTTCAGCTCGCCGAGGTACTGGTCCCGGTAGGCCTGCGTCTGCTCCATGCTCAGCTTGTCGCGGATCTCGTCGCGCGCCTGCTCGAAGCTCTTGCCGCCGGCGTTGCGCCGCTCCTCCACCTTGAAGAGGTGCAGCCCCGGCCCGGCCCGGACCAGCCTGGTCATCTCGCCGTCCTTGAGCGCGAAGACCACCTCCTCGAGCGAGCGCTGCATGGTGCCGCGCCGCAGCCAGCCGAGGTCGCCGCCTTCGGCGGCCCCCGGCCCCTTGGAGACCGCCTTGGCCACGTCGGCGAACGGCTCGCCCCCCGCGATCCGCTGCCGGATCTTCTCCGCCGCCGCCGAGGCGCGGGTGACCTCCGCGGCCGGGGCGTCCTCGGAGAGCGGCAGGAGGATGTGGCGCACCCGCAGCTCCTCCTCGCCGACGAACTCCCCCGGGTGGCGCTGGTAGTAGTTGCGCACGTCGTCGTCGGAGAGCTTCACCTTGCTGCGCACCTTGGCGGAGAGGACGTTGTAGCTCTCCAGCTGGCCGCGGACCTGCTCGCGGAAGGCGGCGCGGGTCAGCTGCTGCTCGGCCAGCATCTGGTCGAGCATCTTGTCGTCGGCGTTGTTCCGCTTCTTGATGTCGGCCACGGCGAGGTCGACCTGCTCGTCGGTCACCTCGAGCTGCATGGCCAGCGCCTGGGCGTGGAAGAGCTTCTCGGCCAGCACCACCTCGAAGGCGCGGCGCAGCACCAGCGCCGTGGCCCGGTCGCGCTCGGGGCCGGGCGGCGTGGCGGCGGCGCGCCGCCACTCGTCGCCGGCCCGCAGCTCCAGCTCCTGCTGGGTCACCACCTCGCCGTTGACGGTGGCGGCGACGCGGTTGAGGACCACGCGCGGGGCCTGCACCGCGTTGGTGGCCGCGGCCGGCGGCGGCGCCGGGTCGGCGGCCAGGCAGAGGGCGAGCAGCGAGAGCGAGGAGAGGGTCACGGGTTCACCGCCGAGAGGGCCGACGGATCGACCTGGATGGTGGCACGGCCGCGGAGCGCGGCCAGGTACTCCTCCTGCGCGCGGGCCCGCCGGTCGCGCAGCAGCCGCTCGGCCACCTCGCCGCGCGCCTGCTCGAGCGTGCGCTTGCCGGCGGCCTTGCGCTCCACCACGCGGAAGACGTGGAAGCCGTAAGGGGAGGGGACCACGTCGGAGATCGAGTTGAGCGGGAGCGAGAAGCAGACGTCGAAGACCTCGGGGAAGCCGGCGCCGCGGCCGATCCAGCCGAGCTCGCCGCCGTTCTTCCCCTCCGGAGCGATCGAGCTGGCGCGCGCCACCACGGCGAAGCGGCCCGGCTCGCGGCGCAGCCGGTCGCGCAGCGTGGCCGCCTCGTCGCGGCTCGAGACCACCACCTGCAGCACCCGGACCCGCTCCGGCTCGGCGAACTCGGCGGCGTGCTCGGCGAACCACCGCTCCACCTCGGCCGGCGCCACCGTGACCCGCGGGAAGACCTCGTCGTGGAAGAGCCGCTCCACGGTGAGCTGGTCCTTGAGGCGGGCCTTGAGCTCGGCCTGGCTGAGGCGCTCGCGGGCCAGCAGGTCGTCGAAGTGCGTGCCCGGGTACTCGCCGCGCACCCGCAGGAAGGCGCGCTCCACCTGGTCCTGCCCCACCGCGATGGAGCGGGCCCGGGCCTGCTGCAGCAGCAGGGCCCGGTCGACGAGGTCGTCGAGCACCCGCTTGCGGACCGGGTCGGAGGGCGGCTCGCCCTCGCCGCTGGCGCGGATCTGGCGCAGCTCGCGCGTCAGCGCCTCGGCGGTGATCGGCTCGCCGTTGACCACCGCCACCGGGCGCGGGCCGGCCGCCGGCGCCGTGGGCGCGCCACCCCCGCAGCGGCCCCAGGCCCCGGCGGCGAGGGTGTCGGCGGGCCGCAGGCCGAGCGTGCCGGCAGGGCGCCCGACATGG
>JANMRY010000033.1:0-2135 GCA_031388695.1 Anaeromyxobacter sp. | reverse complement strand
GATGATCAGGTCGCGGGCCGTGCCGAACCGGGTGCGGCGCGGGCCGAAGGCGTTGGCGGCGACGATGCCGCCCACCGTGGCCAGGTCGGCAGAGGGCGGGTCGAGCGCCAGGCGCTGGCCGTGGGCCGCGAGCGTCCGCTGGAGCGCCGCCAGCGTCACGCCGGCCTCGACCACCACGATCTGGTCCGACGGCGAGTGCTCCAGCACGCGATCCAGCTTCCCCGTGCGCAGCACCAGGTCGAGGCGCGCGGGCGGCGTCCCCACGCCGAGGTCGGTCCCCCCGCCGACGAAGACGACGCGGAGCCGATCGCGGGCGCAGGCCTGCATCGCCTCGGCCGCCTCCTCCACCGAGGCCGGCTCGACCACCATGCGCGGGGCCACGCCCAGGATGGCGTCCTCCGCGAGGGGCTGGCGTGCCCCCTTCACCAGCGCTCCACGAGCCCGGCCACCTCGGCCGGGTGAGGACGGTAGGGGCCGGGCCGCTCACCGCAGAGGCGGGGCGTGGGGAAGACCTTGTCCGGGTTGAAGCGCAGGTCCGGGTCGAAGGCGCAGCGGACCAGCGCCATGGTCTCGAGGTCGGCCGGGGTGAACATGTCGGCCATGTAGGCCGCCTTCTCGGCGCCCACGCCGTGCTCCCCGGTGATGGAGCCGCCCAGCCGGACGCAGAGCCTCAGGATGTCGCCGCCCAGCTTCGTGGCCTTCTCCTCCTCGCCCGGGTTGCGCGCGTCGTAGAGGACCAGCGGGTGGAGGTTGCCGTCGCCGGCGTGGAAGACGTTGGCCACCCGCAGCCCGGCCTCGGCGGCCATGCGGCCGATCTCGCGCAGCACCCGGGCGATCTCGGAGCGCGGGATGACGCCGTCCTCGACCATGTAGTTGGGGCTGATGCGGCCCACCGCGGCGAAGGCGCTCTTGCGCCCCTTCCACATCAGCTGCCGCTCGGCCTCGTCGCGCGGCACGCTCACCTCGATGGCCCCGGAGCGCCGGGCGATCTCGATGGCGCTGGCCGAGGTGTGCTCGACCTCGGCGAGCGGTCCGTCGACGTCCATCAGGAGGATCGAGCCGACCTCGGGCCAGTCGAGGCCGGTGGCGGCCTTGGCCGCCTGGATGGCGAGCGTGTCCATCATCTCGATGGCGGCCGGCAGGATCCCGGCGGCGATGATCCCCGAGACCGCCTCGCCGGCCTCGTCGGAGGAGGGGAAGGTGGCCAGGAAGGTGCGGGTGGCCTCCGGCTTGCGAAGGAGCCGCAGGGTGACCTCGGTGACGATGCCGAGCGTCCCCTCGCTCCCCACCAGCGCGGCCAGCAGGTCGTAGCCGGGAGTGTCCGGCGAGGCGCCGCCCAGGTCCACCACCTCGCCACCGTCGATCACCACCCGGGCCGCGAGGACGTGGTTCACCGTGAAGCCGTACTTGAGGCAGTGAGCCCCGCCGGAGTTCTCGGCCACGTTGCCGCCGATCGAACAGATCGACTGGGAGGAGGGGTCGGGGGCGTAGTACCAGCCGTTCCCCTGGACGGCGCGGGTGACGTCGAGGTTGAAGACGCCCGGCTCGAGGCGGACCCAGCCGTCCTCGAGGTTGACCTCGAGCACCCGGTGCATGCGGGAGAGCGCCACCACCACGCACCCCGGCGTGGGGCGAGCCCCCCCGGAGAGGCCCGTGCCGGAGCCGCGGGGGACGACGGGGATGCCGGCGGCGCGTGCCACCTGGACGACCTGCACCACCTCCGCGGTGGAGCCCGGCAAGACCACCAGCCGTGGCCGCACCCGGCCGTGGGAGAGCCCGTCGCACTCGTAGACCGAGAGCCCGGCCGGGTCGGAGATGCAGTTGACCTGGCCCACCACCGCGGCCAGTTGCCGGGCGAGCTCCCTGGTCTCGGCGTCCACGAGCTGAACGGACATGCACGGCTCCAGGCGGGTCACGGCCCGCGGCGTCAGCGGCTATGCGGCGTAGACCTCCAGGGCTGCGGACACGGCGGCGCCAGGCCGCTGCACCATGCCGGCCCGCTTCAAGACCACCTCGAGGGCGGAGAGCACCGCGACCACGCTGTCCTGGCGCGAGGACTCGCCCATCAGGCCGATGCGCCAGACCTTGCCGGCCAGCGGCCCGAGGCCGCCGCCGATCTCGATGTTGAACTCGAG
>JANMRY010000182.1:0-17940 GCA_031388695.1 Anaeromyxobacter sp. | reverse complement strand
GATGGCCCTGGCCGCGGCCCGGGCGCCGCCGCTCACCAGCTGCTCGAAGAAGCGGGCCCCGTCCTCGGGCGGGTAGACCAGCGACGGCTCGCCGCTGGCGCCGGCCTCCTTCATGGCGAGGTCGACGGCGCCGTAGAAGTTGCCCAGCTCGTCGACCAGCCCCAGCTTCAGGGCGTCCTCGCCGGTGATGACCCGGCCGTCGGCCACCGGGCGGAGCTTGGCGACCGGCTGGCGGCGCCCCTCGGCGACGGCGCCGAGGAACTGCTCGTAGATGGCGTTGGTGGTCGACTGCCAGTACGCCCGCTCCTCGGGCGCCATCTCGCGGAAGGGGCTGCCCATGTCCTTGAGCGCGCCGCTCTTGATGGTCTCGAACTTGAGGTCGAAGCGGGCCACCAGCCCCTGGGCGTTGACGAACTGGCTGATGACGCCGATCGACCCGGTCAGCGTGCCAGGCTCGGCCACGATCTTGCGGCAGCCGACCGCCACGTAGAAGCCGCCCGAGGCGGCGATGTTTCCGAGCGAGCAGATGACCGGCTTCTTCTTGTCGACCTTGCGGACCTCCTCGTAGATCTCCTGCGACGGTGCCACCGCGCCGCCGGGCGAGTCGATGCGCACCAGGATGGCCTTGATCGAGGCGTCCTCGGCGAAGCGGCGCAGCTGCTTCATGGTCCGCTCGGCGTCGACGCCGCCGGGGCCGGTGCCGATGGCCCCCTTGACCTCGACCACGCCGATGCGCGGGCCGCTGGAGAGGTGCGGGGTCTCGCCCTTGACGACGCCGTAGGCGAGCGCCAGGAAGCCGAAGAAGACCAGGAAGAGGCCGCCGAAGATTGAGCCGACCACCCAGGTGGCGAGCCGGTCGCGGCGCGGCGGCGGCGGCGGCGACACCGGCGGCGGGGCCTGGCCCCAGCCCGGGGGAGAGCCCCAGCCCGGCGGCGGCGCACCCCACCCCGGCGGTCCGGGCGGCGGCCCGCCCCAGGCGGCGGCCGGCTGGGTCGCCAGCGGCGGCGGCTGGGCCGGCGTGGCCGGCTGGGGATCGACTGGGACGGTCGGGAGCGGTTCGGTCGGGTCGCGTGGGTCCATGCGGAGGCGAGGTAATCACGCGCCGCGTCGAGCCGCAATAGAGCGCCCCTCCTCACCAGGCGGGTTCACCGGGCCGCCCGGGCTCCCCAATGGAGAGGGCGGGCCGCTCGCGCGGTCCGCCCCCGGGTACGTCCCTTCCCCGCCGAGAGCGGGGAGGCCGGCTACTTGCGCCGGTTGAACTTCTCCATCAGGTCGCCGAGCCGCGCGCGGCCGTCACCCTGGCGCCGCAGGTACTCGCGGTAGTCCTCCTCGCCGCCGTCGCGGTTGAGCGCCTTGATCGAGAGCGCCACCTTGCGCTCCTGCAGGTCCATGTCGATGACCTTGACCTCGATCTCGTCGCCCTCCTTGACCACGTCGCGGGGGTTCTCGACGCGCTCGTCCTTCATCTCGGAGACGTGGACCAGCCCCTCGATGCCCGGCTCGACCTCGACGAAGGCGCCGAAGTCGGTGACCTTGGTGACCTTGCCCTTGACGCGCGAGCCGACCGGGTGCCGCTCGGTCAGCGTGGTCCACGGGTCGGCGGCGATCTGCTTGATGCCGAGGCTGAAGCGCTCGTTCTCGACGTCGATGTTGAGCACCACCGCCTCGACCACGTCACCCTTCTTGAACTTCTCGCCCGGGTGCTTGATCCGCTCGGTCCAGGAGATGTCGGAGACGTGCACCAGGCCGTCGATGCCCTCCTCGACGCCGACGAAGATGCCGAAGTCGGTGACGTTGCGGACCTCGCCGCGGATGACCGAGCCGATGGGGTACTTGTCCTCGAGCAGGGTCCAGGGGTTGGCCTCGATCTGCTTCATGCCCAGGCTGATGCGCTTGGCCTTCGGGTCGATGTCGAGCACCACGGCCTCGACCAGCTCGGCCTGGTTGACCAGCTTCGACGGGTGCTTGACCCGCTTGGTCCAGCTCATCTCGGAGACGTGGACCAGGCCTTCGACGCCCTGCTCCAGCTCGATGAACGCGCCGTAGTCGGTGAGGCTGACCACCTTGCCCTTGACCCGCGTGCCGACCGGGTACTTCTCGTCGGCGCGGTGCCACGGATCCTCCTGGATCTGCTTGAGGCCGAGGCTGACGCGCTCGGTGGCCGGGTCGAACTTGAGGACCACGACCTTGACCTCTTGCCCGACCTCGAACATCTCGCTCGGGTGGCCGATGCGGCCCCAGGACATGTCGGTCACGTGCAGCAGGCCATCGATGCCGCCGAGGTCGATGAACGCACCGTAGTCGGTGAGGTTCTTGACCACGCCCTTGAGGACCGCACCCTCCTTGAGGTTCTTGAGGGTCTCCTTCTTGAGCTCCTCGCGCTCCTTCTCGAGCAGCACGCGGCGCGACAGGACGATGTTCCCGCGCTTCTTGTTGAACTTGATGACCTTGAACTTGAACTTCTCGCCGATCAGCTTGTCCAGGTTGCGGACCGGCCGGATGTCGACCTGGCTGCCGGGGAGGAACGCCTTGACGCCGATGTCGACCGAGAGGCCGCCCTTGACGCGCCCGACGATGATGCCCTCGACGAGCTCGTCGCGCTCGCACGCGGCCGAGATCTCGTCCCAGATCCGCATCTTGTCGGCCTTCTCCTTGGAGAGGACGACCATGCCGGTGTCGTTCTCGCGCGACTCGACGAGAACCTCGATCTTGTCACCGATCTTCACGCCGGGCTGGCCGTCCGGGCCCGGAGCGAACTCGCTCATCGAGACCTGGCCTTCCGACTTGTAGCCGATGTCGATGACCGCGTAGTCCTTGGTCAGCTGGATGACGGTTCCGCCGACGACCTTGCCCTCCTCGACCGGGCCCTGGTTGGCCTCGCTCTCGGCGAACATCGCGGCAAAATCTTCGACTTCGACTTCGGGCGTACCGGCGGTCTGAATCTCCATGCGATTGGGCTCTGGCTTTTCTCGGAGGGCGACGACCGAAGGTGTGTGCCGGGTCGACGCCGCTGCGTATTGCCCCTGGTTGGGAATCACGCCGCTAAGGCCTGGGGATCGAGGCCTGCGACGGGCACCGGGGACACCCCGGCACCATCAAAGAGGGCGCAAGCTACACGCCCGAAAATGGCCCGTCAATAGGGGGGAGTAGGCCGGCGCTGCCCTCGGGCCGGGCGATGGGGTCAGGCGGCGCCGACCGGCTGGCCCTCCAGGCCGCGCAGCCAGGTGGCCACCCCGTCGACCACCCAGTCGGGCGTCGAGGCGCCGGCCGAGAGCCCCACCACCCTGCAGCCATCGAACCACTCGGCGCAGAGCTCGGCCTCGGTCTCGACGTGCCAGGTGCGGGGTTGGATGGCCCGGCAGATCTCGGCGAGGTGGCGGGTGTTGGCCGAGTTCTTCCCCCCCACCACCACCACCGCGTCGACCTCGGCCGCCAGCGACCTGGCGTCGGCCTGGCGCTCCTCGGTGTCGTTGCAGATGGTGTTGACGGCCCGGACCTCCTTGTGGCGCAGCGCCAGGGCCCCGACCAGCCGCTCGAAGTCGGCGCCGATGCAGGTGGTCTGGGCGATGACCGCCACCTTCTTGTCCTTGAGCGCCGGCACCGCGCCGCCCGGCCTGACCACCGTGCAGGGCCCCTCGGCGTATGACATGACGCCCTTCACCTCGGCGTGGTTGGCGTCGCCGACGATCACCAGGTGGTAGCCCTGCCGGGAGAGCCGCTGCGCCATGGCCTGCGGGTACTTGACGTAGGGGCAGGTGCCGTCGACCACGGTCAGCCCGCGGGCCTCGGCCGCCTCGAGCTCGGTCTTGACCGCCCCGTGGGTGCGGACCACCACGGTGGTCCCGGCCTCGACCTCTGAGATGGCGTTGACCGTGCCCACCCCCTTGTCGCGCATGCGGGCGACCGCCTGGGGGTTGTGGATGATCGGGCCGAGCGTCACCACCTGGCCGACCCCCTGGTCGGCCACCTGCATCACCTGGTCGACGGTGCGGCGCACCCCCCAGCAGAAGCCGGCGGTGCGAGCGATCTTCACGTCCATTCGTTCACCCTGCCGGTACTTATAACGCCTCGGCGCCGCATCACAACCGCCGCCTACTTGTCGCCCCGGTCGCCCACGAAACGATCTTTTTCATCCCTGAAGAGCACGTTGAAGGTGGTGAGCGAGCCGTAGCAGCGGGTCACGTACTGCTGCAGGTCGACCTTCTCGGCGTCGCTCAGCTTCTCGTGGGCGTTGAGCTTGGCCTCGAGCACGCGCAGCCGGTCGCGGATCATCACCACCTTGTGGAGCAGGGCGTCGAGCGGGATCTCCTTCGACTGCGCCGCCGGGTCGCCCGGCTTGAGCACGATGCTGCCCCCCTCCCACTTGTTGGCGAGCCGGACCTCGGCGGTCTCCTCCTGCAGCACGTCGCGGATGGCCTGGGCGAACTCTTCGCGGGTCATGTCGGTCAGCTCCTCGGGCAGCGGGGTGGCGGCCGGCGACGGCCGGGCCACGGGGACGTAGGTGGTGACCGGGTGAGGATCACCGGGGCGGTGGACCAGCACCGGGCGGACCTGGGGGGCGCGCCGCGGCCGCTCCGGCTCGGGCGGCAGGGCGCTCGGCACCGCCGCGTCCCGGGCCAGGTAGCGCTCGCAGGGTGGCGCGCTGGCCGGCAGGTCGCCGATCCGGACCAGCAGCCGGCAGGGGCCGACCGGGCCGCGCTCGTCGTCGGCCAGGTGGCGCCAGAGCCGGCAGGTCCCGCACTGGCGGGCGCTGCCCGACGGCTCGCTCACTTCCTGGCGCCCCGGGCCGTCAGCCGGGCCTCGACCTCGCCGGCCAGCGCCGCCACCACCCAGGCCAGGTCGAGCTCGGAGGAGTCGAGGACGCGGGCGTCGGCGGCCGGCTTGAGCGGCGCCACGGCCCGCTCGCTGTCGTTCTTGTCGCGCCGGCGCTGGTCCTCCAGCACCTGCTCCAGCGTGGAGGGGTCGCCCTTCTGCTGCAGCTCGGCGAAGCGCCGCTGGGCCCGCTGGGGCTCCGAGGCGGTCAGGAAGATCTTCAGGTCGGCGTCGGGGAAGACCACCGTGCCGATGTCGCGCCCCTCCAGCACCGCGCCGCGGTTCTCCGGCGCCAGGGCGAGCCGCCGCTGCAGCTCGAGCAGGCCGTCGCGGACCACCGGGCGCGCCGAGACGGCGCTCGCCCCCAGCGACATGGGCGGGGTGCGGATGGCCTGGGAGACGTCCTCGCCCTGCAGCAGCACCTGCTGGGCGCCGCCGGGCGCGGCCGGGGGGGCGAAGCGGATCAGCAGGGTCGGCATCAGCGCCGCCAGCCGGGCGTCGTCGTCGAAGGCGATCCCCTGGCGGCTGGCCGCCAGCGCCACGGTCCGGTAGATGGCCCCGGTGTCGACCAGCGCGAAGCCGAGCCGGTCGGCGAGCAGGCGCGAGGCGCTCGACTTGCCGGCGCCGGCCGGCCCGTCGATGGCGACGATGAAGGGGCGGCCACTCACGGGGCCAGCACCCGGCCCAGCGCCGCCAGCAGCCGGGCGTTCTCGGCCGGCAGCCCGACCGTGAAGCGGAGCGCCGAGTGGAAGCCGTAGCCGCCGACCGGGCGGACCACCACGCCTTCTCGCAGCAACTTCTCGAAGAGCTCCTTGCCGACCTTGCCGGGGAAGTCGGCCATCAGGAAGTTGCCCTGCGACGGGACCACGGTGGCGCCGAGCGCCTTCAGGCCGGCCTCCAGCTTCGGCCGCTCCTCGCGGACCAGCTTCAGCGTCGCCTCGACGTGCGCGGTGTCGGAGAGCGCCGCCACCCCGGCCGCCTGGGCCACCAGGCTGGTGTTGAAGGGGGCGCGGACCCGGTCGAGGAAGCCGACCAGCTCGGGGCGGGCCAGGCCGTAGCCGAGCCGCAGCCCGGCCAGGCCGTAGATCTTGGAGAAGGTGCGCAGCACCACCAGGTTCGGGTAGCGCTTGCGCAGCGCCAGGGCGTCCTGGAAGCCGGGGGCGTCGACGAACTCGACGTAGGCCTCGTCGAGCACCACCAGCGTCGACTTGGGCATGGCGTCGAGGAAGGGGACCAGCTCGCGCTCGGTGAACCAGGTGCCGGTCGGGTTGTCCGGGTTGGCGAGGAAGACCACCTTGGTGCGCGAGTTGGCCCGGGCCTTGAGCCCCTCCAGGTCGTAGTGGAAGCGCGCCTTCATGGGCGCCTCGACCAGGGTGCGGCCGTGGGCCTGGGTGGCGAGCCGGTAGGCGACGAAGCTCTGCGCCGAGGTGAGCACCTCCTCGCCGTCGAGCACGAAGGTGCGGACCAGCAGCTCGATCAGCTCGTTGGAGCCGTTGCCGACGAAGACCTCCTCGGGGGTGACGCCGAGGTGGGCCGCCAGCGCGTTGCGCAGCAGGTAGGCCGAGCCGTCCGGGTAGAGGTGGACCTTGCCGGCCGCCTCCCGGGCCGCCGCCAGGGCCCTGGGCGACGGGCCGAGGGCGTTCTCGTTGGAGGCGAGCTTGGCCACCCCGGTGATGCCGAGCTCGCGCTCGACCTCCTCGATGGGCTTGCCGGGGACGTACGGGGTCAGGGAGGCGACGTTGGGAGGGACGAGGGCCATGACTGGGCCCGGTTTTAACACGCCCCTCCGTCGCCGCCCTACTCGTCCGAGGTGTAGACGCCGATGGCCCGGTACTTCCGGTACCGGTCGGCCACGATCTGCTCGGGGGAGAGCTGCTTGAGCTGGGCCAGGTGGCGGCGGACCGCCTCGCCGACGTAGCGGGCCGCCAGGGCGTGATCGCGGTGGGCGCCGCCGAGCGGCTCCTGCACGGTCTCGTCGGTGATCCCGAAGCCGGCGAGATCCTTGGCGGTCAGCTTGAGCCCCTCGGCGCTCTTCTTGGCCTGCCCGGCGTCGCGGTAGAGGATCGAGCTGCAGCTCTCCGGCGAGATGACGTTGTACCAGGCGTACTGCAGCATGAGGATGCGGCTGGTGACGCCGAGCCCCAGCGCCCCGCCGGAGGCCCCCTCGCCGATCACCGTGGAGATGGTCGGCACCGAGAGCCCCGACATCACCTCGAGGTTGACGGCGATCGCCTCGGCCTGGCCGCGCTCCTCGGCGCCGATGCCCGGGTAGGCGCCCGGGGTGTCGATGAAGATCAGGACCGGCAGCCGGAACCGCTCGGCCAGGTCGAAGAGCCGGCGCGCCTTGCGGTAGCCCTCGGGGCGGGGCATGCCGAAGTTGCGCACCATGTTCTCCTTGGTGCTGCGCCCCTTCTGGTGGCCCATCACCAGCACCGGCGCCCCGTCGAAGCGGGCGAAGCCGGAGACGATGGCGCGGTCGGCCGCGAAGCGCCGGTCGCCCTCGATCTCCACGAAGTCGGTGAAGAGGGCCTTGAGGTAGTCGAGCGTGTAGGGCCGGTTGGGATGCCGAGCCAGCTGGACGATCTGCCAGGGGGTCAGGTCGCTGAAGATCTCGGCCTGGAGCTTGCGGGCCTTCCGCTCCAGCTTGAGGATCTCGTCGGAGAAGTCGACCTTGGCGCCGCCGGAGAGCTCCTTGAGCTCCCCGATCTTGGACTGCAGCGCCATCAGCGGCCGCTCGAAGTCGAGGGCGAACGTGGGCTTGAGCACGTGCGCCTTATATCATGGACCCCGAATGAGTCACGATGCCGCGGCCGCCTCGGTGACGCGGCGCGCTAGGGCGGCGGCGTCGACCGGCGGAGTGAGCCACTCGACACCGGGCTCCCGCCGCAGCCAGGTCAGCTGCCGCCGGGCGTACTGCCGGTGGGCCGCCTGGACCCGGGCTATCGCCTCGGCGAGCGGCAGCGTCCCCCGCACCACCTCGACCGCCTCGAGGTAGCCGATGGGGAGCTTCGGCGGCGGCGCCGCGCCGTACCGCGTGAGCAGCCAGCGGGCCTCGTCGAGGATCCCACCGGCGAAGATCGCCTCGACGCGGGCGTCGAGCCGGGCGTCGAGCCAGGGGCGCGGCGGGTCGAGCGCCAGCAGCAGGGCCCGGTGGCGCTGCGGCCGGAAGGCGTGGGCGGCGTGCAGCTCCGACTGGGTCCGCCCCCCGGCGGCGATCTCGAGCGCCCGGACGACGCGGACCAGATCGTTGGGGAGGATGCGCGCCGCCGCCGCCGGGTCGACGGCCGCCAGCCGGGCGTGGAGCGCCGGTCGCCCCAGCGCCGCCGCCTCGGCCTCCAGCCTGGCCCGCAGCGCCGGGTCGCGCCCCGGGGCCTCGACCACGCCGTGGAGCAGGGCCCGCAGGTAGAGCCCGGTGCCGCCCACCAGCAGCGGCAGCCTTCCCCGGGCGGCGATCCCGGCGATGGCGGCGTCGGCGAGGGCCACGTAGCGGGCCGCGTCCATCCCCTCCCCCGGCTCGGCCACGTCGATGAGGTGGTGGGGCACGGCGGCCCGCTCGGCCGGCGTCGGCTTGGCGGTGCCGACGTCGAGGCGGCGGTAGAGCTGCTGCGAGTCGGCGCCGACGATCTCGGCGCCGAGCCGCCCGGCCAGCTCGATGGCCAGCGCCGTCTTTCCCGAGCCGGTCGGCCCGGCCAGCACCAGGATCACTGGACCTTGGAGCCCGCCGACGCGGTCGACCGCTTCACGCCCAGCGCCTCCTCGACCTGGGCCTTGAGGAAGGCGCTGGCGTCCTTGGTGTAGCCGCGCTCCACCGAGAGGATGGTGCCGTCGCGGCGGATCAGGAAGACCGAGGGGAGCGGCGCCTGGTCGCCCAGGTAGCGGCGCGCCAGGAAGTTGAAGCGGTCGGAGATGACCGGGTAGGCGGCGCGGTGGTCGCTGACCATCCGCTTGGCGGCGGCGATGCCGGCCTCCTCCTTGTCGATGCTGACGCCGACCACCCGCAGCCCGAGCGAGCGGTAGCGCTTGTCGAGATCGACCAGCAGCGGCAGCTCCTTCTTGCAGGGGGCGCACCAGGAGGCGAAGAAGCTGACCAGCACCACCTTGGAGCTGGCGTCCTCCGGCTCGGGTCCGGCCAGCGCCTGCAGCGAGAGCCAGCTCAGGCCGGCCGCCTCGGGGTTGATCACCTTGCCGGAGAAGCCGGGGGCGGCCGCGCCGACCACCGCCTCCTCGGCCTGGGCCAGCGCCTGCGTCGAGAGCGCAACGCCCACCAGCAACGCCAGCGCCCGGGTCACGGTCCACTGCATCACGTCGCCACCTCTCTCAAGCGTGTCGCCAGGTTTGCCAGCTTCACCGGGGTCTCCTGGCGCGTCGCCAGGTCCTTCAGCTTGCCCTCGCCGGCCGCCAGCTCGGCGCCGCCGAGCACCAGCGCGAAGCGGGCCTCGACCCGCTCGGCCTGCTTGAACTGTCGCGCCAGCTTGCCGCCGCGGGCGTCGAGGTCGCAGGCCACCCCGGCCTTGCGCAGCTCGGAGGAGAGCCGGAGCGCCGCCGCCGCCCCGGCCTCGTCGGCCGAGACCAGGAAGACCACCGGCCGGCGCGACGGGATGGGGCGACCCAGCGCCTCGAGGATCAGCGCCAGCCGCTCGGCCCCGAGCGCGAACCCGATGCCGGGGGTGGGCGGCCCGCCCAGCGTCTCCACCAGGCCGTCGTAGCGCCCGCCGCCGGCCACCGCCGACTGGGCGCCGAGCGCGTCGCTGGTGAACTCGTAGGCGGTGCGGACGTAGTAGTCGAGGCCGCGCACCAGCCGCGGCTCGACCACGTAGGCCACCCCGAGGGCGTCGAGCCCGGACCGGACCGCGGCGAAGTGATCCCGGCAGGGCTGGCAGAGCCGCTCCAGCAGGCGGGGGGCCTGCTGCAGCACCGGCTGGCAGGTCGGCACCTTGCAGTCGAGCACCCGCAGCGGGTTCTTGCCGGTCCGCTCGCGGCAGTCGGCGCAGAGGCTCCCGGCCCGCCCGGTGAGCCAGGCGGTCAGCTCGGCCAGGTAGGCGGGGCGGCAGGCCGGGTCGCCCACCGAGTTGAGCTTGAGCGTGGTCTTGACCCCGAGCCGCGAGAGCCAGTCCTCCACCATGGCGATCTGCTCGGCGTCGAGCGCCGGCTCGGCGACGCCGAAGGCCTCCACGCCGATCTGGTGGAACTGGCGGTAGCGCCCCTTCTGCGGCCGCTCGCGCCGGAACATGGGGCCCATGTAGAACCACTTCTGCGGGCCGTCGACGTAGGCGCCGTGCTCGATGAAGGCGCGGATGGTGCCGGCCGTCCCCTCGGGGCGGAGCGCCAGCCGGTCCTCGCCCTTGTCCTCGAAGACGTACATCTCCTTGCTGACGATGTCGGTCTGCTCGCCGACCCCGCGCGAGTAGAGCGCGGCCGGCTCGACCACCGGGGTGCGGACCTCGCGGTAGCCGTAGAGGGCGAAGACCTCGCGCGCCAGCGCCTCCAGCTCCTGCCAGCGCCCCACCGCGCCCGGCAGCAGGTCGTTCATCCCCTTGACCGCGTTGATCCGGGCGCTCACGCCGGCGCCCCGGCCGCGTCCGCGGCCTCGCCGATGGCCTCGCCGACCCGGACCCGGGCCCCGGGCTGGAGTCTCGGCGAGAGCCGGACCCGTCCCGGCTCGAAGACCAGGATGACGGTCGAGCCCATCTCGAAGGCCCCCAGCTCGGCCCCCTTCTCGACCGGCCGCGGCGGCGCGTAGTCGCCGCGCTGGATGGCGCTGGCCCCGGGCTGGTCGGTGAGCGGCACCGCCACGTCGTAGGCGGCTCGCACCCGCCCGACCACGGTGGCCCCGACCGCCACGATGGCCGTGAGGCCGAGCGGCGAGTCGAGCAGCGTCACCAGCCGCTCGTTGACGGTGAAGAGGCCGGGCACGTTTCCGACCGAGGCGGCGTTGACCGGCCAGAGCTGGCCGGGGATGTAGCGCCACCCGGTGATCGCCCCGCCGAGCGGGAAGTGGATGCGGTGGTAGTCCTGCGGCGAGAGGTAGAGCGTGGTCCAGGCGCCCCCGTCGAAGCGGCGCCCCAGCTCGGCGTCGCCCAGCAGCGCCGCCACCGTGTAGTCGATCCCCTTGGCCTGGACCAAGCGGCCGCCGCTGGCCAGCCCGGCCTCGGAGACCCGGGCGTCGACCGGCGAGACCACCACCCGCTCGCCGGGCGCCACCGGGCGCAGGCCGGGCAGCAGCGGGCGGGCGAAGAACTGGCCGAAGGTCGGGTAGGTCTCGAGCGGCGGGCTGGCGGCGAGGTCGATGTCGTAGGCGCTGGCGAAGCCGCGCATCGCGGGGCGGAGCAGGCGCCCCGGCAGCGGCAGGTCGGTGAGCCGGCCGACCAGCCTGGAGAGGGCGTTCTTGGGGACGGCCCGCATCGCCGCGATGAAGAAACGGTCGTTCATTGGGGCGCGCAGTGTAGCAGAGGGTCCGCCGCCGCCGGTAGGATCGCCGCATCTGCCGCCACCAACTTCCTGGTCACCGACGGCCGGCTGCTGACCCTACCCGGCCAGCACCTCGGGCGCCTCGGCCTCCACCTTGGCGGTGGCCCGGTGGTCGCGGGCGATCAGCACGTAGATGGCCGGCACGAAGAAGAGCGTGAAGGCGGTGCCGATCACCATGCCGCCCACCAGCACCAGGCCGATGCTGTTGCGGGCCGCCGCACCGGGGCCGGTCACCAGGGTGAGCGGGAAGTGGCCGCAGACGGTGGCCACGCTGGTCATGAGGATGGGGCGCAGCCGGGTCACCGCCGCCTCGCGGACCGCCTCGACCTTGCCCACCCCCTGCTCCTGCAGCCGGTTGGCGAACTCGACGATGAGGATGCCGTTCTTGGCCACCAGCCCCACCAGCGTCACCAGCCCGACCTGCGAGTAGATGTTGAGCGTGGTGGTCCAGCCGTCGGTGAAGAACGGCAGGTTGGGGTTGGGCATCTTCAGGAAGGTGAAGGCCAGGGCCCCGAACATGGCCAGCGGCACCGAGCCGGCCAGGATCACCAGCGGGTCGCGGAAGCTGTTGAACTGGGCGGCCAGCACCAGGAAGATCAGCACCAGCGCCAGCAGGAAGGCCGGCAGGAACTTGTTCCCCTCGCTGCGCAGCTGGCGCGACTCGCCGGTGTAGCCGAGCGTGTAGCCGGCCGGGAGGATGGCGGCCGCCTCGGCCTCGAGGAACTTGAGGGCGTCGTCGAGCGGGCGGATGGCCACGCCGCTCAGCTTGACCGAGTTGAGCTGCTGGAAGCGGTTGAGCGAGCGCGGGGTGACGTGCTCCTCGATGGTGGCGATCGAGGAGAGCGCGATCAGCTTCCCGCCCGGCCCGGCGACGTGCAGGTCCTTGAGCTGGTCGGGGTTGAGCCGGTCGGTGCGCAGCAGCTGCGGGATCACCTTGTAGCTGCGCCCCGCCACCGAGAAGCGGTTGACGAAGTTGCCGCCCACCGCCGCCGCCAGGTCCTGCCCGACCTGCTGCAGGCTCAGCCCCATGGCCGCCACCTTCTCGCGGTCGAGCACGATCTCCGACTGCGGCTGGTCGATCTTGACGTCGATGAGCGGCGGGAAGGCGAAGAGGCCGCTCGAGGCCGCCTTCTCCTGCAGCCGCTTGGCGAACCCGAGGATCTCGCTCGACTCGGCCGTGGAGGCCAGCACCACCTCGACCGGGAAGGTGCCGCCGCCGGGGAGCGCCGGGGGGAGCACCGGGAAGGTCTGGATCCCGGGGATGGCCGCCACCTTCCTGCTCACCTCGGGCAGGATCTCGGTGGTCTTCCGCTCGCGCTGGTCCCAGGGCTTCATCGCCAGGCCCCAGAAGCCGCCGCTGGGGAGGGTCACCTGGAAGGTGTAGGCCGCCTCCGGCACCTCCATGACGGTCTTGTTGACCACCGTCGTCGAGGCGACCACCCGCTCCAGCGTCGCGTCGGACGGGGTGTTGACGATGCCGAAGATCACCCCCTGGTCCTCCACCGGGGCCAGCTCCTTGGGCGACTGGCTGAACATCAGCAGCGCCAGCAGCGCCACCGCCGCCCAGGCCGTGTAGATGACCGGGCGCATGCCGAGCGAGACGTCGAGGTGGCGGGCGTAGGTGGCCTTGAGCCACTCGAAGGCGCGGGTGGGGAGCAGCGCCAGCCCCTTCGGCTCGTGCCCCTCCTTGAGCAGCCTGGCCGACATCATGGGCGAGAGGGTCAAGGCCACCACGCCGGAGATGGCGACGGCGCCGGCCAGGGTCAGGGCGAACTCGCGGAAGAGCGAGCCGGTCAGGCCGCCCTGGAAGGCGATGGGGGCGTAGACGGCCGCCAGGGTGATGGTCATGGCCACGATGGGCCCGACCAGCTCTCGCGCGCCGACCAGCGCCGCCTCGCCCGGCTTCAACCCGAGCCGGATGTTCCGCTCCACGTTCTCCACCACCACGATGGCGTCGTCGACCACCAGCCCGACCGAGAGCACGATGGCCAGCAGCGTCAGCAGGTTGACGGTGAAGCCGAGCAGCTGCATCAGGAAGACCGCGCCGATCAGCGAGACCGGGATGGCCACCACCGGCACCAGCACCGAGCGCAGCGAGCCGAGGAAGAGGAAGATCACCAGCACCACGATCAGCAGCGTCTCCACCAGGGTCTGGACCACGTCGGAGATGGCGCTGCGGATGTAGGTGGTGCCGTCGAAGGCGATGCGGGCCTGCAGCTGCTCGGGCAGCTCCGCCTGGATCGAGGCCATCTCGCCGCGGATCCGCTTGATGACGTCGAGCGAGTTGGCGTTGGGCAGGGCCCAGATGCCGATGAAGACCGCGGTCTGGCCGGAGAAGGCCACCGAGGTGTCATAGTCCTCGGCCCCCAGCACCACGTCGGCGACGTCGCCGAGCCGCACCACCGAGCCGGCCTGCTCGCGGATCACCAGCTGCTGGAACTCCTTCACCGAGCGCAGGTCGGTGTTGGCGGTGAGGTTGACCTGGACCAGCGCCCCCTTGGTCTGGCCGACCGCCGCCAGGTAGTTGTTGGCGGCCAGCGCCTGGCGCACCTGGGCCGGGCTGACGTTGAGCGCCGCCAGCCGGTCCGGCTTGAGCCAGATGCGCATGGCGAAGGTGCGGGCCCCGAGCACGTCGGCCCGCTGCACGCCCTCCACGGCGGTCAGGCGCGGCTGCACCACCCGGACCAGGTAGTCGGTGATCTCGTTCTGCTTCAAGAACTGGGAGGAGAAGCTCAGGTAGGCCGAGGCGAACTGGCTGTCGGCCGACTCGATGTTGAGGATGGGGACCTGGGCCTCGGGCGGCAGGTCGCCGCGCACCTGGTCGACCTTGGAGCTGATCTCGGCGAGGGCCCGGGTGGCGTCCTGGTCGAGCCGCAGGCGGGCCCGGATCACCGAGATGTTCTGCCGGCTCTCCGACTCGATGTAGTCGATGCCGTCGGCGGCCGCGATGACCCGCTCCAGCGGCGTGGAGATGAAGCCGCGCACCAGCTCGGCGTTGGCGCCGACGTAGACGGTGGTGACGGTGATGGCGGCGTTCTCGCTGCGCGGGTACTGGCGCACGTTGAGCGAGCGGATGGCCTGCAGGCCGGCGATGACGATGGCCAGGCTGACCACCACCGCGATGACGGGCCGCTTGATGAAGAGATCGGTGAAGCGCATGTCGGGCCTCTCTCCGAAGTCAGCGGTCGACCGGCTTCGGGTCGAGCTGGGCGCCCGGCGCCGGGTCGTCCCGCACCACCACCGCGGCGCCGTTGCGGAGCTTGAAGGCGCCGCTGCCGACCACGGTCTCGCCGCCCTTCAGGCCGGAGACCACCGCCACCAGGTCGCCGCGCCGCTCGCCGAGCCGCACGAAGCGCTGCCGGGCCACGGTGCCGGGCGGCTTGCCGGCCTCGGCCACCGCCTCGAGCACGAAGACCGAGTCGCCGTACGGGGCGTAGACCACCGCCGTGGCCGGCACCAGCAGCACCGCCTGGCGCTCACCGGAGATCACCTCGACGCCGGCGAACATGCCGGGCCGGAGCCGCCCGTCGGCGTTGGGGAAGGTGGCGCGCAGCCGGACGTTGCGGGTGGCGGCGTCGACCTCGGGGTTGATGGTGGCGAGCTGCCCCTCCCAGCTGGCCCCGGCGTAGGTGTCGCTGCTGAGCCGGACCCGCTGGCCCACCTTCAAGGTGGCCAGCGCCTGCTGGGGGAGCCAGAAGTCGACGAAGGTCGGGTCGACCGACTGGAGCGAGGCGATCGGCGTCCCCGGGGTCACCACCTGCCCGACCTCGACCTGCCGGATGGCGATGCGCCCGGCGAAGGGGGCGCGGATGGTCTTCTTGGAGATGGCCGCCTCGAGCCCGGCCACCGCGGCGGCGGCCTGGGCGCCCCGGGCCTCGGCGCCGTCGAGATCGGCCTGCGAGTTGACGTCCGACTGGCGCAGGCTGCGGGCCCGCTCCAGCGCCAGGCGGGCCAGGGTGGCGTCGGCCCGCGCCCCGGCCAGGGCCGCCTCCTCGGAGGTGGTGTCGAGCCGGACCAGCAGCGCCCCCTGCTTGACCGAGGCGCCCGAGTCGAAGGCGACCTCGCGCACCGTGCCGGGAAGCTCGGCCCCCAGGGTGACGCCGCGCACCGCCACCACGCTGCCGCTGGCCGGGTGGGTCGGCTGCCACTCGGTCGACTGGACCGGCGCCGAGGTGACCGACTCGGGCGGCGGCGTGAAGGCCTTGCCGGTCGAGATCATGGCGCCGATCTGGCCGGCCTTGACCCCGACCAGCACCCCGACCACGGCGAGGATCCCGATCCCTGCGAACAGCCACTGCCTGGTGCCAAGCTTCATCGCGATGTCCCCTCGGTCACGCCGCCCATGGGGGCGGCGCGCCGAGGGGACTCTTAAGCGGGGGGACCTCCGGCTTCAAGCCGGCTTCCGGGTCCCACCCCGGGCGGGCGGGCCGCGGCTCGGGGGCGTCCTACTCCAGCCCCTGGACGGGGAAGTCCTTCGGGTAGCGGACCTCGTAGCGCAGCTCGACCACCCGGGTCTCCTTCGGCCCCAGCTTCAGCTCCCAGCGCTTCACGCCGGGGCGCTGCGGATCCTCGCCGGTGGCCGGCGTGGAGCCCTCGAGCACCTTCACCTTGATCGCCTCGTCACGCGAGACCGGCACGAGGTCGAGCAGCGTCAGGGTGGTGGCCACGGCGTAGCGGTTCTTGACGGTGGTGCGGACGTGGTAGCGCCAGACGTGGTCGCCGCCGAAGATGCCGCCGGTCTCGTGGCGCCGCTCCAACACCCGGCGCTCCAGCTCGAGCCGCGGGTCGGCGCCGAAGGAGAGCTTCAGCTCGCCGCCCGGCGGGGTGGCCGCCAGCGGGGCGCGACCCACGAACTCGTCGCCGAGCGAGATGCGGGCCTGGCCGGGCATGAGCGGGACGCCGGTGTCGTTGGCGACGGTGGCGGTGAGGTAGGCGGTCGGGTCGCCGCGCGGCGAGGCGAGCCGGGTCACCGTCCCCTTGAGCGTGTGCCGGGCCAGCGGCACGGTGCGGGGCCGGCCGGCGCCGTCGATGGTCTCGCGGCGCGGCGTGGTCCAGGTGGCGGCCAGCAGCCCCTCGGTCACCTCGGCCTGCTCCGGCGCCAGGTCATACACCTCCTCCTCCCGGTGCTCGACCGCCTTGGAGCGGGCCGCCTCCATCGGAGCGGGGGCGGCCAGCGCCGCCGGATAGTCCTTGCGGGAGGCGCCGCGCCCCGGCGCCGGCGGCGGCGGGCGGAGCCGCTCCAGCCAGCGCGACTCGAGCTCCGGCACGTGGAGCCCGCGCCCCGGCTCGGCGGTGGAGAGCGCCAGCCGGGCCTCGCTCCAGTCCTCCCCGGTCCGCTGCGTCACCTCGCCGAGCAGGGCCAGCTCCACGGCGCCGCTCTCGGGCTCGAGCCGGGCATCCCAGACCGGCCGCCAGTCGGCGCTCCCGACCAGGTAGCTGACCGCCACCTCGAGCGACCCGCCGCGCTCGGCCGAGAGCTCGACCGAGAGCTGGGTGCTGGTCCCGCTCCGCTTGGCCTGCAGCTTCTCCAGCTCGGCGCGAGCCGCCGCCAGCTTGCGTGCCAGCTCGCGTCGCCCGGCCTCGGCGCGCCGGCCGTCGACCGCGGCCGCCTCGAGCTGGGCCTCGACGAAGGCCATCAGGTCGGCCCACTCCCTGGCGCTGACGCCGCGCACCGCCAGGTTCTTGCTCCGCTCCTCCGAGTAGCTGGCGCGCAGCGACTCGGCGAACTTGGCGCGGGCCCGGGCCGCGGCCACCTTGTCCTCGAGCGCCCGGTCCTCCCCCTGCAGCGCCTCGACCCGCCCCTCGGCGGACCGCACCTCGGGGAGCGCCAGCTCGGCCTGGGTGACCCGCTCGACGCTCACCCCGCCGACCCGGGCCCGGGCGGTCCCCTTCCCCTCGACCCGGACCGAGTCGTCGTCGAGGCCGGCCGGGAGCCCCTGCAGCAGCAGCCGGGTCTCGCCGGTGGCCAGCTCGACGCGGGCCAGCCGGGTCACCCGCGCAAAGCCGCGGTAGACGGTGACGGCGTCGACCTTCGAGGTCGCGGCCAGGTCGGCGGCGGCGGCCGGCTCCGGGGAGAGGGCGGAAAGGAGCAGCGCGAGGGCGAGGTGGCGGGTCATGGGTGGTTCCTCCGATGGGGTCCGGCGAGGTGAACGCAGGGGGCCGGATTTCGATCTAACCAGGGTTCGCGATCCGCGATAGCCGGCGCGACGTGCGGAAGTGTACGGCGTTTGCCCGAGGGCCGTCGGTTCGGCGCGCCTTTCCGCTCGGCGGCGGCGGCGGGCGGCAGGCTGTCCCGCTCCGTCCCGCGGCCTGCGCTCGCGGTCGATTACTCGTCGGCCTCGGCGCGCGACCGGGGTGTGAGGAGTGGGGCGCTGCACCCGGGCGCGCCTCGGCGGCGTTGCCTCGTCGGCGTGCTCGGCGAGCGTGCCTTCGCGCGCCAGCCCCGCCCTGCCGGCGCCTGGGCCATCGAACGCCGAACCGACGGCGCGCCGTGACTGTGAGGGCCCGTCGGTTCGGCGTGAGAGCGCAGGCGCCGCTGCCGCATGGGCCCGGCGGTCGGGCCGCGAGGCCGCCTGCGAGCAGCGCCATGGAGCAACTGACCGCCCGGCGCGCCGTCGATCCCCTGGCGGCGCAGCCAAGCCGCCCACCTTCGTACCCTGG